>CAZZDD010000064.1:0-15728 GCA_964652185.1 uncultured Candidatus Peribacteria bacterium | reverse complement strand
GCGTTCCAGTTTTCGACGTAAAGACCATCGACGTAATGTTCGTCTCCCTTGCACTGGATGCCAGAGAGGCCAGCGTCGATGATTCGCACGTTTTGATAGTCAATCCGGCCGTACTGATGCAGCACGCCGTGACTCTTGGTGTTGCGAATAATCACGTCCTTGAGACGCAGGTTGTCTCCGGTATTGTTCACACCGAGGCCTGAGCCGGAGTAAATCTCGTAAGTCGGCGTGACCGTTCCTCCATTGTCTGGGTCGGTAGACCACGTACCAAGAATCGTCGCAACTCGCGTGGAGCCGACGTAACTGCCGATGACTTGGTATTCACCAGCACAAGGGCCACTGGTAATTGCAATCACGAGCCCGCTGTAGGCCGAATCGGTACTAGACGCAGCCGATGCCAGCGTCAAAGTTCCGCCTGTCGCACCGCTGCCAGGAGTTCCTGCCGTTGCCGTGTTAGAGTGAGTCACAGCACCTTTGGAAGTCGGGAAATTGCAGTCGATTTCCAGGTTTTCTACGGTGATATTATCTTGCCCGGTGAACAGCAGTTGGTTCCCGGTGCTAAGCGGAGCCTGCTTGATGACCGACCCGTTGCCACGCAACAGAACATTGCCCGAGTCGTTGACCTCGATATACCCCAGCACGAGATAAGTGCCGCGTGGAAAGTCCACGACAGCGCCATTGCCAGCAGCTTCCGCAGCGGCAATCGCCTTGTTGATGGCAACACGATCATCGGTCGTTCCGTCGCCTTTCGCGCCGTAGCGGCGCACGTCGAACACAGGTGCCACCGTGCTCTGCGCAAGGCAGACCCGGCACACCAAGAGAAGAACGACAATGGACAGTGCAAACCGCTTCATCCCTATGCTCCCACCTGCTCGACGGTCAGTGACGAGCAGGTAATCGTGTTCGCTGAACTTGCTGTTCCCCACTGAGCTGTGATCGCCACCGTCTGGCTGCTATCACTTGCCAGGGCTTCATTGACAACCGGGTCGTCGTCCACTTGCAACGCTGCTTCACCCTCGACGGAGAACTCGACGAGTCCAACCCCGGAAACGGTTCCCGTAGGACCAATCGAATGGCGGGTCAACTCCGCCTCCATGCGCCAGGACTTGCCAGATTGAGCGTCTGGCATCGTCATGCTCACCATGTGCAGAACCGTCGATCCCATGCTCAACCGCAACGTGAGCGTTCCCGCCGAGATGTCCGCTGTTCCGTAGGTGCCACTGGCCCGCACGCGAATGACGTCCGCCACGCCCCACGTATTGGCTGCAATCGTGCGGCTGCCTTCGGCGTTCGTGTCGCTGTAGAGCGCCGTCTCCGAAGTCGTGTTGGCGACCGTGTTGATAGACGCCATGCTGTAGAGAAGCGACGGCACAGTTTCTCCTCCACCGCCTGGGTCGGGCGTATCGTCCTCGACGACGTTGATGATGTTCGTAATGTTCGTGCTGCCGCCGAACTGCCACAGGCGACCATAAAGTCCGAAGTTTGGCTCCAGCCGTTGGTCACGCTCACAGGCTTCGCGGAACGCGCCTTCGTAGATGCGCATCCGACCCGGCACGCGGTCGGGATGGCGCAGGTTGTCGAGAGCGAGTTCTGCTCGGCGATAGAGGGCTTCCAGCAGTGCCGCATCTGCATCCACCGGGTCCGTGATGCAATACTTCACCGCCGCGTAGGAGTAGGTCAGTGTTGTCTCCAGCGTCAGGCTGGTGGCGCTTTCCACCGACTTGATGACGTGTTGCTCTTGGTAGGGATTCTCGCCACCCAAGCCGGACGGATAATTCGTCGTGTCGCGGCTCAAACGCAGAATCGAACCGACCATCTTGGCATGGAAGGTCGTTGTCGTGCCGGTGATGGTCGCACTGCCAGCCGAGCCAGTGACCGTTCCCACCCGGCATTCCGTCTCATAGCCGTTGTAGTAGATCGGGCGAGCATTCCGCCAATACACGAAGTCAATGCTCTCGGCGTCTTCCGGCGCGGGATGCACGTAGACCGCCATCTTGCCGTACTTGCGGGTCGAATGCAGGTCGCCAATGGCGTACAGGTACGGCCTGCCGGTCTCAATCGTGTCTTGGTCGTAAGACAACCAATCCCCGACCGACGCGACCGGCTGGAGCGCCCCCAACCCATTCTCAAAGTACAGGTCATCCAACCGGCGGAAGTCTTCGGGCAGCGGATAGATATTCTGGTAGAGCGTGTAAGTCGTGCCAGCGGAAATGTCCGCAGTCGGACAGCTATCGTAGGTCAGCGTCAGGACCGTGCTGCTCTTGCGCTCGTCAATCTTGTAACGCACACCGTCAATCAGCAGCGTGCCGTAGATGGCCCACGTCGGCCACGTATAGCCGGTCAGCGTGACTTGTCGCTCGTAGGTGCCGCCAGTGACATCGACTTCAATGGTCCCGTCGTCTTGCAGCGGATTGAGGTTGATGCGCCCTCGCGTGAGATACGCCTTCCACTCGTTCGCCAACATCAAATCGCGATACGCCGTCTGCACTGCACGACGGTAATCGCGCAGATCGCGATCGGTCCCGTCACCGCCCGAGTAATCGGACAGGTGGTCCAGGAGATCGGCGTAGCAATCAGTGATGGCAACGGGAGGCATGGTTACGACTTCTGAGGTCCGTGTTTCTCGATCGCCATCTCACGCAGTTCTTGACGCTTCTTCTTCTTGAGCGACGGGTCGGCCTTCACCATGTCGCGAATCGATTCATTCACCAAAGACTCCGCCAAAGGGATATCCGGCTTAGGCGGTTGTTCGGGTGCGGCGTAGACCAACTCACCATTGCGAAACACGTTGCGGTCGCCACGGGCCTTGATCTTTGCCAGCCCTTCATCGAAGTTGCTGACCCAGCCTTCCAAGCCCTCCCCGATGCCGGACATGTAGACCTTGCCGTCTAACGAGACTCCGGCCTTCTTCGCTAATGCCAGATACTTGGCACGGCTGTTGAACGGCATCGAGTCGAGACTGTGCGACGCGCCAGTGCGACCTTGCAGGAAGGCGCGTTCCGTCCCCTTCGTGCCTGGAGGAGTGCGCGTGGACAGCATTTCCTCCAGGACACGAGGGTCCGGCGGCGGCAGGTCTGAGAGCTTCACTCGCTTCATGCGGCTTCCGCTGGTGGCGGACCTCCTTGTTCAGGCGGCGGTGGCAACATCGGCGGTTGAATCATCATGCCGCTCACGTCCATTTCAAAAACATTCCCAAATTCGGAGATAAGCGAATTCATGGGACCGACCTGTCCAGTGGCCAGCAGAGAACCGAAGATAGGAGCGAATGTCTGAATCGCACCTTGCAAGTTCTGCTGCTTCTGGAGCTGGTTCCGTGTCGCACTGTCACCCGGAGCGATCGTGTAGCTGAACTCGCGAGCCACCAAATCCATCGGCTGGTTGAACAACAACTGGTCGGCGAGCATCGCTCGCGTCTGACCCAGGATCGGAGCCACGTCCTGCCCCGTGAGCATCCACCGCACGGCAATCGCTTCCTTGCGGGCGATGCGCTCCAGGAACTTCTCCACCCGCTTCCGCATGTCGTCGATGCGGACGCTGGAGTTCGACTGGCGAATCTGCACATCGGCAGCGCTACGGCTCTGCGTGTCCTGCACGCCGTAGATGAGTTCGTTTAGGCCCACAGCCTTCTCGAAGTCCGCGTTCACCGCCTCGATCATCTGCCAGAGGTTGAGATTCACCTCGGGCGGATTCAGGAATTGAACCGCGTCCTTGATCGACGAGTTCATCGCCTGCTTGAACTTGATGAAGGCGTAGCCGGCAATGTCTGGTTCGCTGAACGCCTTGTTGATGGATTCTGACATCGAGTCCATCGCGCCGACGAACGTGGTCGAGGAGGTCATCACCCGCTCGGCCAGGAAGCTCATCGCCCAGTTGAGGAACTGGAGATGTCCGATTCCCGGCTTCAGGTGGCTGATGGGCCACACTTGGCCAGGCTTCTCGTGGAAGGCCAGTACCTCACACGGCCAGCCGCCGTCGAGCCAGAATGGGATGGGCCAGCGCACGGCTTCTTGGATGGCGGAGAACAGTTGCTCTTCGCCTCTGAGCACCGTGCCGTCCATCTGCAATTCATCCTGGAACTCCTGCTGCTGAAGCTCGGGAGGAAGATTGAGCGGATATTCACACCCTGGCACGATCACCAGATAACAGTTGTCGTCCAGGCGATCGAACAAGGGCTTCAGGTGCGCCGACTGCGTAATGTTGCCTCGGATGTCCTTGCCAAATCCAGACAGCCGGGCACCAATCCCGCACTTCGAGTAGACCTTGTAGTAGGTCAGCAGGTCATTGGTCGTGCCACGGTTGCGAGAATCCTTGGACTGGTCACTGCCTTTCGTCTCGCCCTGGCTTTCCGCGCTCTCATGCGTGCAGTACCGCTTCAAGGATTCCGGCGCGAGCCCGTATTCCCGCTCCACTTCGTAGTACGGGTGGCAGCACTTGCGGTAGATGACCTTAACGTCTTCCCACTGTTCGGCGTCCGGGTCGATGAACAGATTGTCGATGGAGTCGTAGAACGAGCCGACCATGCGCATCTGCGAACCGGGCGGCGTGAACATCTCGATCCAGCAGACGCCAGCACCCTTGATGATGGCCTCATCAATCGCCCGACGCATGTTGGTCACAAGGTCCAACTCGTCCGGCGTGTAGTTGAGGTATTCTTCCAAGAGGCTGGCGGCCGTCATCTTCGCCGTCTGTTCAGCCTGCTCCTGCATGGCGAACATCATCATCTGCTGCTGAGCCATCGGGTCCATTGGATTGCCGAACAGCTCAGGAGACAGCGGTGCCCGCTCGCGCACGTTCACCGTGCGTCCGGGGTTCTGCTGATACATCGACGGGCCGAACAACTGCACGAACCGCGACACCACGTTCATGGTGAGCGTGAAGCCCGGCATCCGGCCTTTCCAGCCCTTCTTCAGATACCCCCGCTCTCCGTAGGCGTAGGCGGCATCCCAGAACTTGCGTCCGATGCCGTCGAAGTAGTCCATCGCCTCATCGGCGTCGTCTTGGAACTGCACGTTCTTCCATTGACGCGCAAGCTCCAACTTCGCCCGCCATCCTTCGCAGATGGGAGCGAGCGCACGTCCCTCGTAGGGAGGCACGTAGGCGACGTCGGCGGGGTTGGCGATGTCCGATGCCATTACTCAGACTTCTTTCCCTTAGTGGTCGGGCCGCCCAGGTCGGCAACCAACTTGGCGACCGTGGACTTGAGTTCCGCCATCTCGGCACGGAGGTTCTTTTCCCACGGCGTGTAGTCCCAGCAGCCGTTGCGGATGATGAACTGGTTGCCGGTTGCCAGTCGCGGGTCGGTGCGATGACGAACTTGATACTTTGGCGTGAGGAAGCTCTGCGGAGTCTCGTCGCTGCCGCCCACTTCGAGAGTCAGCAGGTCGCTCGTAATGCCCACCACCTTGGCGACCTTGCCAACCGCTTCGTTGACTCCGTTGTCCGGGTAGTACATCACGAACTGACCGAGCAGCACCTCGGGCATCTTGTACGGAGGAGCGGATTGTTCGACTGGTTTTTCGAGAGTCGCGGTGCTCATGCAGATACCTTGCGTTTGAGACTGGCAGCGCCGAAGTGAACGGTCGTATCGCCGTCGTGCTTCTGACTGCGGTTTAAGAATTCGTCGTGCATCTTCTTGATGCGCTCCCATGAACTGGCAGGAGAAGCAACTGGTTTTGGTGGCACGTACTGCAACCCAGGGAAAGCAAATAAGTATTCCGCCACTTGAGCCATATGGACATCGCCGCGTGTTTGCGGCTCGTCGAGCGTAATGCCCTTGGCGTCTTGCTTCTTGCGATACCGTTTGATCGTGCGAACCAACTGCGGCACGTTCGGCGTAGGTGGTGTAAGTGTGTCGCTCGGGTCGTCATTCATCAGGATGCGGAATCGCGGCTCGCCGGTCTTGGCATTCATTCGCAGCGCCAATCGCACTGCTTCCGCTCGCGTTGTCTTAACGTCACACCCTGGAGAAAAACTGCTTCCCGTCAATTCGCAAGCCACATTCCTGGATGTAAGTGCGCTTTGGTACTGATCCCAAACAGACAACCCGTGTCCGATGTCTCGCAGCCGGGCACCGTGGGCGTCGATGATGAAAGCGTGGAATGACTTGCCGCGACACTTCTCGGCCATTGCATCGCCAAACCGCTCCGCTTCCGCCTGCTGCAAATACAACTCGTCGTAGACGAGCACCATACTGTCGTCTGGAGGGATGGCCGCGAAGATGACGCCAAGCACACCGTGCCCTGGGTCGATGGAAGCAAATCGCGTCCAGTCGTCAGGTACTTGGCGATTCGGCAGCTTGCTCCGCAGATAGCCATGAACGCCGACGCTGAACGTCGGATACATGAGCACGCTGTCGTAGGTGAATTCACCCTCCGACCGCATCCGCAGTACGTCTTCGCCTTCGTTCGCCCACTCCGCCAAGGCAATCTTCTTGGCTTCATCGTCGATGTGCTTGTTCGCCAGGAACGGCAGGCGATACGTCATACAGAGCGGCTTCGGAGAGTCTTTCTCCTTATCCGCCAACTCCACGAGACGCAGCATCGACTCATTGCGCGAGTGAGGCACAGCGGTCCAGTGCAACACGCCCTTGTCTTGGGCTTTACGGCTGGTCAACTCGCCAATCCACCGCTCATCGCTCAAGTCTTCGTCAACGTGAATCCGCTGGATACGGAAGCCTTGGGCCGTGCGTGGATCGCTCTCGCTAGAGAACGCCCACACTTCCCAGCCCGTGTTGAGCTTCACGCGAACGAACTGATTCTGCCCCTTCGACTCCCAGGCAATATCCTTGGGGTCATAAAAGCGGCTGGGGATGAGCGGAGGTGCGTCTTCCGCTTCGTCCTTGCGGGCCATGTCCTCTTCAGTCCAGGGACGGAACGCACGCCATTTCCGCGTCTTCTGGTCGCGGATGATTTTGAAGGCACCTGGCAGGAACAACATGGGGTAGAACACGCGACCGACGTGATTCCAACCGTACCCCAAGAGCATCAAGGTTCCCTTCTTGGGGTACTTCTTGTGCGGGTCTTGGTTGGTCACACAACGGGCGTCTTCCACGCAGCCGCAGAGCGTCTTGCCAGCTCGCGTACCGCCAATCAAAATGACGTTCGGTGAGCGGCAGGCGTGGTATTGGGCTTGAATCTCTTGCGGCTCATAGAGCATCAGAGATTCCTTCTCGCGGTCTTGCAGAATCGAAGCGCCGCGAGAGATTTCCTCCGCCAGTCGCTCGGGCGACCACATATCCGCCGCAGTCGGCATCGGGCGGTCTGGCACACCAAAGAGGTTACTCATGCGGCACCTCCTCAGGCGGTGGAGCCGGTAGCGCCAACGGATCGCGAGCCACGGCTTCGATGTAGTCTGTATGCAACTGCAACAGATATGCACGAAGCTCTTCGTTGCTCATCGTCTCCATCGCCACCTGCCGCTGGCCTTCCGACACCTTCGTCTGCAAACGCACCACGATGTCCAAGATGCGAGCGCAGACCTTGTGATCTTCGTCCACCCTTGCGGAGTCGTAGGTCTCCGCCAGTTTGCGAGCCACGCCCTCAACGCCGCCGAGGTGGCGATAGAACGAACCCAGCAGGTCCGTTGAGTTCGGGACGGTGTGCCCCTTCTCAATCGAGTTCAACAACCGCGTGAGCGCCTTGCGTTGTACCGGCAAGGACGCCAGTTCGTCCTTGCGGTCTTGGCAGACACGGCAGGTATCGCTCCCAGGTTCGAACTCAATCTCGTCGTCCGCCTTGGCCTGCTTACACATCTCGCAGTATTTGGCAGGGACGTAGAGCGTCCGCGACGCATCAGGCGACTTTGCGACCGCAGCGATGATGTCGTCAGAATTAATAGCCACTGGCGATCAACTCGGGGACGTCTTCCTCGAACTCTCTTGTGAATTGGCTCTCGGCCTTGCGAACCCACCAGACGGAGCCTTCAACTGTGAAGTCGTCGAAAAGCTCTCTCACGGCCTTCATCACACCTGGAAAGCCATCACTGAAATCGTGCCCGCACAGGATTCCACCTTCGCGGACACGCGGGAACCACAAGCGAATGTCCTGGTGAACTGCGTCGTAATCGTGATTGGCGTCAATAAACACCAAGTCGAACTGCTCGTCTTTGTGCCACCGCTCAGTAGCAGCAAGCTGTGATGTCGTTCTCACCGGGAAGATGGTCCGGTCTTTTCGCGTGCCAATGTTCCTCAGGAACGTCTGATAGACCTTCTCACCGTGTGCTCGATAGAGGGCCGAGATGATGTCCGCAGAAGAACCAAAGTCCTTCCACATATCGACGCAGGTGACTTCCGCTCCCGCATCCGCCATCGCAATCGCCGTCGAGCCCAGCCACGAGCCGATCTCCACCACCTTCGCCGCTTCCACCGTTCCCTGCTGAACCATCTTCACCAGCTTCTTCAGGCACGCGATGTCTTCCTCACTGTTGACAGAGATGCCCATGTCATCGAACGGAGGAGCGATATGCCCACGCTCCACGTCCTCATCACCCACCGTGACCAGTTGCTCATTGCGTGCGAAGTTGTTCTTAGCCCCTTCGCGGAAACGGCTGGAGACTTGTGACGCCACAATCGGGATGGGCTTGCCCACGCACAGCGGCTTCCAATGCCCTGCCCAGGCGTCCCAGTTGCAGTGCATGGGGTTGTAGCCCAACGCCTCAATGCCCATGAGCGACATATCGCGAGTCGCCGCCACGTCCTCTGTGGAGCCCTTCTCGCAGGCGTACTTGTTCGTGTACTCGTAATAAAACCAACCCTTCCAGTCTTCCTTGATGTCCGCTGGTTCCGTGATGTCGAAGATGCGCATGTCGAACATACTCAGGCCCGTAGGCCCAGCAGCGCACTCTTGAATCCCGCCGAACTTCGCCGCCTCCTTGCGACCGAACTTCACCAACCGCATGTCTTGGTCGGGATGCTCGTCCGTCCAGTTCGCCCAATCGAACACCGCCACGACTTGCTTTGGCGGACCCATGCAGTACGGAGCCAGCACCACATTCGGACCACGCTCGTATCGCTCGTAGAGGTAGTTGAACGAAGACGGCATGAACCGCTTCGAGCCGGGCCGGTCGAGGTGGTAGTCGGGGAACTGGTCGCTATCGACCATGACAAGTACGTCAACTCCATCGCGTCGTGCTTCCACGACGGACAGATTGCGGGTCATGGTGATGGGCGTGTCGGAATAGACAACGTGATCGAACACGCTGACACGCTCGTCCGCATCAAATTCGGCCTTGGTGTCTGCCAACCAACTGGCAATCGCCGGGTGGATGCTGCTGTACATGCCGTTGCCGGCGTAGCAGAAGAGGGCCACGCGGATGCGTAGCTTGCGAGGAACCATGCACACCTCACTGGTAAAAAGAAGGCCCGCCGGCCGTTCTCACTGCGGCGTGGCGGGCCATCGGGAATCTTCGCTAGTCGGCGTCCACGTCCACGAGGATGCCGCTGTTCGTCGTGTTAGTGGCATTCGCACTCAAGGCCCGGCCAAGGCGGTTCACCAACTGGCCTGCCGTGACGTCCGTGCTCGCCACGTCCATGATTTCGTTGACCCGGCCACCCGTGGTGATGCCGTTCGTCGCGGCACTGGTCGAAGCGGTCAACGCGCTGTAGAGCACATCTCCCACCGCAATCGCTGCGGAGTAGTTCGCCACCGAACCCAGCACGACAGCCGGACCCTTGACGACGATGTAGAACAGGTCGTTCGCTGGCACGCCGGCTTCCGGCAACCACTCGTCGATCGGGTAGCCCTTCACCGTGTTCACGCGGGCCAGTCCAGCCACTTGCGAGGTGCCAGAGACACCAGCCGTGGCCGTGGCGCTGGAGATGTTCTTCGCCGCATCACGAGCCAGGACCGCCAGCCGCTTGGGCGGCAGGGCGACACCCGAGGCGTTCCGCACGCAACGCAGTCGCACCCAGCGACGGGAACGCAGCGTCCCCGGCTCACCGGAGTAATCCCAGTCAAGAACGTTGTACTCCTGACCCTCCCACTGAGCAGCGTCGGTGGAGGTGAGGGTACGGCCCAGGTTTTGGAGCGCCGTCTTTCCGCGCGGGAACGGCAGGACGTCTTCAGCAGTAGCCATATCAGCTCAACTCTCGTTACGAAGTGCGTGGTGTTAGGTCGCCAGCATCTTGAGTGCGCCGAAGCGAGCCGGCGACTCGAAGCGGTAGTTCATCAACGCCAGGGCCGCATAGCGGTAGCTCTGGCTCGCCATGTCGTAGTCCGGCTCGGAGTTCACCTTGAACAAGGTCGGGTACATGCTGATGACCGACAGTTGGTCGAGGTTGAAGATGTAGGCCACACGCGACGTGATCGCGTAGTCCGACTTGCAGCGGAGCGTGTCCACGAAGATTTCCGCACCGAACCCGTACTGCTTGGCACCCGGTGCGGCCGTCGTGACCATTGTGCGTTCCTTGCCCTCTTGCAGCGTGCAGAGGTCGGTGTACATCGACCGCTCCATCACGCAGAGGTTGGCGTCCGCACCGCTGTTCGAGTTCCGCATCAGGTTGTCGTGGAGGAACCGAATCGCCGCAGTCGCTTGGCCAGCCCAGGTGTGGGTGGTTCCAGGCAGCGTGTCCGAGTCGTAGTTGCCGATGAGCGGGGTCCAGAAATCGTATTCCGTATCCGCCCGGCCCAGCGGCCAGTTCATAAACGGCGCGGTGAACGTCATCGTCGAGCGGTACGTTCCACCGTAGGCACCGAGGACCGTGCTCAGCCCGGCGTAGGTGCCGTTCGGGTAGGCCACCAAGTCCGTCGCACTGGCGGTGTTGCCGCTCGGCTGCGTGTCGGTATTGTCGTCCAGGTCGATGGTCTGCGTCGCGGTGAGCATCGTTTCAATGCCCTGCGGCAACAGGTCAGACGCACTCGAACCATCCCGGTAGGGAAGGAACTTGAGGGCGTCGTTCATGCTGTCCTTCATCCGCGAAACCATCGTTCCGAAGACGTTGACGATGCGGGTCTCGCTGTCGCGATTGACCAGCATTTCCTTCTCGGTGATCTTGTCGGTGCATTGCAGACCGCGATACTGCAAGCTGGCCGTGAGCCATTGGTCGTGCTCTTCAAAGGTCAACGGCGTGGTGCCGTCGTTACCACGGGTCGGGTGCAGCTTGTACCGCACCGGCCATTGCAGACCTTCACCGCCCTGGTTGTACTTCACGCGACCGCGACGCATGAGTTCGTCGCCGACCGGGAAGTGGCGAAAGCACGCCACCTCTGCCTCGCGCAGCGTCTTCACGATGTTCGTGTGCTGGCTACGAGCAATAACCGTGTTCGTGTTGGACTCGCCGAGTACGGCCATCTTTCAAACTCCGCGAAGGGTTAGTTTTGCGGCAGGCCGCCTGGGAACGCGGCGCGTAGTGAGTTTCTTGCTGCTTCTTCAAACGAAATGCTGCCGTTTTGCGACGGCGCACCGACCGGCTGAGCGGCATTCAGCGTTTGGCCTCGATTCGCCAGACGGTTGACACCGTTCGCCTTGCCATTGCCGTTCTGGTAAATCGCCTGTTCGTGCGTCTGGCGGGTCGCAGCCTGTTGCGGCTGAGCCGCCTGTTGGTTGCGGTACTTGGCGTTTTCCATCGCCAGCAAGCCGAACGCGGCGACTACACGCGGGTCCGTGACCCCCATGCCTTGGATCACTCGCGTAAACTGGTCGAAGTTCTGCCCATCTGGCGTGACAATGGGGTTTCCGTACTGGTCCCGCTGCACCTGCCCGTTCGCGTCCGTCGCGTAGAGCTGGCTGCGGTAAGGGGCCATCAGCGAAGCGATTTCGCTCTGCTGGTTCTGCGTCGCCAGTCGCGTTTCAATCTCTTCCAGCTTCTTTTGCAGCGGCGAGACTTGCGCCTGGGCGTACTGCTCGAAAATCGGTTGCAGCGTTCCCTTGGGGTCTTTCAGCAAGGCGTTCATCATCGCCCGCTGAGACTTCTGGTAACGGGCATAGCCTTCGACCACGCTGACCGGCGTGTTCGGATGCCACTGCCCCGTCGCTTTATCGATGTGCGTCGCCCACTCCGGGTCGAACTCAACCGCTTCCCACGGGAGTTTCGGCGGTTCAGGAGCCTTGGGTTGTGCTTGGACCTGCTGTGCCCCAGCAAGTTGCGCCTGTTGAATGGCTTGCAACTGCTGCTGGAGCTGAGCGGCCTGGTTGTGGTAGTGCTGCGCTTGCTGGTAGGCGTTGGCACCAAAGGAAATCTGGTTGCGAACACGCTCCAGGGCGGTTTGTTCGTCGAGTCCGGCGTATTCCTGGCCGAGCGATTCGTACCAGGATGGTGCAACAGCCGTTTGCATCGAATCGGTCGTGGCGGTAGAATCCACCACAGACTGATCCTGCACTTGCGGTGCAGATGCAATTTCAGTCTGCGCCGTTACGGCAGCAGAAACGTCGGTGTTGTCGTCCAAAACTTCGTCAGCCATGTGGTCCACCGTCATGCAGAACAGGGATTCCCTATTCTTAAAGCGGCGCGGATACAACCTGGAGCGAAGTTAAGTCGTTACTGTTGCAAGAGATAAATTTTTGCAATCGGAGTGCAGGTGCAATGACGCAATTCTCCGAGTTCGACGTCTTCGAGCACGACATCATCGTGCGGCTGGGGTTGCTGCCACCCGGCGATGAAGGGTATCTCCGCTGCAAGCCGTTTTTCTGGTCACGCAACAGCCTTGGCGAGGCGCTTGGCGATTTCATTCGGGCGTTGATTGCCCATGGCGCAGTGGTCGAGAACGAAGACGGCGATTTGGCGTGGAGCGAGTCGTTCGACTTGGCTAAGGCACCGAACTTTTTGAGGAAAGAATGACCACCACCCACGGCCAGTTCTCAGAACGCACCTGGATTCCCAAGTCAGGTCAGCCGACCGCGAGCGTCACGTTCGGGCACATCGAGTGCCAAGCCTCGGATGACTCGATGATGACGGCGCGGATGAAGGCTTGGAGAGTGATGGCGGTGCGGCTTGCCGAGTTGAATAACCAGTCAAAGTGCCACGACTTAATCCTTCAGCATGGAGAGACCGAGTGAGAATCCTAGTCACTGGCGGAGCCGGTTTCATCGGCAAGCACTTGTGCCGGCGGTTGAGGGATGAGGGGCATGAGGTAACAGTCTTCGATTGCCACCCGGACTGGAAGAACCGGGTTGACCAGTGCTTTCAGGAATCCATGTGCTTGGCGTCTGTCGAGAATGGAATTGCGTGGTTTTCCCTAACACCGCCCAAAGGAGAGCGACACGTCTGGCTGAAAAACGGAGACTGGGACCGCGTGTATCACCTGGCGTGCCACGCTTCACCATCGCGTTACCAACGAGACCCAATTGACACCGCTAGCGTGTGTTTTAACGGAACTCGCTCCGCCCTTCAGTTCTGCACGCATCAAACCAAGTGTCGCATCCTCCTCACCTCCACCTCCGAAATCTACGGCGAGCCAGAGGTCCATCCCCAGCCGGAGTCCTACCGGGGTAATGTGAACTGCCTTGGTCCCCGCGCCTGTTACGACGAAGGTAAGCGCATGGCCGAGTGCCTGATGATGGACTACCACCGTCAGCACGGCGTCAATACCCGCATCGCCCGCATCTTCAACACCTACGGGCCAGGGATGGACTTCGACGACGGCCGCGTCATCTCCAACTTCATCACCCAGGCGATCAAGGGCGAGCCGCTGACCATCTACGGCGACGGCTCCCAGACCCGCTCGTTCTGCTATATCGACGACATGGTGGAAGGGCTGATCCGGCTGATGGAGTATGAGGGACCGGAGTGCCATGAGCCGTGTAACTTGGGGAATCCTGAGGAATCAGAGATCGTCGATATCGCCGTGTACGTCGAATCCGAGGTTGACCCAACATGGCTTTTGCGCGAAGACCCAATGCCACGAAACTGGCTTCCCCTCCCCACCGACGACCCCACACGCCGCTGCCCGGACATCACACGGGCCAAGAGAAACTTAGGCTGGGAGCCGAAGGTTGGGCTGGCTGAGGGGCTGGCCAGGACGGTGGCGGACTTTCGGGAGAGGATGCAACTTGAAAAACTTCAGGTTGAGGCTTGCCCCAAGGGTTGACCTTGCGATAATCCTCTTTGGGGACATGCCAGAGACAAACCAAGGGCCTCGGCCCAGCCCACCACGGCGTGTCCCCAACACTCGTTCGGTGGGCTTCTTTTTGCGCTGCGAGTGAGTCCGCAGCCAAGAGGGGCTGGAGCCGTGCATGGGCGGCTCTGCAACCAGAAGAATGGCTTGCGGAGTTGAAATAGGGAGAGTGGCCAGCCAAGCCACCTGCCCGTGCGGTAAAGGGACTGCTGAGTCTCTAAGGCTTTTTGGCGAAGAACGCGGGATCAACGCACTAGACACGCACAGGCCGGCTCCTCCACCACAGGGAAGCCTACCGGACACTGACTCCAAGCCTGGGAAAACTAGTGCGCCCGAACTTACTCCCAGGAAGCTGGTCGGTCTCAGCCTCGTTCTTGAGCTGAACAAGCTCCTGAGTGTGCCCCAAGCCAAGAAGATTTTCTGGTCACATCTCGGCAAAGTCATTTTTCCTAGGCCGAAGGTACGCGCATTCTAGGCTCTATTGCTTCTTCCAGTTCGGTCCAAGCCAAGGCTGTGGAGCACGAACTGGAGCTACCTGGACGAACGACTTCTTCAATGGCTTCGTCAGCACATCTTCGTCTGACCACCCTAGCTTGAGCCTCTGGTAAATCCTTTGCAGCGGGACGCCAAGCTCCTCAGACCACGCGATAGCAGGCTTTGAGACGCCGTTGAGCGTGAGGATGCGATTGCTTCGCATGTTGCGCTGCTGCTCGCTTCGAGTTGCCCAGCGCACATTCTCAGGGCAATACGAGCCGTTGTTGTCGATGCGATCCAGCGTCTTGCCTTCAGGGCGTTCGCCTACATCTTGAGCAAACTGCTTGAAGTCGTGCCACCGCTCGCACACCGTGATTCCACGGCCTCCGTAGCACGAGTACATCTTGTGCCTTGGGTTGTAACAGCGAGCCATCATTCCTCGCCACGCCGAATTCAGTGGGTGCTTGTTCATGCCGGAATAATACGCAGGCAAAACTTGCAAGACATATGCGATTTCCCAAAAAAATCGGACGCTAGCATGTACAAGTAATTCTGATGCGACTTGGGGGCCTAGGGGGTCTGGGTGCCACCCATATGGTAGTCCCACTACTGGGAGAGTGAGTAGCGCAAGCTGTGACGCCGCAACACCTTAGGTAGCGTCGCCTATACCCACTGAGAACTCTCGGGCGTGATGCCCGCCGCCTGCCACCTATGGGGGGTCGGAAACGATGCATCAGTCCCCCGGCGTATACACCCCACTACACGCCGTCAAGCAGAATCTCACGAACAATCCCCTCCTCAAACAGCAGTGAAACAAGCCGGCATCTAGCCCCCTCTAGCGTCGCTCCACAAGCTCCATCTCGCGTTCCAGCCTCTTCAGCCAGGCCAACTCCCTCAAGCGCATCGTGAGCAATCCTGGCGCGTCTCAAGCGACATCTCGCAATCGAACGTGAATCCACAAGAGCTAGCCTCCTCAACCGCCCTTTCGCTTCTCTTTCGCCGCTCTTCCAAAAAGTTTTTTCAGTTTTGCTTTCGCGTTCTATCGCCATTGCCAGCCAAGCAGTTATGGCAACGTGAAGAGCTCGACGCTAACGTCCTACCAAAGTATTCTTGCAAAATGCTCTTGCAAGTTACGATGATATTGTTATCATCAATCGTGTTGGCCAACTATCACTGGCCGTTCACTCTCAAGCACAAGGAAACCCA
>CAZZDD010000063.1:4241-15923 GCA_964652185.1 uncultured Candidatus Peribacteria bacterium | reverse complement strand
CGATCATTCAGTCGCGCTGCGACTTCTTCCGCGCACGCTTCGGCCCCGCTGCGCAACGGGGAAACGAACGCCGAGAACAGGACGACCTTCTTCATGACACGTGTATCATATGGCCATGCGTTTCCGCTGCCTACTCCCCGTTATCACCGTCTTCACCCTCGTCGGTTGCATGCCTGCGACCTCCGAACGTGTGATAGATAGCCAATTAGGCTCCTCGGAAGCCATCGTTGAGGAGGCAGCCCGGCCGACATTCGTCGACGAAACGACAACGCTCGCGGACGGACCCGAGGGAACGGTGATGATCGAAAAGAAGGGGCTCACGTCGAAGATCTCCATCACGCGAGACGGCCAAACATTCGTCATGGATTCTGAGACTGTCGACGAGGAATACGGGTATTGGCGCTACGACTACCGCGATGTGCGCTTTTCGCCATCTGGACGGTACGTGATCTTCGACCGCATCGGATGGGAATGGAGGGAGACGATCGTGTACGACATAGACCAACGCCGCGCAGTCCGAACAATTCCCTCTGCCCAGACGACCGCGACAACGCAGGCTGAGCACGCACTCTATTCCTGCGGGGTCGATGAAATGGGCGGCGAAAGGCACGCGAAGGTTTATTCGCTTCCAGCAGGCGACGAGCTTGTCAGCGTCTTTCCCGAAGCTGGTAGCGGCAACATGCTTATCACGGTCGAATGCGGCATGAAGAATGAGAACGTGGAATTCACGTTCTCCGAGTGGCCGACCAACGTCGTCATGAAAACGATCGTCGTGGACCCTACGAACGGCCGGATCATTTCCCGCTGAAAAATACCTCGTACTGCTTCCCGACTTTCTCCCAGCTGAACACCGCGTCGATGCGTGCCCTCGCGGCATCACCAAGCGAGCGGCGCTTGGCGGCATCCTGGATCAGCCTCCGGATGTGCGATCGCAGCGCCTCGCGGTCCCCCGCGGGGAAAAGCAACCCCGAGACACCGTTCTCGATGAGAAAGCGGTTGCCGCCGACGTCCGACGCGATACACGCGCAGCTCGAGGACATCGCCTCCATGAGCGCGTTGGAGAGGCCTTCGCTGTGACTGGGAAGCACGAAGATGTCGGTGCGGCCGAGCACGTCCGGGATGTCATCCTGGCGGCCCAAGAACGCCACCTGGCGCTGATATTTTTCAACCAATGGGTGACCGTCCGGATACCAACCAGCCACCTGTACTTTTAACTCTGAAAATTCGGAGAGTACTGGAGCGACAGCAGCTAAAAAATCATCGACGCCTTTCACAGATTCCAAACGTCCCACGTATGTCACGACGATGCCGTCATGATCTTTTTTACCGTAGGGCGCTGGATCGATTCCCGTCGGAATCACGCGCGATTTCTTCGCGATGCCGAGCGTCTTCAACAGCGATTCCGGCTGCGGATGGAAGAACACGATTTTCTGCGCGACACACAGGAGCGGCCATCCGAGCGTCCACGCGTAGATCGCCGCGCAGAAGCCAGCGATGCGCGAACGCGGCCACCATGTCATCCCAACCAGCGCATCTGTTATCTGAATGACGCGATATCCACGGATGCGAAGCGAGATCGACGACAATGACGACCAAAACAGCAGCTTGTTCACGACGATCACGTCCGGCTTCTCCTCTTTCGCCAACCGCACGACGTATCCGCCGAAGCCGAGCGAGATACCGTAGTTCCACGGGTCTTTCAAAAAATAATCTTTTCGCGAATGCACGGTGAGCGTGTCCGACACCTTCTCGGTCTTCGTGTCCGATCCCATGCACGCGACCACCACCCGGTAGCCCAAGCGCTGCCACAGGTCGGCCAGCTTGTAGCCGCTGACCATCCACCGGTGCTGCTCGCGCCAATAGGGCGTGATTAAAAGAATCGTTTTCACTTCCCTAGTCTATCATGCCTATTTTAGCTTTTTCTCGTCCAAATCCGCGTCCCGAAGAGCTAGGGCGCGCATGATCTTGGCGTAACGCTGCGACAGCTCCTCGAGCCGGACGATGATCGAAAACACGAGGAACATGAGGATGCCGATCGCCGTGAGGATGACGGCGTTCACCTGGCTGCGGATGCCGGTCACGATCGTGAGGTACGTGAGCAGGCCAGGGAACAGCGCCACGATCGCGATACCGCCCCAGAAGAGCGTCCAGAGGAACGCTTCCCACAGCGTCTTGCGATCGCGCCGGAAGAGGCTCCACGCGTAGAGGATCGCGACGAGCGACAGGATGGGGACGGCGATTTGGTAGGGCGTGATGATCATCGCAGGAAGGATCGTAGCAGAATTTTCAGCGCGGTCTTCACGCCGTTGGCGAACGACTGACCCTTCGCAAGCGTGTATTCGGAATACACCACCTTCACGGGCACGTGCGCGTGCTTCCACTTCCGTTGCACACACTCGCGGACGATCTCGGTGCAGAACTCGAACCCGTTCATGCGCAGGTCGATCTCGGCCACGGCCCTGGGGCCGAACGCTTTGTAGCCGCACTGGCTGTCGGGGACCCACATGCCCGTGGCCACGAGCGTCACGATGTTACCGATGCCGTTGAAGACGCGGCGGATGAACGGGATATTGTTCATCTGGCCGAAGCGGTTGGCGAACACGACGTCGGCGCCCGTGGCGAGGGCCGCCAGCATCGCGGGAATGTCTTTCACGTCGTGCTGTTCGTCTGCGTCGAGCGTCACGATGTTCACGGCGCCCAACCGCCTGGCGCCTTCGATGCCCGTCATCGTCGCCGCGCCCGCGCCGCAATTTTCGGGGTGGCGCAGAACGAACGCGCCGGCCTCCTTCGCCCGCTGCCCCGTCCCGTCGATCGAGCCGTCGTCCACCACGATCACGCGATCGACGTACGGCAACGCCCCGCGCACCACCGCTTCGATGCGCGTGGCTTCGTTCAGAGCGGGAATGACGGCGACGTTCATGGTAGGAGAATGTACGCGATACCCGCGTCGGGATCGTTCAACACGATGTCGATGCCCAAATCTTGGCGATTGGCGAAGTCCACGAACGCCTCGACCTTCTTATGCAGGCTGCCCTGGGGATCGCGCTCGATCGTCTGCGTGTTCATGTCGAAGATCATGCTGTTGAACCCGAGCGCTTGGAGGCGCGCCAACGTCTTCGCGGCGTCGCGCTCTTGATAGAGGCAGTTGAACATGTCCAGCTGGTTATCGGCCACCGGCAAGACTTCGAAATTGCGCGGAATGAAGTACGGAATGAACGTGCCCATGCGGTAGGTATACGGCCGTTCGGGCGTCGCGGCCCTGCGCGCTTCGATCGACTCGCGGATGTCGTCGTAATGCGGGATCGTCCGCTCCTCCATCGCCGACGCGGTCACTTTTCCGAGCGAGTACTCGAAAATATTCTGCATGGTTTCGAACTGCCACATGCGATGAGCGAACGACGTGACGAGCGAGAGCGCGATGAGGACGCCCGTCACGATGCGCGTGGATTTCGACGGCGCCCTGACGGCGATCGCTTCGACGAGCAGCGCCAACCCCAGGAACGCGACGATGCCGTACCACACGATGCCGTTCGCGAAGAACATCCATTGCACCACCATGAAGACCGTGGCGCCGAAGAGCAGGCGCATCCATTTGTTGCCGCGCGACCAGAAGGCCGGCACGAGCAGCAGGAGCGGGAAGAGCAGAAGCATCGGAGCCAGCGTGACGTAGTACCCGAACGTGTCGGTGTTCATCACCGCGCGCCACGGCAAACCGAGGTAGTGCCACGGTCCGGCGTAGTCGCCCCAATAACGATCGAGCTCTTCTTCCTTGGAGGTCGACACGCACGCGGGGTTCGACCGATCGAGCTGCAGATCGGGCGGGAGCGTCTTGATGACGCCAATGTCGGGAGGCGCGCTGTCATCGAGTATGAGCGCCGTGGAGAGAGGGTTGGCATGCGAAAGTTCCAAGCGCAGGGGCAAGTTCCCGAACGACGCGTTGTTGGTGACGATCCACGGCACGATCGTGACGACGAAACCGACAACGAATAGGCCCGCCTGCGTCGCAAGGGGGCGGATGACGGAGAGTTTGTCATGCGCGGCGTACGCCAAGAGGCCGAGACCGAGAATGGCGCACACGGCCGTTACGAGGAACGGCGAGAGGAGCGTCGCATCGCCGAATACGCGGCCCGACACTTCCGCCACGTTGAACGTACCCTGGCGCACGAAAAGGATCCACGACAGGAAGGCCGTACCGAGGAACCCGGCCCAGCCGAGGCGCCTTCCGACCATGACCGCGCCGACCGCGGTGATGAGCATGATGGCCGTCGGTTTCATACCGAACGCGAAGCCGGCTAAACCGCCGGCGAGCGCGAGCAGCAGAAGGACGGGCACGCCGTCGCTGTCGCCTTCTTCCTCGTCGTTCTCCGGCGGAGGGCACACCGCGAGGAACGCCGCCAAAGCGCTGAGCGCTCCCATGGCGAAGATGGCGTTGTCGACCTTCATGTCGGCGAACGAGAAGTGGCCGACCATCGGGAGCGAGTAATAGAGCAGGGCTGCGAGCAAACCCTTGCCCGCGCCGAGGTACGTACGGCCGAAGATCCACACGGCGCCGACAGCGAGAAGGCCCGCGGCCCAGTTGATGAGCATGGAGAGCGTCGCGCCGAATACGCTATCGAAGCCGAAGAGCAGAAAGCCGAGCGATGTCATGTATTCCCAGCTGAAGGTCGGCAGCGTGGCGATGAAACTTCCGTAGCTGACGAGCAAGCGCGGCTGGTTCAAGTAGCGGCCGAGATCGTCCCAGCCGATCGGGAACGGACGGACGACGTTGAGGAAGTTCAGGATGAGGAACGACGCGAGTAGCCAGGCCACGATGAGCGTGAGGTCGTAGGGCCGCATGTCTACCTCCCATTTCTCGGCCCAGAACGTCCGCGCCCAGTGGACGCTGTGCACGAAGCCCGCGGCCGGGATGCCGATGAGCAATGCCCAACCCGCCGTCTGCGTGTAGAAGCCAACCATGGCGACGAGCCAGAGGATCGCGATGAGCACGCACGAACCGATGCCGGCGCTGAACACGCCCTCGACGAGCGGCGTGAAGCCCTTCAAACGAAGCCCGTGAAGCACGGCTCGCCCGAGAACGAGCACGTTGAACGCGAGGAGAAGCAGCAAGAGCATTTGCGGCAGCACGCGCGTGAAGAACCCGATCTGCATGCAACCGAACGAGTAGCGATACACCGGCGCGCCGTTCAAGTTGAACTGCGTGGGAGAAAGGCAGCCGCGCTCCCGGAGATCATCGAAATTTTCGCGCAAGTCCGCCAGTCCTTCCGCGCTGACGTCCGGGTACACCTGCGTGGTCGGCTCGACGACCTGACTCATCGAAAGACCGCCGTTCCCGGAGAAACCGATGCTCATAAGCATCGCCCACGCCGCGAGCGCGAGCAGGCCGATCACGAGAAGCGGCGAGAGCGTGACACGCAGATTCCATTCCTGCGAACGCATGTAGGTGCGCGTGGCGAAACCGGCGAGCACGAGCGCGCACACGATCGCGTACCCGAAAAATGGAGACATCGTATTGAAGAGCGTGACGATCGAGGTGAACACGGCGAAGAACCCCGCGCAGAGTCCGCTGTTCGCGCCGCAGGCGTTCACGCCAAGCGTCCGGCCGGCATCGTCGATCATCGCCGACTGGTGCACGGGGACGCCGAAGTAATTCAGGGTGACGTAGCCGCCCCACAGGATGAGCAAGGCGAAGAGCGTACGTGAGAGAATGAGGCGTGTGGATTCGTTCATGGGAAGCGGTAGAAAATCTGCAAGAATATAGCAAAATCAGCACTCTCTCGCCATACTGGCGGCATAATGACTCTTAATCCGTCCGTTCGTCGGCAATTCCCCTTCATCGAGGCCAGGCCCGGCGTCTCGTATCTCGATTCGGCCGCCGCGACACAGATGCCGCTCGCGGCGATCGATGCAATGGATGCCGCGATGCGCAGGGGCCTCGGAAACGTCCACCGCGGGCTGCACCCGCTGGCCGACGACGCGACGATGCACTATGAACAGGCGCGCAGGGCGGTCGCGGATTTCCTGAACGCCTATCCGGACGAAATCATCTTCACGAAGAATGCGACCGAAGCGCTGAACCTCGCTGCCCGCTCGCTCGGCGAAAACTGGGTCGAAGGCGACGCCGTCGCGCTCACGCGCCTCGAGCACCACAGCAACATCCTCCCGTGGCAACAGCTCCTCCAGCGCGGGGTCGAGGTGCGCTGGATCGACATCGACAAGAACGGCACGTTGAACGAAGACGATATCGAGACTGTCTTCCGCGACGGGCGGGTGAAGATGCTCGCGGTCACGGGCCAGAGCAACGTGCTCGGTGTGCGGCCTGACCTGAAAAAACTCATCGCGATCGCGAAGAAGCACGATGCCCTCACCTGCGTCGACGCGGCGCAACTCGCGGGCCATGCGCCGATCGACGTGAAGGAAATCGGCTGCGACCTCCTGGCGCTGAGCGGCCACAAAACCTACGGCCCCACAGGCATCGGCGCGCTCTTCGGCCGCAAAGACGTGTTAGCCACGATGCCGCCGTTCCTCAGCGGCGGCGGGATGGTGCGCGAGGTGCACGACGAAGGCTTCTCCCCCGTCGACGACGCGCAACGCTTCGAAGCGGGCACGCCGCCGATCCTCTCCGCGCTCGGATGGTCCGCCGCACTCGAATGGCAGGCGACGATCCCATGGGAAGAACGCATCAACCATGAGAAAAAAATGATGGCGCTCCTCCTCGACGAACTCCGCGATACAACCGGCGTGATAATTCTCGGTCCCGGAAACAACACCGCGTTCGGCTGCGTGTCATTCACGATCACAGACATTCATCCGCACGACGCGGCGCAGCTCCTCGGCGATAACGACGTATGCGTCCGCGCGGGGCACCACTGCGCGCAGATTCTCCACGAAGCACTGGGCGTCAACGCGTCGGTCCGCGCATCGATCGGCCTCTATACGAACGAAGACGATATCCGCGCGCTCAAACCCGCGATTCTCGAAGCTCAAAAAATCCTCCTCCGCTGAGATGGACCTCTACGCCGACCAAATCCTCGACCACTACAAGCACCCGCGCCACGCGGGAGCGCTCGTCGAGCCGTCGGCGTCGCACGAAGAAGTGAACCTCAGTTGCGGCGACCGCGTGAAGATCGACCTCGCGATCGACGACGGCATCGTGAAAAACATCGGCTGGACCGGCACCGGCTGCGCCATCAGCCAGGCCGGGATGTCGCTCCTCTCCGAGCACGTGATCGGCAAACCCGTCGAGGAAGTACTCGCCATCGCAAAGCCCGAACTCTTGGAACTGCTCGGCGTGCCCGTGAGCGAAAGAAGGCTTAAGTGTGCCCTTCTCGGCCTTCATACCCTGAAGAACGCTCTTCGCCTCCACATCTCCCTGGCGCCCCAATCCTGGAGCGAAACGGTGGCAGATCGCCCCGTCGCCTAGTACACTCCGCCCGCCTTCGCCCTCACTTCGCTCGGGTCTTCGGCGGGCAGGCCCCGTTCTTTTCTCTCTTCGAGCCGTCGTAGCTCAGTGGTAGAGCACCTCCATGGTAAGGAGGTGGTCGCCAGTTCAATCCTGGTCGACGGCTCCATTTTTTCCTTCGTTCCATCACCACGTAGAACGGCATTCATATTTTCTTAAAGCCGTTTTTTCGACGTTCGGAAAACGCTGCAAGTCCATTGGATTGGCTGCCACCTGGAGCCGTCCTATGATCGTTTCCCATGGCACGCACGACCATTACCAACCGGCTCCTCCTGCAGCATATGCAGGGGATGAAAAGCGAAATTCTAACGCGGTTTGATGGCCTCGAGACGCGTGTCGACACGCTGGAAAAGAAAGTGGATGACGGATTCGAGAATGTACGTCGAAAATTCGAAAGCGTAGACAGGCAATTCGAAGTCGCGCGCCAACATCGTGAAGCGCTGCAGGAAGACCTCGACGCATCGATCCGCATGCTCGGCAAGCACGACAAAAAGCTGGCGAGGCTGTAACTGCAGTAGCGGTCAGTACGTAGCCGAACTCACCTCCCAATTCGAATCCCCTCCGCCGATGCGCACGAGCGGGAAGAGGAGCTTGTTGATATCATGACGCACTTCTTTTTCGGCATTCCATCCGTCCACGGAAATCACTTTTCCGAGCTGCTTGTAATATTCGATCACGTCTTCCAACTGCTCCGATTCATTCAGACGCTTCGCACGTGCCGCCGGAAGCATGTCGTCGTCCCGTGGCGCCGGATTGTTGATAGGATCCAGTTCATACAGGCGCTGGGCGTGCTCGCCACGCTTACGCATGCGCTCTTCCGCGAGTTGGCGGGTAGCCTGACGATCGTGCGCCAAACGAATATGGACGATGACACTTGATCGGTTCGCACGCTCCATCGCTTCGTCAAACACAGGAACTTGCGCCAGGTTGCGCGGAAGCCCGTCGACGAACCAGAAATACTCCTGCCGCATCCGCTCGATCCACGGAGCGATGCGTGGGATCATGAGCTCGTCGGGAACGAGCGTGCCCTTCGGCAATCTCTTCACGGCAAGACCGAACTCCGTTTTCCTTTTCACCTCATCACGGATCTTCGCTCCGGTTCCAAGGGTTACATGAGGAATACCGCGCTCAGACAGGTCATGCATCTGGTGCTCAATCTGCGTGCCTTTACCTCCGCCGGGCCACGCCATATACACGGCGGCATCGGCGTAAGGAACGGAGAAGTTGGGAGGATAGCTCGGCATGGAGGGAAATGTAGAAGGTGCTTTTTATCACAATCGCAGCAAAAAGCCAGAAACGAGCACCCCTTTTGCAAACCGACCTCTCAGAGCCTTGTCGGGAATCAGTCACAATGGTACGCAGTACCCGTACTTTCCCCCTCTTTTCGATGCCCACGATCGTTTCCCTCAAAGCCCGCCAAATCCTCGACTCGCGCGGCAACCCCACGGTCGAAGTCGACTGCGCGCTCAGTGATGGTTCCTTCGGTCGCGCGGCGGTCCCATCCGGCGCATCCACCGGTTCGCACGAGGCGCTCGAGCTCCGCGACGGCGACAAGTCGCAATACCTCGGCAAGTCCGTCCTCAAGGCGGTCGCCAATGTGAACGGCGCCATCGCGGGAGTGGTTATCGGCATGGACTGCGCTGACCAGCGCGCGGTCGACAAAAAGATGCTCGACCTCGACGGCACAGCAAACAAAGCGACCCTCGGCGCCAACGCCATCCTCGGCGTCTCCATGGCCGTCTCCCGCGCACGCGCGATCTCGGAGAAGAAGCCTTTGTGGAAATCCCTCGCCGATCACTTTGGTACGCAGGACGCGACGCTGCTCCCGACGCCCTTAATGAACGTCATCAACGGCGGCGCGCACGCCGACAGCGGACTCTCATTCCAAGAGTGCATGATCGTCCCGACGGGCTTCGACAACTTCGCCGACGCCCTTCGCGCCGGCGCCGAAACGTTCCACGCGCTCAAGTCGATCCTCAAGGAAGGCGGCCACGTCACCGCCGTCGGCGACGAAGGCGGCTTCGCCCCGCATCTCACCAATAGCGACGACGCGTTCGGCACCCTCACGAAAGCGATCGAGAAAGCCGGCTACACGGGCAAAATGAAACTTGCGATCGACGCCGCCGCGTCCGAATTCCACAAAGACGGCGCGTACCACATCGACGGACTCACGCTCAGCTCGCAGGAACTCGTGGCCTACTACGAAGCGCTCGTCGCCAAATATCCGATCGTCTCAATCGAAGACAGCCACGCCGAGGGCGATTGGGAAGGCTTCCAGTCGATGGTCGAGAAAATGGGCTCGAAGATCCAGATCGTCGGCGACGACCTGCTCGTCACGAACGTCGAATTCATCCGCAAAGCCATCGACGCGAAGGCCGCGAACTCCGTCCTCATTAAATTGAACCAGATCGGCTCGGTCTCCGAGACGGTCGACGCGATCCAGATGGCGCAGAAGGCCGGCTGGACGGCGATCGCATCGCACCGCTCCGGCGAGACGGAAGACACCTTCATCGCGCACCTCGCGGTGGGTCTCCGCACGGGCCAGATTAAGACGGGTTCCCTCTCCCGCACGGACCGTATCTGCAAGTACAACGAACTCCTCCGCATCGAAGAAGAGCTCGGCGGCAGCGCGAAGTACGTCAGCCCGTTCGGAGCGTAATCCTCGACACGACGAAAGACGCCGTACCTCTCCGGAGGGCGGCGTTTTTGGAATCTATAAAAAAAGCCCGGACGTACCGGGCTACGCGCAGCGATGCTACGCGTTTCGACGATCGTGCAATTACGTACCGAGTTTTGATGACGAGACAAAAAGATTCGTTGAGAATGGAATGATCATCGGAACAAAGTTATCGGTTGCGCCCTGCCGAATGAGGATACAACGTTCCTTGAGAGGATCATTACGTTTCGAGCATGTGTCTGACACCATTGATATACCATGCCCCAATGTCTCACCCAGAAAAGTGAGGGATCCATTTTTTTCGACGACGTACGAAAATGTTCGGGTCGAATGCCATGCCGGACGCCGGGCTATCTTTGTCACAAAGTATCCCATCTGCCGAATAGTTCCCTGCGCCTCTTCTTCGGACTGAGCCTTTATTACGTCGCGAATCTCAGCTCCCGTGGCATCCATGGCTTCAAACTCAAACAACACATCTTCTTTCTTCTCGGCCGGAACTGGCTGGGCTTCGCGGACGAGTTGCGGCGCAGGTACCTGTACGACCTGCTCTTTCTGGGCGGCCTTGGATGCCGGGGCCTTTCTCGTACTCTTTTTCTTGGACATAGTCGCTCTCTCTATAAATGTTGTTTTTGAAAATCCGCTGCGACAGCAGCGCACTATGCACGATATGCGCAGTGGGCTGCTGTCTGAATGCACGACCGGCGATGTCAAAGAGACAATGGCAAAATACCACTAAATTGTTTTTAAGGCAATGTAGAGGATTTTTGCTTACGTTAGCCCAACACCAACGTGAACAGCGTCACGACGATCCCGATGATGAACAGCACCCACGCGGTGATGATCGGGATGTTGAGGAACGATTCGGCGAGGATCACGCCGAGCAGGATCCACGGGCCGTACCGCATCGCTTCGTCGTAGCGTTCGCGCATCCTCCACGGAACGAACAGGCGCAGGATATTGCTGCCGTCGAGCGGCGGGATAGGCAGAAGGTTGAAAGCCATAAGCGCGAGGTTCACTTGGAGCGACGCGACGAGGAATGCGGAGAGCACGCCCCACGCGGCATCGCCGGCAGACAGTCCTCCGGCGGGAAGTGCCACGGTTTCGAGGTCAAGCAGGACCGCGATTGCCGCCGCGATAAACGCGAGGACGAGGTTGCTGAGTGGGCCGGCCACGGCGACGATCGCCGCATCGCGGACGGGATGACGAAAGTTGCGCATATCGATCGGGACGGGCTTGGCCCAACCGAATCCGACAAGCAAGAAGAGGATCGCGCCGAGCGGATCGATGTGAGAGAGGGGGTTGAGCGTGAGGCGGCCCATCGACTCGGCCGTGTCGTCGCCCAGGCGCTTAGCCGCGAAGGCATGGGCCCACTCGTGGACCGTTAAGGCCACCAGAATGGCCAATATCATGATCGGGAACATCGCCATTTGTTGCATGCTTATCAGTGTACACGGGCAACGGCGATCCTTATACTTTCGCCCCGTCCGGCCTGGAGAGGTCGCATAGTGGCCTAGTGCGCACGCTTGGAAAGCGTGTAGACGAGAAA
>CAZZDD010000063.1:0-4141 GCA_964652185.1 uncultured Candidatus Peribacteria bacterium | reverse complement strand
GGAGAGGTCGCATAGTGGCCTAGTGCGCACGCTTGGAAAGCGTGTAGACGAGAAATCGTCTCGGGAGTTCGAATCTCCCCCTCTCCGCCATCGTCTATACTGGGATCATGGCCTTCCCCGCAAACATGTCGACATCCCTCGAGCGCCTCGCTCGTGAATTAAGCGTGCGCCCGGAAGACGTGGAAGAGCAGTTTGTCCGCGGCAGCGGCAAGGGCGGCCAGAAGGTGAACAAAACCAGCTCGGCTGTGATGCTGAAGCATCTCCCGACGGGAGTGACCGTCCGCGGCGACACGCACCGCTCGCAGGCGCTGAACCGCCGCGAAGCGTTCAAGCTGCTGCTCCTGAAAATCGAAGTCGAGAAACGCGGAAAAGAATCGAAACTCATGCGGGCGGCGTTCAAACGCAAGAAGCAGAAAGACCGCCGCTCGCGCCGGGCGAAAGAGAAGATCCTCAAGGAAAAGCATCACCAATCCGAGATCAAGGCACTCAGGAAACCGCTGCTGTAACGTTCTCCGCAGCGTTCTGCGGCAGATCGAACAGACGACGGAAGTCGACGCGAGCCTCGTCGATGTGACGCAATACCTCAAGTCGATACGCCTCTTCGATAATCGGCGTAAGTGCCTCGATGCGAGCCATCAAGACGAGAAAATCTCCGTGGCGTTTTTCATAATCCTTTCCGTACCGCTCCGCCATCTTCGGGAAGCGTAACTTGAGGCCGCGCATATACTCATTCAATAATCGGGATTCATTGTCGTTGAGCACGCTCTTCTCCGCAATCTTCTCCATATCCGCGACGAAGAATCGTAAATCATCCATGTCCCTCTCGAAAGAGAGATCAACGAAACCTGCCTGACCGGGGTACACATCGTGTTCCATGGCGAGCAGTATACACCTCTTACGCCTTCTTCCCGGCCTGCAACCGCTTCGCGAGCGTGCGCAGGTAGCTCGCCGAGACCTTCATCGTCACGTAACGACCCGTTTCAACGTCGAATACGCGCTTCTTTTGAATATTCGCCTTGAACGTACGGCGCGTGTGGCGCAGCGAGTGGCTTCGGGTGTTCCCGAATGACGTTCCCTTGCCGGTTTTGACGCAGTTGCGACCCATAAGGCCGGGGGAATCTACCAGCGCTTTCAGGGGACGTCAAATGGGTTTTACTCCGATTCTCGCGGTCGAATCCCCGCTCGTGTACGCTTCGCCCGCATGAAGATCTCTCTCGACTGGCTCGGCGATTTCGTCGCTTGGAAGACGAAGGATGCCCACGCGATCGCGGACCGACTCACCCTGAGCACGGCCGAAGTGGAAGATGTGCTCGAACAGGGCACGCTCCTGAACAAGTGCTGCGTCGGCGAAATCACCTCCCTCTCGCGTCATCCGAACGCCGACAAACTCTCGCTCGCGACGGTAAAAACAGATGATGGCGAGAAGAAAGTGGTGTGCGGCGGCACGAATTTGCGCGTGGGCATGAAAGTCGCGTTCGCGCACATCGGCGCCACGGTGAAGTGGCACGGCGGCGAGACGATGACGCTCGCACCGGTGAAGATCCGCGGCGAAGAGAGTCACGGCATGATCTGCGCCGCAGAGGAGCTCGGCATCGAAACGCAGTACCCCGCCAAACCGGAAGACGGCGAACGCGCGATCGTCGACCTCGGCGATGCCAAGACCGGCCAATCGCTCAAGGACCTGCTCGGCATGGACGACGCCGTGTTCGACGTGAACAACACCGCCATTACCACGCGCCCCGATCTCTGGTCGCACCGCGGCATGGCGCGTGAGTGCGTCGCACTCGGCCTCGGCAAAGCGAAGCCCGAACCGAAGCGCCCTGCGCTGAAGTTCCCGACGACCGCGCTCCCCTTCACGTTCAAAACCCCCGCGAAGAAATCGATCGCCCGCTACCTCGGTTGTGCGATCGATATTGAATCCCTCGGCGAATCGCCCGACTGGATGAAGAAGCGCCTCGAAGCAGTCGGCATTCGCCCGATCTCACTCCCTGTCGATATCACGAACTACGTCATGTGGGAGTACGGCGCGCCGCTGCACGCCTTCGACCGCGACGACATCAAAGGCACCGTGGAACTGCGCGGCGCGAAACAGGGAGAGAAAATCAAAACGCTCGACGGGCAGGAACGCGCGTTGCCGGAAGGCGCGCTGGTCCTCAGCGATGAACTCGGCATCTTCGACCTCGTGGCCATGATGGGCGGCCATCGCACGAGCATCACCGAGAAAACGCGCCACATCTACGTGCAGGCACCGGCACCGGATCCGATTCTCATCCGGAAGACCATCCAAGCGACCAACCACCGCACCGACGCCGCGACGATCTTCGAAAAGAGCGTCCCACCCGTGACCATGGAAGCCGGCTTCCGCCGCGCGGTGGAACTCTTCCTCGAACTCGCGCCCGGCGCGAAGATTTCCTCGAAGCTCGAAGAATGGGGCGACGACGGCAAAGCACCGAACATCGCGTTGTCACTCGAAAAAGCTTCTTCGGTTCTCGGCGTCGAGGTTCCGACGAAAGACGTCGTGACGATCCTCGAAGCGCTTGGCTGCACGGTGAAGGGCGGCGCGGGTCGTACGAAGACGGACACGCTCTCGGTCACGCCGCCTCTCTGGCGCCTCCGCGACCTCACGGGCGCGCACGACCTCATCGAAGAAATCGCCCGCATCCGCGGCTTCGAGACGATCCCCGAAACGCACCCGCGCGGCGCGCTCAAACCCATCAAGCGCGAGAGCATCGAACAGCGTGCGGGCGCGATCCTCGCGAGCGACGGCTTCAAACAGATCCTCCCGCTCTCCCTCGTCGGACCGCAGCTGCTGCGCAAATCCGGCATTGATGCATCAAGTGCCGTGAACGTCGCCAACCCCATCACCGAAGAACTTTCGTTGCTCCAGCCCTCCACGCTCCCGCAGCTCCTCGACCACGCCCGCCGCAACCACCTCCAGGCAGAAGGAGATCTGCAAACGTTCCACTGCTCGCACGTGTTCGAAGCGAACAAACCCGAACACTCCGAATGCGGACTCTTGATCCTCGCGTCGAACAACGGTCTGCTCAGCGATCCGTTCCTCACGGTCCTCGAACGCGCGTCGCATCTCCTCCAAAAACTCGGCCATGAACCCGTGATCGAAAAAGATACGACGCCCCCCTCCTCCGCCCACCCCGGCCGCTCGGCCGTCATCCGCGTCGGCAGCGTCGTCGTCGCGCAGGCCTACGACGTGCGCCCCTCGGTCCTCGCGGCGTTCGACCTGCCGCACAGGGCCTCGACCGCGATCCTCGACCTCACCGCGCTCGATGCACTCACGGGAGCTGTGAAGAAAGCCGTGCCCCTCGCCGCGCACCCCGCCATCACCTACGACCTCACCTTCCGCCGCACGCACCAGGACGCCGTAGGCCCGCTGCTCCTGAAACTCCGCGCCGCCTCGCCGATGCTCGAGAGCGTCGTCGTCCGCGACCTCTACGACGGCAAGACGCCAGGTTCCGACGCGAGCAGCTACAGCATCACCCTGCGCTTCACCTACCGCGCCGCGGATCGCACGCTCACGGAACAGGAAGCGAAGGCGGAGCACGAGAAAGTACTCGGGGCGCATGGACTGACCGTGAGCGCCTGAGTAACATTCAGGCATGACCATCGTCACCCGAACCGGAGACACAGGCACCACCGGCTTGGTCGGAGGAAAACGGGTCTCGAAGACGGACCACCGCATCGCCGCGGTCGGCGACGTGGACGAATTGAACGCGCTCCTCGGCGTCGTGCGCTGCGAGGTGTTGCCGAAGGACGTGGAAGTCGCGCTCGAGACGATCCAACACAGGCTCTTCACCCTCGGCGCGGACATCGCGAGTCCGGCCGGAACGAAAGCCCACACCGAACGCATCCAACCATCGCACATCCTGGTCCTCGACGCGTGGATCGGCCGCATGGAACCGCAGCTCCCCGCCCTCATGCAATTCATTTTGCCGAGCGGCAATTCGGCGGGCGCGCACCTCCATCACGCGCGCACCGTCTGCCGCCGAGCGGAACGCAGCGTCGTCGCGCTCTCGCAGGTCGAAGACGTGAACCCAGAAGTCCTCGTGTTCTTGAACCGCCTCTCAGACCTCCTCTTCGTCGCCGCACGAGCAACGAACGCTGCTTCGGGCGTGCCGGAAGAGAC
>CAZZDD010000062.1:0-16125 GCA_964652185.1 uncultured Candidatus Peribacteria bacterium | reverse complement strand
TAATCGTCGCCGGCTGGTACGGTACTACGTCAACCAGGGAGAACTGCGTCGAGACGCCCACGACCGTGAAGTAGGGCGCGCCAGTAGTGGAGACAGCGAAGGAGCCTGAGACGGGGCCAACGCTCTTGCCTTCCTCTGGGACGGTGCCGGTGTAGTTCACCAGCCCGCCGCCAAGCGACACCAGCGTGTATTCTTCGTTCTGTGCCGGGTAGCCGACAACGATGCCATAGCTCTTGGTGTAAGCGGTTGTCGCCTTCGTGGCGCGAACTGCGGTCCCCTGCAAGTCCCCGCCCTCGGCAAACGAGAGTGAGCCAGTGGACAGCGCTACGAGGTCGTAGAGGTTTAGTTCCTCGCCCGTGGCGTTCACCGCTTGGCGGATCGGGCCGCTGCCGTAGCGTGGCGGCGCGGCACCGCCGGGTGCATTCAAGGGTCGGCCAATGTACTCCTTCACGACTTTCGCCGTGCGGCGTACTGCTCGCCCACTCAGCATGTATTCGTCTTCGTCAGCCATTTACGCTGGCTTCTCGTAGTATTTCAACGCACAGATAACGCCCCGCGCCACCGTCGTGGTGCTGACCGTCATTCGCGCGTAGTAGCTATCGCCGGCAATCATCGTCGAGGTTGAGATTGTGCCGGCCTCGGGGACCATCAGGGAGTTGTCACTGCCAAGCCGCACCGGAGCTGACAGAATAGAAACCGGAGTGCTGCCACTGGTGCAGCGGTATAGTTCGATGCTCACGACGCCCGTGGTGGCTGGTAGTACGCCCGTCATCTGCGCCTGAAAGCCGACGATGCCACCCACGGCAGACGACAGGTGCAGCGGCACATACGTCCCACTGACTGGCTCGGTTGCGAACCCCGCCAGTTCTACGCACTGCGTGGCATGCGCCTGTAGCTTACTGTAGGTAATGTCAGCGCTACCCGAGATGTCATCATCGGTGATGGAAGCGCCGGGGAATGTCGGTGCTTGTGCGAATGAGACGGCGGCGTTAAACACCACGTCGTTTTGAAATTGAGTCGGGCCGGGCATTATGGGCTCCTAGAATACGAGACCGAGTAGATTGAAGTTTCGTTCTTTGTAAACACGTTTGCGGAGGTAGACGGCATCGCGCGTGACAGGCACGCCGCGCGGCACGATGCGATCGGCGGCAGAGCCATCCTCACCCGTGTACAGCGTCACGGGTTCCGAGCCAGGCGGCATCTGCACGTAGTTGCCGGCGTCGTTCTTGTACTTCGTGGCTTGGTTCAGAATGAACGCATCCCATGTCTGGTCGAACAGATGGAATTCGTAGGTCGCTTCGGTGTAGTACACGCCGTTGCGCTGCTGAATCTCGGTGTAGTTGATCGCCTTGCACTTGACGGTGCGGGGCGGCATCCCTTTCCAGCCTGTTTGGTTGACCGAATTGGAATAGTCCGCGCTTTTCCAGAGGTCGATGAACGATTCATTCCGCCGCACGGTGAGCACCGGGCGCGAGTTGTCCATCTCGGGTGGCGGGACGAACGGCTGCTTAACGCTGTTCGTCACCCACTCGCCATCGGTGTCCACGCGAATGACGGTTGAGAACTGGTCAACGCCGACCGAGACCTTGACGGTTTCGGTGAGCGGGTTCGATGACAGGTCGCTGGGCGGGATGTTCGAGTATTCACAAGTGACAATCCAGCTCTTGAAGCTGCCGTCTGATTCTTCGCGCGGCTGCTTGTCGATCAGGTAGACGCCGGATTCCGTATCGTTGCCGAAGCTGTATTCGTCGTACAGTTCCGGCAGTTCCGAGTGATTGACGACGGTTTTCGGGCCGTCCAGCGGGTCATTCGTTTGAATGCGATACTGGACGGTGTACGTCTTTTGGTACTGCGAATTATTGGAACCGGCACGGTTGCCGATCATCTTGCATTGAATAACTGCCACGAGAGCGGAACCATTCTCCCCGTGTTCCGCTGGTGGTTAGAAGTTTGCGATACGTGCCTTTCGTGCTGCTGCTTGGGCGGCGGCTCTTTGCTGCACAAGGATCTCCGCGCTAATTTGATTTTGCTGCTGTGCCAGTGGAACTAACGGATTCTTACTGGCTTGATTGCTTTCGCGCATGGCTGCGGCTGCGGTGCCCAAGAGCAGGGACGCAATCGGCTCATTTCTGTCGAGTCGTCCGGCTGGGTTGGCGTTCACTCCAGGCAAGTTTTGCAGCAGCTTTCCCAGGAATTGTTGAGCGTTCAGCGCCGTGTTGGCAATCTGTCCGACAACTCCTTGGTTAAACGCTGTTGTCAGCCCGCCCAGCGCCGCTAGAAGTGCTTCCTGCTGTTTGGACGTGTCAAGGTTCAAGCCCGGCATCTCACGCAATCCAGGAATAGTTGCACCGAAGTCCGGTAGCGGAATCGGTGTCAGCTTCGACCAGTCGATCGGCTTCACTTTCGGCAGCGGGTTCTGAAGGTCAATCTCCGCATCCGAGACCAACCCGCCTTCCATGTACGGCTGGCCGGTGAGCGTGCCAACTAGCCCAAACAAGTCCGAGCCCTGCTTGGCACGCCATCGCTTGAACCGCACCTGCAACGAGTCCAGCATCGTCGTAAACGCTTCGCCAAACACATCGCCGATATTCTGGGCAATGGCGGCGAATGTCGGTTGAAGCTGCGTGCCGAAGTGCGTCAGGATTGTGACGAGGTTCTGTCCAATCGTCGTGAATACGTCGATGGCATACGACGCCAGATTCAGAAAGTTGTTTTTCAGGAACTCAATCCCCACCGCCCCGGAGGTCATGATGATCTGGCCCACCATCTGCCAGTTGCGAATGGTGAACTCTGCGGCACCTATGAACGCCACCATCACGGCTTGAATGCCGTCAATGATCCCCTGGAAGTCGATAGCAGCTCCAAATCCAGCCAACTGGTCGCGCGCCAGCCCTAACGCCCACACGAGCCCATCGCGCACTACGTCTACCACGGCATCAATCAGCGATGCCAGGCGGACAATGATCGGTGCTGCAAACTCACCGATGGCACGCCACGTCTTGTTCCAGGCTTCTCGAATCTGCTCAAAGCGTCCCTGGAAGTCCATGTTCTGGTCCCACCAGGCCAAGATGCCGTCGAAGATGCCCGCCACGTTCGGCATGATGTCGCGCAAGGCAGCAGCCGCGTTCTTGCCCATCTGCACCAGGAAGTTGGTCGCCGTGCTCTTGAATGCCGACGCCATCCGCACGAACGGTTCTAGCTTGCGTGACAGCCCCTCCAAAATACGGTTGAACAACATCGCACCTGGCGCTAGGAACTCGCCAACGGCTTCGGAAAGCCGCCGCACGCCGTCACGCATCGTGGCGATCGAGTAGTTGAATTCTGCCGCCCCAGGCAAAGTGCTTTTAGCGAAGTCATCAAGCGCCCGCTTAGCCGTGAAAGCTCCTGCGAAAGCCACAGCCAGCCCCTTGGCTGAACTGATGAAGTCGTCAAAGCTGGTAGAGGCATTGGACGTGACCTCGCCAGCCCGCTGCGTCGAACGAATCAAGTTGTTGTAAGAGGCGTTCATTTCCGCCGCGCCCCGGATAAACCCGGAGCTGTCGAGCATCGAACGCACTTCAAGGGATTCAATCGTGGCCATTTACATACTCAGGTTGAAGTTACCGAATGCGTGGCTGTCGACCTGATACTGACCGGCTTGCGTGGATGTGACCAAAGCGCTGTCACGCCGTGCCGGCCACATCTTCTGTGGAAGTTCCTTGTCGCGGGCCTGACTGCGCCAATAGTCCACAATCTCCGTGGCGAGAATGATCTGAATCACCTTGCGATAGTTCGAGTCCCAGGCGGGACGCATGAACGGGCGCGCGTGCATGTACTTGGTGCCGAACTCCACGAAGTAGGCGTAGTACAGGTCCGTGCCAATCTCCAAGTCGCCGCCCGCCACTTCATGCCCGGCAAGCGACTTTCTCACAAAATCAAACAGGCTGATTTTCGAGACTCGGTTGCTTGAACCAATCCGACCACCGCTCACGCGAAAGGTTGCCGCCCTGCGGTGTGACGACAAGCCGCCCGCCCGCACTGCCGCTTGGCGGTTGTACTCGGCCGCGTCCGCAGCCCTTGCTGCCTGCCCGCCAGCGATGCAGGAGAATCCGCCAGACGCGGGACGCAGGAATTGGTGAGGCACGAACTTGACCTGGATGCTCTCGCGTAGAGCACCCGTATCCTGCGGGCATAGCGCCTTCGCCATCGCCTCGACGCCTCGCATGCCGGCAAACGCACTGCGAGCAAACCAGCGATCGCTTTGCGTGATGTAAGCGTCAAGCCGCTTGCGCAGGTCGGTCCATCCAGGTCCGCCCGGTTCAAGCCGCATTTTGGCGTCAAACTTCGCTACCATGCGGAATCGCTCCCAGCACGCTGATAAGAGCGCCTTCGATTTCGTCCTCGGTCGTCTGTGGCTCCACCGGGTAGAAGTCCGTTGACTTCCACTGCTTGCCGTCTTTCCGTCCGACTGTGTTGCCCACCTGCGCGGCAATCTGGCCGGACTGCTCGAACTCCTGCCCGAACGGTTCCAGTTGGTAGAACGCGGCGTACTCGGCAAACAGCACGCTGTCGATCTTCTCCTGGGCCTCGGGGACGGTCATGCCTAACCAGCCGGCGAGTCGGAACCAGAATCGTCTTTCTGGCCGGCTTCGGAGTTTTTTGTCAGGCTATCCACGTCTTTCTTGTTCATCTTGTTGATGGTCGCCGCTTCATCCGCAGCCGGAACCACGAATGTCGCCGGCAACGAACCAACCACGCCGGCCTCGTCATCCTTGAACATCCGCACGCCGTGCTCGTCACTGAGCGTGCGGACCAGGATCTTGGCCCGGAAGTTGTCGCGGTTTTCTTCCTGCACCTTGCCGCGCGTCTTGATGCAAGAGGCTTCAAGTGAGTCACGCTCCGAACCGCTCATCACGCGAATGAACACGTCGCCGAATCCCTCGATGGGAACTTTTACGGCTGACGCCTTCAGCCCCTTGATGTCGTCTTTCGTTAATGCCGCCACGGATGGCTCCTATTAGGTTGTCGGGTAAGTAATCGCGCGGGTCGGACGGACTGCGAAGTTCACCAGCCAAGTGCCTTCCACGTCTCCGCCCACGGGCGTAAAGTCCGTGACTACGCCTTGGAACTGAAACAGCTTGGTCGTAGTCGGCAGGATGACCTTGAACGTGTCGCCGCCGAGCACCGTGCTGGGGGTCGTAGTACGCTGCTGCATAAGCACCGCGCCAGCGTCCGAAAAGTCTGCCAGCAGAGTGCCGGAGAACTCCTGCGGGTCGCCGATGGTCGCCTCGTACTCTTTCGTGGCGCTCAGCAGGTGCGTCACGTCGCGTGTGCCCACCTTCATGCCAGGCGCATTGATCGACTGAATCTGACCCACGGCGGTAAAGCCCGTGGTCGAGCCGCTGGTCGTAATCTGAAGGACAGTTCCTTTAACTCCGTAATTGGCCATCGCAAGGCACCTTTCTCCCCGTGCTCGCGATGATGATTAACTAGCAAAACTTGGCGCGGATTCCTGAAAGCGAATCCAAAAGTCCATGATGTTTCGGTAATAGCCCACGTCCCCGCCAACTTGGTCGGGCTCGTATACGTCCCGTGAATTCTTGTAGGTGATGCTGGTTACAACCGTTCCCGCGCCGATCGTCCCCGAGACACCCGATGCCGGGAACCCTTGAAGCTGGTTGCGCACGGCTTCCACCACGGCATCCCGGCTGGTTTCTGTCTTGGCGTACACGTCGATTTGCAAGCGCCTTGCTGCGAAGCCTGCTCCACCTGCCAGCGTGTGCGCTGAATCGTTGCTGACGATGGCATAGGTGATGCACGGGTAAGCTGCGTTCGCTTGCGGTACGTGGTGCGGGTAGACGCGCGTGCCCACCAGCGACGTGATGGCGCTTTTGCTCAACAGCAAGCGGCGGATGTCAGTGGACAGGCTCATTCATCTTCCGGCGGGATAACTTCGTTACACAGCAGCACCAGTTCGCTATTCACGTCCAGCGGCGGTCCCGACAGTTCGTAGGTGATTCGCTCGCCGCGATGCTCTCTCGTCACACGGTCTTTCTCGTTCACGCCGTCGATGTACGGGATGCGAATCACGCTGGAGGCTTGCACCTGCTGGTGGAACGCCAACCATCTCTCGACGTTGCCGCTGGGGGCTGCCGCTGGATCGTGGCGGTGCATCAGGCGCGTAAGCTGTGCGAGGCCCGCTTGGGTCGCTTCGTTCAAAGCACCCCAGGCGTTCGCGTACACGGACCAGCTTGGCACAACCTGCCCGGTGTCAGCCGTTGCACTCGGCTCCGTGGCGGTATTGCGCCAAAACGTGAAATACTGCGTTCGTTCTCCAGCTGGCGTGCTCATAGCCCCACCTCGTGCCGGGCATCGGCCACGCATTTAGGCTCGGGGCATACATCGAGTTCGGGAACCGGCCGGCAAACGTAAATCAAGTGCCGCCGGTCCTCGCTCGCATGACAGCGGAGCGGTTCAAAGCCCGTCCGCAGCAACAGGCAGCCAGCCGTAACGGGTGTGAAGTACAGCGGGTGGTCAACCTTGAGCGAGGTCGATAAGTCACGCCTGCGCGCGAACACCCGGTAGTCCACGAAGTCGATAACCAGTACACCGTGAGACGCCAAGCATTGGTGGAGCTTGCGGAGCACGGCCACCGGGTTCAGCAGGTGGTCAACCGTCTGCACCAGTGAAACTACATCCCACTTGCGGTCGCCAGGTTCAAAGTCCTCCGCGAATCCGGCGATGGCTTCCAAGCCGCTTCCTTCAGCCAGCACTAGCTCATCGGGCGCGGGGTCTAGTACCGTGCATTCGTAGCCCCATCGCTCGCGGAGCACGCGGGCAAAGCAGCCCGTGGAACCGCCCACGTCGAGCAAGGTATTCCGGTACGGCGCGTTCAGGAACGTCGCCCCAACGTCAGCCACCACGCCGGCATAGAGTGAACTGGAGTCGTCGATGTACTTCGCATCCACCTCACGGCCGCTGTAGGCGGACACTAGCGGGCGGTACCACTTGGCATAGAACTCGCTGTACCCTTCCGCCGTCATCCGCTGGCTGGCGTACAGCATTCCGCACCGCTCGCACATAGCGGGGGACAAGTCCAGCCCGTACCGATCCAATGCTTCAACTAGCAGCGCATCGCCACAACCGCACACCGGGCAGGCGCACACCGATTCTTTCGGCTGGGCGTCGTAGTCGAACCCAACCTGCTCGGCAATCGTGGTGGCGGCAATCATGCTCATGCTAGTGGGCGTCCGGTACGATCATCCGGTGAGTTCCGAAGCTGGCCGCGTTTAGCATCCGCGTCACGAGTTGCGGCATCGGCGCATCCTCATCGCGGACCTGATACATATGCTGGGCGTAGACCTTGATTGCCGTCTTGATGGTGGCTGGGACGGCTTCTGCCGAAGCGGTGGGATTCGTTGACGCACTCGCGCCCCCGTATCCTGCACTCCAGGTCACGGTGATTGCGTCAGCGCGGTCAATGTTGGTCGGCCAGTATTTGTTGTAACCCGGCGTAATGCGCCCCACGTTCCCCACGGTCACGATGTAGTCGCTTGATGGCATCGTGGTCAGCGTGCTTGTCTGGTCGTAATACTGCACGCTGGTGACGCTTTGGAGCGGCCCATAAGGCAGCTCAATTGAGCGCAGCGGGTTGGTGAGTGTCTGGCACGGCCAGCGGTCGAGCTTCATCTCCCACGTCTGCGACACGAACGACTGCCCAAGTTCCTTTTCACAGCCCACGCGGGCGACTTCAATCAAGCCTTCGAGGAACGTATCTTCGTGGGTGTGCAGGATGCGGGCGTGTTCCTTCTGCGCAGCCAGGGATACTGGCTCAACAGTCGGTTCAACGGTGCGGGTGAGCGTTGCCATAGCGTTAAGCCTGCAAGCGGGTCATCCAGTAGTCGTTGTCCTCAATCGCGCCTTCCAGCTTCGCAACGCCCTTCATGGCTTCCTCGGCGTTCATCTTGTGCAAGCGGCTCTGTTGCAGCGCTTGCTCAAGTTCCGCCTGCGTTGCGGCGAGCTGTTCTTTTGTCGCCCCTTGCGACTTAGCCTGCTGAATGATCCCCTCGTTGCGGGCGGCGATGATTCGCCATTCGGCAGCCTGGTCGCGGGCGTGCTTCTCTTGGAGAACTACCTGCTGCTGGCGCTCGCGGAGTTCCTTCTTGCGGGCGATGGCTTTGCGGATCTGCTCCCCTTCCACACCGGGGAAGGCGTAGACGCGGTTGCACTTCAGCAGGTCGCTTTCCGGTGGGATGTAGACTTTGCTACGTCCGAGCTTGGCCTGCGCAATGCCCAGCATGAATTCACACGAGGGGCGCTGGTGCTGGTACTCGGGATTGCCGTTGTGCAATGCCGAATCGCTCTGCGCCATGTCCACGCCGTACAAGGCGAGTTCGGTCGCACCTTCCAACAGTGCCAGAGCGATCATTTCGCTGACGCTGTTGTTGAAGTACGGGCCGAACTCCGACAGCACCTTGTCCCACGGGTAGACGACGCCGTGCGGGATGAGCGGGCTGGGCTTCTGGATGTAGACGGGCTTGCCGTGATCCACGGACAGCCATTGCTTGTACTGGTCGGGCCAGCGGGTCCAGCCATGTTCGAGGTCGTGCAGCTCGAACCAGGCGTGCCAGTGCTTGTCGGGGATTTGCCCGCAGGCTGCGGCGTTCGAGAGGGACCAGATTTCCCAGTTCTCATCGCCGAACGGGGCGAGCATCATGCTCGAAGGCGCGCGGCCGACGATAGCGATGCGGCGATGCTGCTTTTCGGTGGCATGAACTTTTTCCATGACACCGGCCATGCTCTCTGGCAGAGAGATTGATCGCTCGCGCAGATTGAAGATTGGATCGGGCACTTGCTCCGAGTGAGCCGTGCCTGCGACAGTTCCGGTTCCATTGGACAGCGACACGAAAGACTCCCTTCGGTTGAGGTTGTTAAAAGCCCTGGGGCGCTGCTGTACAACAGACACCCCAGGGCCGGAACACGGGGCTTGGTTAGCTGAAGGCGATGTTGGCGCTAGGTTGCGACATCACGGCCCAAGCTGCGGTCGAAGTGGACACCAGCGCGATATTCGCCACGCTGGTGAAGGTCAGCACGCTCGTGCCACCTACGACAGTTGAGCCGCCAAGAATCTTGGCAGCCGTTGCCGTCACGGTGTTGCTCACGGTTGTGGCACCGTGAACCGTATGCACGAGCACTTTGACCAAGCCTGCCCGCGAAGGTGCGGCAAGCTGGTACGACGCGGCGGCAGTCGCACCGAACACCGTGACGCCGTAGTTGGCGAACGATGCGGCGCTCGTGCCCGATTCAACCGGCATGGCAAAGTGCCCGCCGGCTTCAACTTCAATCGCCTTGCCGGTCGGAACGTAGGCGTTCCCGTCTTGGCGAATCTGAACCACGCTCTGGTAGGTGGTATCAACAGCCATAGCTTGGATACCTCCCTATTAGGCGGTCGTGGTGGGATTAACTGCGGTCACGGTCTGCGCGACATACACGGTCGAAGCCGACACGGCCTGTTTCTTGGAGTCGTAAGCCAACACGGCGACCGACAGCGGAGTGGCGGAAGTCGAGTTGCTCAGAACCGTGACGTACCGATACGGCACGTTCTTGGCGTCGATCATCACGATCTTGTCGCTGACCGTCGTAGCAGCCGTCAGCGCTACAGTCGTGCCGGCAGTGCACAAGGTTGCAAAGCTGCCGGTCGAAGCCGAGCCTTGCAGCGTAAATGAGACACCCGTGCCAGTGACCGTTCCGGCCATGCCGACAACCAGCACGGAGTCCGACTGGCTGGCTTGCAGGTCAAGTACGTTACCCGTGGCCGCAGTCGTGGTGCCGGCGGCTTTAACCGTCCACCCGACCATGGCGCTGATTCGTTCACTCAGGAGAGACATATCTGCGTCCTCGTTTTTGGGAATTTCGTTTATGGAAAGGTGCGGCGTCTGCCGCTTCGTTTTCGTCGTTGCTGACTGACTCGGCTTGTCCTGCTGCAATCAGTTGCCGGGCTTCCGCATCGCTTACGTCGATGAGGGAGCCGGTTTCCTGATACTCCAGCACGCTTGCTCTGTCTGTCAGCAGTCGAACTTGCATTACGACACCACCAGCGTCTTGACCGGGGCCACGCCAGCGTTGAGCAGGTTGCCGTCCGAACGCAGGAAGGCGATGAAGCCAATCTGGTCCGAATCCGCGAACCGCTCGTTGAGCCGCGACATCCGCAGCTCGCCGGCATCGCGAACCTTGTACTTGCTCACGTCGCCGAACAGCAGCACCGCGTTGCCAGTCGTGACCGCGCTGGACATCGACTGGTTGTTGATGAGCGGCTTGCCGTTGAGCGTGTCGGGAGCACCCACCTGCGTGCCGCTCGACCAGAGGTAACGGCCTTGACCGTCCTTCAGCTTGCGGAGCACTTGGGTGATCGAGTCGTGGCACATGAACACAGCGTTGTCCCGGTAAGCCGGGTCGACGCCATGCTCCAGGGAGATCACGTCATCGAATGCGAGTACCGAAGCGGTTGCCGTCGAGACGGTAGCGCTGGCCTGCGAGCAGGCGCTGACGATGCCCATTGGCTGGCCAACGCCGGTGCCCGTGGTGAAGTGGTCGGCCTGGATACGGCCAATCGCTTCGCCTTGCAGTTCACCGATGACGGCTGCCAACTGGAACGCCGAGTCTTCCAGGAGTTCCACGGGGACTTTGATGAAGTCCGACGTGTACTTGTAGGCTCGGAACACGACGCGGCCGAACGTCGGCTCAAGGTTCGTACTATCAACGGTGTTTTCGCCGATGATGCGCCCCTTGTTCGACGTGCTGTTGATGGTCGGCCACGGAATGTCATTTCCGCCAGCCGTTCGCATCACGTCCGCCACCTGACGCATCCCGTTGAAGCGGAGCAGCGCCCGTTCCAGGCTGGTCATGAAGCCTTCGGGAATCGTGAAGTTGCCGCTCGCGCCGGTCTGGCTCGACAGGGCGTTTCGGTACTCACGATAGGAGTTCATGTGCAGGTTCTGCACGTACTCTTTCGTGTGCGGGCGAATGCCGGTCTTGGCACAGGCACGCTCGTGCTCGGGCTTCAATTCCTTGTCGCACTGGGCACGCATCCAGGCTTGCAGGGCCAGCACGCGGTCAGCTTCGGTCGGCTGGTCGCGGTTGGCTTCAAACGACTGGCCAACCTTGTCCGGGTTGCCGTCGTAGTCGCCGCGTCCCGGCTGGAGCCGGTTTTCGATTTCGTCAACCGGGGTGCTTTCGAGGTGAATCAGCTTTTCCGCACGCTCGGCAATCGAGATGCGGGCGCTGAAGTCGTCGTAAGCCTTGTTGAGCTTGTTCCACAGTTCGTTTTCCTCACCGGACAGGGCACGCTGTTCGGCCTGCGCCTTGTCGTTGAGGTCTTGGATTTGCTTGACCAGCGGCGCGCGTTCTTCACGCAAAGCCTTGGCAGTCACAAGATCGGCCATTTCGAGGGTTCCTTCGGCTGTGTCGCCGAATGGGAGCGGCCGTTAAAAAGACGACGGCGGTAAACCCACCGGCGACGTGTTTTGTTTATGAAACACAGTCACCAGCAAGCAGACCGCCGACTTAGCAGCGAGCAGGCTTTGCTCTACACAGGGCTCTAGCAGGCTGACTTAGCAGCAGGCGAACCGAGTGGTGTTCGAGTTGTCTACGGGTACTTTACGAACTAGCCGCAAGTGCTCCTAGAGTTTCTGTCCATTCTTGTTTCGAGAATTTGTAGACGGTCATGCGCGATAGCTTGAGGTCGCGGGCGATCTTGGTGGGCGTTTCGCCAGCCGCGCGGCGTTCCCGAATCTCCTTTTTCATCGTCACCGGAATCGGCGTTCCTCGCCTAGCCATCGCTTTCTACCTGCGTCTCTAGATACCGTTCGATGTACCACATTGCCTTTTGCAAGTCCTTTCGCGGGTCTTTGGTCTTGTGCCCGCAGCGGGAGATGTACTTCACCGCGTTTCCCAGATGGAATCCGAGCCCCTTGGCTTCAATGAAGTCGATTGTTTCGATGCCGCCACGGGTGTAGTGGTCAGGGTTGATTTCTTTGTCCAGTGATTTCAGGAACGCACTCATGCAGCCCTCGCGCAGAAGATGGGTTTGACACACACAGGTATCTCTTGGCTCTTGTCCACGATGATGAGTGACTGAATCGGCATACACCGCCCGCCCACAGCAAACTCCCCGTAGGCTCCGTAGCCAATCATCGCCCCGTTCTGCACGAACTTCTCGCCTGGAAGGTAGAAGTGCAGGTGACCGAACACGTCGAGCCAGGCGAATCGCTGCTGGTCCCATCGGCTTATCTTGCGCAGGATCGGCACGCTCGCCCCTTGGATGCCGCCTTGATACCGGAAGGCGTGCCCGTGGTGAAAGCGTATGGGCTTACCTTGAACGTCTAGCCAGTTGTGATATCCGTTGCTGACTTTGAATTGAACCTTGGGGTCGTTCCGATAGAACCGTTCAATGTGCTTGTACATCAGCCACTCGAACGAATTCTTGTAGTCGGTGGCGATGCGTTGCTTGTCGGTTGTGCGTCCGTGGTTGCCGGTGGAAGTGACCACCACTATCCGCTTGCAGCCCGAACGCTTCTTGAGATATTCCAAGCCGCCGCACAGCAGGTCGCCCGCAAATAGGGTCGCCTCTGTTGGGCTCATGTAGTTGCTTTCCGCCAGTTCAGGGTGGATGTAGCCCGTGATGAAGTCGCCGCCCCAGTGAGTCACCAGTTCGTCAATCTTCGACATGGAGCGTTCAGCTTCGATTAGCTGCGCCGCCTTCTGGAACGTCCGCTCCGCTCGCTGAGTGGCAATCTCGGGGTTGTACTCGTTGAACCCGTTGACGGTACTAGGGTCCACCCGTTCCTCGACGTGCCAATCGCTGAGATTGAGAATCGCCGAAGCTGTGCCGCTGGACCTGCGCGGCTTGAACTCGATGTCGTGCGGCTTCGGGTCATCGAGCCCCCGGATAAAGTCAACGCGCTGTTCGGCCTTTTCCAGTTCCTTTTCAGCGTGTGCCCGCAGCCGTTCGCTTGTCTTGAGCTTCTCCTTGAGTGCTGCTAGCTGTTTGGAGTGGCCAGCTTGAACCTCGGTTAGTTCTGTCGCGTGCAGTTCAGCTTGTACGTCAGTCTTTCGCACTGAGCCACTCCCCGATAGTTGGTTCACCGACGATTGCGCCCAGCGTCTTGGCATAGGCGTGGATCGTGCGGGCTGAGTAGCTACACTGTCCGGTTGCCTTCAATCGCTTGATTTCCAGCATCTTCTCCTTGGCGTCGTCGCTCAGACGGTCGAACCACGTTTTGCGCTTGGGTGCCAGCGCCTCCAGTTCGGCCAGGACGCTTGCGGCGAGCTTTGCTTTCGCCATCACTTCGGTTCTCCGGGGTCCATGATCTTGTCCCACAGCGCCTTACGCTTGAGAATCTTGGTCACGTCGTGCGCGAAGTCTGTTACGAATTCTTCGTCCAAGTGCCAGTTGGCGGCGTGTAAGACTTCGTGAATGACGGTCTCCATGAGCTGTGCACCGCGTAGTCCGCTTTGGATGTGAATCTCCTTGGCGGTCTTTTCCGGGTGCTGGCAAATGCCGTGATTCTTGCCGAGGTTCGGTACGCAGCGCAGGTTCCAGTATTTGCCGAGGATGCGAACGCGCACACGCCTAGCCTCCGTGTTTGTTCAGGAACGCAATAGCGGGCTAATCGTTTCATCCTCTGGCATCTCTCCAGGGGTATCGAGTCCATCTTCATCTGGTGGCGCGTTGTTCATTGCCTTAACCAGCTTGTGTGCCAGGAATACTTCCGTTTTCTCACAGGATTCGTGTGTCTTGCCGCCGATGTGCGGCGTGATGAGCACTGGCAAGCCCGAACGCGCGAGTCCCGCAAGTGGGCTTTCGCTGATGTCCGGTTCGCCTTCCAGCACGTCCACCGCCACGCCCGCCAATCGCCCACTGAGAACTGCCTGAGCCACCGCCGTTTCGTCGATGACCGCTCCCCGCGAGGTGTTAATCAGCATCGCTCCTGGTTTCATCTGGGACAGCTTGACGGCATCCAGCCAGTGCCGCGTCTCGTCGTTCAAGGGAACGTGCAGGCTGATGATGTCCGAGGCTTGCAGCAGTACGTCCAGCCCTTGCCCGTTGCGGTCCACTGACAGCACCGTGCAGCCGAACGCCCGTAGGATTTGCGAGACTTGATAACCCACCCGCCCTAGCCCGATGATGCCGACCACCTTGCCGTGCAGTTCTGAGCCGCAGAATCGGTCCCGCGACCAGTTGCCGTTCAGGACGCTCTGGTAAGCCCAGGGGACGCGCCGCACGAGCGCGAGCATGAGAGCCAGCGTGTGCTCTGCGGTTGCTCTGACGCCTTGTAGGAAGCGGGATTCGCCTTTTAGGCTGATGACCTCGATGCCGGCGCGCTGGCAGGCTTCTAGGTCGATGTGGTCGACGCCGGTTGCTGGGCAGGCGATGAACCGGCAGCGTTGAGCCCACGGGATGCTGTCGATTTTGTGGCCAAGCCGCATCCACACAGCGTCGAACCTCGCAAGGGCGGCGTCCATGTGTTGTTGGTCGTCCACCTTGCACTGTGTTACGTGGAAATGCTTCTCCAGCACGCGCAATGCGGCTGGCGAGAAGTTGTCAGGCTCGGCGATGAGTAGCGAGGGCTTCATTCGCAATGCCCAATAACCGCAAGCAGCACCCTAAGGGAGCGCATTCGCTCCATGAACTTCAGGTACAGCTCGTACTTCAATGGTGGCGTTGCTGACTTTACGCCGTCCGCAACTCGCACCATCTCTGCGACGATCCCCTGACACGCGATAAACTGCCCCTTCGTCACGCTTGCACCTCCGCAACACGGGCCTGCATGGCCGCCAGGAACTCTGCTAGGTTCACCGTTTCGGGCTCGGCCTGCGCTTCGGCCACTTGCTCCGGCGTCTCAATCTCGGTCGGTTCTTCAATCTCGGGCACTTCCGCCACGAACTCGGGCAGCTCGCGGTTAATCTGCTCGGCAACCGCCGCTAACGCCGTCAAGTCGGTACGCTGCTCAGCCGCCATGCGGGGTTTCGGCTTCTCCGCCGGCTTGCTCTTGTTCGGAATCATCGCGTCCGCCAATCCTTTCTTCACCGCTTCCTCAGCCGTGAACGTGGTTTCCTTTTCCATCAGTCGCATCCAGGTTTCGTGCTTGTGGCCTGTTCGCGCGGCGTACATGCCGGCAATCTGGTTGTCGATTCGCTTCAAAGCCGTTGCCACCTTGCCTAGTTCGGGAATCAGGCTGTTTTCCAGTGCTGCGGCGTTGAAATAGTTCGCCAGGTCGATGCCGACCATCCCGCAATGCACCATGATCTCAGCGTTCTCGGCAATCAGGATTTCATCACCTGCCATTGCGATGTAAGACGCTGCCGAGGCTGCGATGCCGTCAATTTCCACGCGAACGTGCGCCTTGTGGCGGTGCAATGCGTTGTAAATCGCGTACCCGTCGAACACCGAGCCGCCTTTCGAGTTGATGCGGACGGTGATCTTGTCCACGTCACCGAGGTTGCGGAGCTGTTCCAGGAATCCGACTGCCGGGACTTCGCCGCCAATCTGCCCATAGATCATCAGTTCGCCTTCATTCATCGCTATCGTCTCCGTTCTCGGGTTGTTGCTTGGCTTTCCACTGGTTGCAGCCGAACTCGGGTGGAGTCGGCGGCGGGTAGGTTTCGTTGGCGTAGGCTGTGAGTTGCCGGACGGTCTGGTTGTGGCAGTTGCCGGGGCCGAAGCCGTCATATGGCGGACGCCAGAACGTGCAGGTTTGGCACTCGCGCTCCGTGCATTCTAGGACGGCCAGAGCAGCAGTCAGTGACGGAATCGTTTCGCATGTCTCAGCAGCTGCTACGATGCGGTCGCGCAGGCTGACGACGGCTCCGCCTGTCTCGATGAAAGCTGCGTCCGCTTCGGTCGCATGGCTCAGAGTGGCGTTTTCGTGCCTCAGGTTGCCGGCGTTCACCTTGATCTCGACGATGCCAGCCCAGAATTTCGCACTGACTGTCGAAATGTCGGACGCCGACACGAAGCCTACACCGAGATGCGTGTCAGGCCGGCCGTTTGCGTCTCTGAACACCACGCTCTCGCCAATTACAAACGTCTCGCTCATGCCGCCTTCCCCCGTGTAAACACCTCGCGCACGATGCCCTCCATCGTCG
>CAZZDD010000061.1:9989-16201 GCA_964652185.1 uncultured Candidatus Peribacteria bacterium | reverse complement strand
ATGGCTCCCCGACTTGGATTCGAACCAAGAACCCCCTCGTTAACAGCGAGGTGCTCTACCATTGAGCTATCGGGGAACGATGTGCGGAAAGGAGCTCCGGGAGTGTAGGCAATCCATTCGGCCCACGCAACGCCTTAACAGCGATCGTGGGTGCATTTCTGCCTGTTCTGGGCGATCCAGCGGTAAGCGATGCGCCCCAGGTGAGAAATGCCCGGGAGGTAGAGGAAGGGCGCCTTGATCCACAGAACCGGCAGATGCCAGCTCATGAACCGGAAGGCGTCGAAGCCCGTGCGGACGGATCCGTCCGGCAGCAGGATGTGCATGGCGAGGTCGAGCTGCGATTCGCTCAGGTGCGGCGCGGCTTTCTTGCGTGCGGCCGCATCGCGAAAGTCGACGAGGCGCAGGTGTTTGAACGTGTCGAGCATCGCGAGGCCGAATGCGCTGCGGCGGCAGAGCCGGCACGAGCCGTCGTAGAGGACCATGATCGGGTATCGCATGCGCCAATCGATCATGCGCTTCAACCACGCGCGGTCAGTGTCGTCAAGCAGCCCGAGGTAGCCCGCGAAGATCGCGTACGGGAACACGCCGACGTCCATGACGAGCACGATGCCGCCGTGGAACGCGAGGCCGCCCGCCATCACGAGGCGTTTGAGTGGAAGTTTTTTCACGAGCGGGATGCGCCGTGTCAGTGCGGAAGGGAAGAGTAACAACAGCCACGACGCTTCCCAGAGCAGTGTCGTCCATGTGAGCGCCATCGCGAACGGCATGAGGTGATTGATGACGCCGTACGACCAGTTGATGAAAATCATGTGGTGTAGCGCGGCGCCGACGGCGGTGCCGTCCCACCACATGTCACCGAGTAACTTCCACCAAAGCGAATTGATGTAGATCACGATCATTTGCCATAAGAGCAGCCTGTAGGGCCATGTCGGCATCGTGAGCGCCGGCAAGAACGAGCGGTTTTTCCGCCACAGCGCATACTGCTTCCGCAGGCGCGCGAATGACAGCGCGTGGATTCCCGGCGAGATCGCGAGGAGAAACCCGACGTTGCGCAACACCGTGTCGCCGCCGCCGAGCGTCATCGCGTCGCGTTCGTGGAACGACGCCATGAGGAGATAGCTGACGACGGTGCTGGTTCGCGGAGCGATGCCGAGCATCGAACACGTCAGCGCCGCGAGCATCACGCCGTACCACGTCCATGCGTACCACGCGTCGCCGTTGTAGCTGAGCACGCTGAACATCCAGTTTTCGCGCGTCACGAGATGGACGAGATCGCGCGGGAGGAATCCTTCGTCGCTGTAGTAGAGGGCGACGTCCGGCCACTGGCGGAGGAAAAACGTCAGCGCCACCGCCGCCCATGCCATGCGCATGAGGCCGAATGGCCACGCGCTGCGCGGGGCGAAGAAGAATCCATCGATGGCGGTCATCAAGCGTTTCATGCGTTGCAGCGGGTTTCGATCGCGAGCGAGCTTTCGAATGCGGGCGTCCACGAGTCCCACCATTCCTTGTCCGGCGACGGCCACTGGTAGGGGACGATCGTGAGGTCGTGCCAGATGCGGATGCCCGCGTCGGGTTCGAATGAGAATTCGCGGCAGAGCACCTGCGCAGCGCGCTCGGCGAGCTCGGGGCGCTGCGTGTTTTCTTCGAGCGCTTGGCCGAGCAGCTTGAAACGCACGGCGTGACGCCAGATGCCGTACGTGTCGCTGTTGATCGACGCGACGTACGCCCAGTCGCCGTAGGGGTTTTGTTTTTCGATGCGGTAGAAGACGATGCGACGCAGGGGGTTCGGCGAAAACAGGTTCCACTGCTGCCATTGGCTGCTGAGCAGCACGTACGGAGCCACGTGAGGCACGACGTTCTCCTTGATCCACGTCGACGGGCCGTCCTTCGCTTCGCCGGGAATCGTGTACGCGCCGATCGCGACAACGTGCCATACGCAGAAGAGCGCGACGGCCGTTTTCGCGAACACTCGTAGGTAGTCCCTCATGGCCGCTGCGCGAGGAGCACGACTTCGCGTCCCACGACAGCATCGCCGCGGCGGTAGAGCAAGCTCGCGCGTCCGGGGAAATCTCCCTGTAATCCGGCGGGGAGCACCGCTTCGAAGCCGAGGTCCGGCAGTTCTTTCCACAGGCGTTCGAGCAGCAGCGGTCCGGACGACACCATCCACACGGGGAGCGTGAGCGCCACGGGCACGCCCGGCAGCGTCGCGCGGACGTTCTTCAAGAACGCGATTTCGGTTTCTTCCACGGCCGTGCGCATTTTCTGCGCTTCCTTCACCGTCGGGCGCGTATTCAGCGGAGGGCCGAGCGTCGTTTCGGTCGCGATGAAGTCGACGCCATTCTTGATGGCGAACGGTTTCGTCGCGTCCTGTTTCCAGATCGACGCGGGCACGTCCTTTTTCGGAATGCCGTATTCTTTGCGCGCCCACTCGAGGTTTTTCAGCGTGCCGTTCACCGCTTTAAGCGACGCGTCGGATCCGTGGATCGTCCATCCGCGGAGCAGCGCTTCGAGCGGGATGACGCCCGTGCCGCAGAACGGATCGAGGACGGTGAGTTTCTTCGGGAGTTTCGGATTCCTGGATCGCGCGAGCCATTCGCCGCCGTTCAGGAGGATTTGCGCCAGTTTCGGCGGCAGCAGGCCCACGCGCGTGTCGCGCACCGGCTTCTTCATATCGCGTTTCGTGTAGGCGTCGAGGTCCTGCGCGGCGACGGTTTTACCGCCCCAGAAGGCGTCGCGTTCCGTGTCCTGCAGCAAAATCAATTCGCGGCCGCCCTTGCCCGTGATGAGTTCGGTCGCTTTCAAGAGCGCCGTCGCGGCGGGTTCGTGCTCATTGCCGACATAGCGCGCGGGCTTGCCCGCTTTTTTGAGCGCCATTTTTCCCATGCGGTACAAATCGTGCACCGCGTTTTTATCGACGCCGATCGAGCGGATCGCGAACGTCGTCTTTCCTTTCACGTTCATCGTTTCGTTCATCAACACCGTCGGCGCGTCATCGCGCGTGGTGAATCCCGGAACGTGTTCGCCGATGAGGATCGTCCCGCCGAGACGGTCGAGGTCCTTCTGCGTGATCTGCTGCGACGTCTCGAACACGACGATGTGTTTCGGGAAGCGCTGCTTCACGCTGAAGTCGGCGAAGTGCGTCGCGAGTTCCGCGATGCTGAGCTGGGGGTGGTTTCCGAGAAATGCGCAGTAGCTGGCCATGGCTCGCAGAATACAGCGAGAGGTCGGTCACTGCTATGCAAATGACGCGCGCAGGCAAGTAGGTTTCGCATGTCATCCTTCGTCAGGCTCAGGATGACAACTCTGTCTCTTTCGCCGCGTCTTCCACGAGTAGCGTAGTCAGCAGCATGACGCACGGCAGCAGCTGGATGAGGCCGCGCGCGTATCCGGTCTGCATGAGCGCCTCGACCGCGAGATCGGTGAAGAGGAAGATCATGAGCTGGCCGAGGTAGACGATCGCGAGGAACGCGGAGAGGGGGAGGTAGGCGTGCCACGCCGCGCGCCATCGCCACGCGAGGAGGCAGAAGAGCAGCGGGAAGAGGAGGAGCCAGTTGCCTTCCAGGAACGTGTTGATCGCCACCGACATCAGGACGTTTTCGCGCCAGTAGATGCTGAAATCACTGAATGCCTTCGCGTTGCCGAACGTGAGGCCGTTGCTCCACTTGAAGATGAGCCACGGGAGCGCGACCAGGAGGAGCGGGACCGCGGCGCGGAGCAGTGGGAAGAATGCCGCGCGCACGTCGACCGTTTTCAGGCGCAGGCGCTGGCCGAACGTGACCAGCAGGATCAAGACGAGCGGCGGGAGGTACAGAATGATGCCTTCGTTCTTCGTGAACGACAGCGCGGCGAACGCGATGCCGAGCAATAAGAAGCGCGAACGCATGCGTGTGGGATCGCGTTCCTGCACGGCGTCGAGCGTCCACGACGCGGCGAGGAACACGTGCACCGAGACGAATACGTCGGCGTAGGGGTTCGTGCCGTGCATCGTGGCGAGCGGCATCGCGAGGTAGGCGTACGCCGCGAGGAGCGCCCAGCGCCGCGCGAGGCGTTTGCGCACCGCGGCATAGAGGAGGATCGTCGTGAGCGCGAACCACACGGCGTGCGGCGCGTTGATGAGCGGATCGGTCCACTCGCCTGCCCACGCCGCGAGCGACGCCTTGAAGAGCGGCACCGCGGGCGGGTACGAGCTGACGCCTTTCGGCGAGTCTACGGGATCTTCGCCGGGCATCACGAGCGTCAGCGCTTGGTCCTCGAAGTAGACCTTCCCGCGCAGGTTCCAGTTGTCGAGCGTGTCGTCGAGGTAGGTGGGGGTCAGCAGGAGGAACGTCGTCGCGGCGACGATGATTTTCGCAACGGCGAACGCGAGGAGGATCCACACGATGACTTCCCACCACGGGCGCGGATCCGATGCGGGCAGGGCGGGGGATTGGCCGCTTGGCTTGCGCCAGAGCCAGAAACCGCCGCATGCGGCGAGCGCGAGCAGTTCGACGCCGGCGAACCCCGACCGTGAGAACGGGATGCCGACCGTGACGTGCGCCACGAACGCGAGCCACATCATGAGCGTGATGCCGAGCGCCGAGCCCGCCGCCCAGCGTTCGGCGCGTCCGAGCACGGGTGCGTTTCCTTCAAGGCCGCGCAGCAACGTCCATCCTGTCAGGGTGGGCAGCGTGATGCCGATGACGAATGCGACGATGCTCATGGGAGCGCGCGGTAGAAGAACGAATAATCCTCGAATTGCTTCACGAGTTCCCCCCGCGGCACGAGTACCGTTCCGTCTTTCTTGATGAGTGCGTCGTTCTCGACGAGGATGTCCGGCATGCCGAGGATCACCCACGCGGTCGCATCCCCGCGGTCTTCGGGTGTCATCGGCTTCGCGGGATAGAGTTTGTAGCGGGTATTCGCGAAGTACGGGCCGAGGTCGTTTTCGAGGAGGACGTACGACGGGTCCTCGCCGAGGAGCGCGTCGATGTCGTTTAGCGTGTCGTAGAGACGGCGGTGCGTGCGCAGTTCGCGTTCGCCCGGCGCCGCGAGGACGTAGGTGTTCCAGTCATGACGTGCATAATTCAACACTTCCAGCGTCATACGCGCGTCGAAGAGGATCCAAAGGATCGACCCCGTGATCGCGATGATCGCAATGGTGCGCTTCTTGCCGTTGGGTTTGTTCCAAAGTGCCGCGCCAGCCGCGACGCCGGTGACAAGCAGGATGCCGTACATGAAACGCGTGGCGGACCACGAACGCGGCGGCAGCGTTTCGAAGAGCGTCGCCCGCGCTTCGGGCGTCGTGCCGATGAGCGGTCCCCAGAGGAAGTTGATCGAGTAGAGCGTGAACGTGTCCGGGGTCCAGTAGCTGAGCATGCCGTTCCAGATTTTTTCGACGCCGGAATACGACTTCCACTCCATCTGCTTCACGAGTACTTCGGCTCCGGCGGGGAATGCCAGCGCCAGGTTCGTCGCGGTCCAGCTCCATTCGGGGATCTGGTGCAGCACGAGCGTCGCTTTTTTCGTGTTACCCGTGGGCAGGAGGATCTCCGATTGGTAGTACGTGCCGGGCGCGAGGTCGGGCATCGTCCAAATGAGCGCGAGCTGCGGGGTGTCGACGTTCGTGAGCGTGAGAACGAGCGAATCCGCAGGCTTCGTGAGCGGCGGCAGTTGGATAAATCCGTCGGTGGATGTTTTCACGTAGAGGCCTTCCGTCGTTGCTTCGACCGTCGTCAGGTTCTGCGGGGCGAGTCCGGCTGGCACGTCGGTGCGGAAGTTCCATGTCACGCTTTCCATCGCCGACGCCGTCTGGCACACGAGCAGCAATGACAACGCGATGGCGGCGTTCAGGCGCTTCACGCCGGTATCCTAGTGCTAATCGTTCTCGGATCCTAGGCTTCTCTCGCTACCTCAATGTCCGCGGGACCGCCGGATACCACGGCTTTGATGCGGCGCACGCCCGCCGAGCTGCTTTCTTCTTTCTGGATCTTGAAGTTACCGAGCATGCCCGTGCGCGCGACGTGGGGTCCGCCGCAGATTTCTTTCGAGAACGATCCGTCGCCGACTTGGTACACCTTCACCTCGGCGCCGTATTTGTCGTCGAACACGCCCACCGCTCCTTCCGCTTTTGCGCCGTCGACCGACGTGAGGTGGTAGGTGACGGGGAGGTCCGCCGCGATCTGTTCGTTCACGAGGCGTTCGGCTTCCGCGATCTGCTCCGGCGTCATCTTATC
>CAZZDD010000061.1:0-9889 GCA_964652185.1 uncultured Candidatus Peribacteria bacterium | reverse complement strand
TCTGTTCGTTCACGAGGCGTTCGGCTTCCGCGATCTGCTCCGGCGTCATCTTATCCGGATGGTTGAAGTCGAAGCGCAGGCGCTCGGCGGTGATGTTGCTTCCTTTTTGAAAGACGTGCGTACCGAGAACTTTTCGGAGCGCGGCGTTCAGCAAGTGCGTGGCGGTGTGGAGTTTCGTCGTCTCCGCGCTGTGGTCCGCGAGGCCGCCTTTGAACTTCTGCTCCGCGCCGGCGCGCGACAATGCTTGGTGCGCTTCGAACGATTTCTTGAAACCGTCTTCGTCGACGCTCAATCCTTTTTCCGCCGCGAGTTCCTTCGTCAGTTCGAGCGGGAAGCCGTACGTGTCGTAGAGGTGGAACGCGCTCTCGCCGTCCATTGTTGAACTAGAAAGTTGTTCAGCTGTTTTCGTGAACTGTTTGAGGCCTTCCTGCAATGTCTTGCTGAATTGCGCCTCCTCCGTCTCGATCGCGTTCACGATCGCGAGTTCCTGCGTTTTGATGTGCGTGTGCACGTGGCCGTACTGCGCGATGACTTCGTCGACGATCGAGACGCAGGCGTTTTGGTCGTGGATCCCCAGCTGCCGCAATGAGCGGATCGCGCGTCGGATGAGGCGGCGGAGCACGTAGCCCTGGTCGACGTTCGAGGGGCGCACGCCGTCGGCGATCATGAACGTCGCGGCCTTGATGTGGTCGGTGACGATGCGCGCGTGGCGTTCGCGTTCCGGCGTCGAGCGGTCGGTGGTCACCCTGTCGACGATCGGCTTCATGCGGTCGGTGTCGTAGACGCTGCTTACTCCTTGCAGCACCGCGGCCACGCGCTCGAGGCCCATGCCCGTGTCGACGTTCTTCTTTTCCATTTCGACGAACGTGCCGTCCTGTTGTTTGTTGTATTGGATGAACACGTCGTTCCAGATTTCCATCCACTCGGCGTCGTGCGTTTTCGGGTTGCCGGTCGGTTCGCCCTTTCCGACCCAGTAGAACATTTCCGTGTCGGGTCCGCACGGTCCGGTCTGGCCCGCCGGTCCCCACCAGTTTTTCTTGCTCTCGACTACGCCGCCTTCCATGAACGCGATGCGATCTTCCGGGATGCCCATTTTTTTCCAGTTCGCGAAAGATTCGTCGTCGCGCGGCAACGCGGGGAAGCGTACGTCGCCTTCGAAGCACGTAACGGCCAGCATGTTCGCCGGAATGCCGAGGACCTCCGTGAGGAATTCGAAGCTCCACGCGATCGCGTCCTCTTTGAAGTAATCGCCGAGCGACCAGTTGCCCATCATCTCGAACATCGTGAGGTGCGTGTTGTCGCCGACTTCGTCGATGTCGCCGGTGCGGACGCAGCGTTGGAAGTCCGCCAACCGCGTTCCTTTGGGGTGTTTTTCCCCGAGGAGGTAGGGGACCAGTGGGTGCATGCCGGCGGTCGTGAAGAGCACCGTCGGGTCGTTCTCCGGCACCAAGGGGGCGCTGGGGATGATCGCGTGGCCTTTGGATGCGAAAAAGTCGAGATAGGCCTGGCGAATTTCGTCGGTCGTCATGGAATGCATGCGCGGAGTCTACATGTTGGCTTGCCCTGGCGAAATAGGCCGAAATTTGCTATACTCAGAGGAATACACACATATTCCTTTATGACGTTTTTCCTCCCGGTCGTCCGCTGGCTCAGGCTCTACGTCCTGCCGATATTGTTCGCGCTGTTCGTCGCAGTGCTCGGAACGTTCTTCTACCTGCGCGCGCAGTCGCTCATGGCCGATCAGTTGCGCCAGCGTTTACAGAGCACCGCGTCCGTCGCCGCCACGCATTTCGACGCCGCCGACATCGTCGCCGTCCGGTCGTCCGCTGACGAAAACTCTCCCGCGCATCGCAGGCTCGTCGATCAACTTCAGCGCATTCGCGAGATCACGCCGGGCGTCCGGTACGCGTACCTCGTTCGTGAAACGCGGGATCCCAACGTCGTCACGTTCATCGCCGATGCTGACGAATTCCGTCCGATCGAAGACATCGATCTCGATGGCAATGGCAGGGTCGATGACGACGAGGCCCCGGCCGCGCCCGGTGAAGAATACGACATTTCCGACATGCCCGAATTCGCGGCGGGTTTCAACGGACCGTCCGTGGATCATGAAATCACGTCCGATCAGTGGGGTCGCTTGATTTCCGGTTACGCGCCGGTGCGCGACGCCGGCGGCCGCACGGTCGCGGTGCTCGGCATCGACATGAATGCCGACGAGTTCACGGACATCGCGCGCAGCGTGTTCTCGCCCGTCGCGTTCATGCTCGTCGCGCTCGCGGCCATGATGCTCACCTATTTCTCGTTCTCCGTCGTCCAGCGCCGCCGCTTCGAGTCGCTCAAAGAGCTCGAAGTCGAGCGCACCACGCTCCTCGATCTCGCTACCCATCAGCTCGGCATGCCGCTCGCGACGTTCCGCTGGTGGCTCGAAATCCTGCGCGACAAAGGAAAAGTCGAGAACGACGTCGAAGCGTTCGAGCAGCTGCAGGTCGGCGTCGATCGCATGGACCATATCATTCGTTCATTGCAGGACGCCGCGCGCCTCCAGGCCGAGAAAGTTTCGTACCACGCAGAATTGGTCGATCCCGTCTCCTTCGTAAACGACGTCGTCGCGTCGATGAAGGCCGCGTTCGATCTCAAGCGCCAGCGCGTGGACGTGGTGCACGAAGGCGCGTTGCCCCGCGTGATGATCGATCCGAAGCTCATGACCGGCGTGCTTTCCGAATTGCTCGAAAACGCCCGCGGCTATTCGCCGTTCGACAGCGTCGTCACCGTCCGCACGTCGCGCGTGCGCTCGCACGTGCTCATCGAAGTGGAAGACCGCGGCTGCGGCATTTCCACCGAGCAGCTTGCGCGCATGTTCCAGAAATTCTCGCGCGGAAAGAACGCCTTTGCTAACAAGCCCGTCGGCAACGGCCTCGGTCTCTACATATGCAAAGGCATCGTCGAACGTTCCGGCGGCACCATCGGCGTCCGCAGCAAGGAAGGAGAAGGCACGACCGTTTCCATCACCCTGCCCGTCGCATGACGCCCCGACTCGTCCTCGTCGTCCGCTTCCTCCGTAGGCACGGGGCCATGATCGTCGGCGCGTTCGCGCTGCTCGCGGCCATCGCCGGCCTCACGGCGGCGTTGTTCGTGCGGTCAAGTTCGGCTCTCGAAGAGCAATTGCGCGAAACGCTCCGCGCGGCGGCGGTGTCCGCCGCGTATTCCATCGACGGCGACGATCTCGCTTCCATCGACGGGCCGAACGACATGACGACGCTCGCGTTCATCGAGATCTCCTCGATGCTGCGCAACATCATCGACGAAATTCCGCAGATTCGGTTCGCGTACGTCCTCCGCCGTACCGACGATCCCGCGTTCCTCGAGTTCGTGGTCGATGCCGACGCCCTCGCGCCTTTGGACGTTTTGGATCGCGACGGCAACGGCCAGGTCGACCCCGACGAGGAACCGTCGTACCCCGGCGAGCAGTACGACATCAGCGAGACGCCCGCGCTTCAGGATGAGGCGTTCCGTCGCTCGACCACCGACGAAGAGGTGACCGTGGATCAGTGGGGCGAATTGCTCTCGGGATACGCGCCGATTTACAGCCGTTCGACGGGCGAGGTCGTCGCGGTCCTCGGCATCGACATGGACGCGGCTGATTTTCGCGCACGCACGCGCAGCGTTCTCTCGCCGTTCGCGGCGATCCTGATCGTGGCGCTCGGGGTCATGCTGGCCACCGGGATCGCGCTGCTCATCGAGTCGCGCCAACTCCAGACCTTCGCGCGCATCAACGCGGAGCGTTCGGGATTGCTGCAGCTCACGTTCCACCAGCTCGGCGAGCCGATCACGATCATCCAGTGGGCGGTCGAAACGCTCGAAGACGCGAAGGGCGACGCCGATGAATTGGTGAAGATCGTGCCGCAGAACGCCGCCGACATCCGCGAAGGCGTACGCCGGCTCGGCAGCATCATCGACACCCTGCAGGAAGCGGAGAAGGTCGAGCTCGGCGCGTTGGAGAACAAGCCGGTCGATCTTTCGCCCGCGCGCGTGATCGAAGACGCGATCGCGATCGTGTCGCCCGCGGCGCAGGACGGCACGAGTCGCATCGCGCTCGAGGCCGAAGAGGGGATCCTCGCGACGTTCGATCCGCATCTGCTGACCGTCGTCCTCAGGCGTCTGTTCGAGAACGCGCTTGAATTTTCGGGGGAGGAAAGCATCGTGCGCGTCCGCGTGACGGAAGAAGGGAAATGGCTCCGCATCGACGTGGTCGATACCGGTTGCGGCATCCCCGCGAAGGACATGGTGCACCTCTTCGAGAAGTACCGCCGCGCCAGCAACGCCCGCACCATGAAGCCGGACGGCAACGGCCTCGGGCTCTACATCGCGAAGGGCGTCGTCGAATTGATGGGCGGCGTCATCGGTGTTTCGTCGCGCGAAGGAAAGGGGACGACCGTGACGGTCCGCGTGCCGAGGCATCCCGTAAAACGGTTCTAAAGTCGTTGCAACTGACGGTCGTGGGGGTAGTATGGCCGGCCATGTCCGAGATTTCCGCATTGTGGCCAGAAGAAGACGTCGTGGACGTCCCCGTGTTGGATGTGCTCGAGGTGGCAGACGAGGATGAATTCGACCCGCTCGAAGAAGAGGCGGACGCGACGAGCGAGGAGTTAAGTGTTTTGGAGCAGGAATGTGATGCCGAAGATCGCAATAATTTGTACCAAGATCCGGTGCGGCTGTATTTGAGCCAGATGGGTAAAATTCCGCTGCTCGGTCGGAAGCGCGAAGTCGAAATTGCCCAGGGCATCGAACGCTCCCGCGCCCGGTTCCGCGCCCAGGTGCTTGGCAATCCCGCCGCGCTGCGTTCGGTGACGAAAAAGCTTGGCGAACTCCGCCAGAAGGGTGAGGGTGGCGGTCGGTTCGGCGCGGTCGTCAACGTGAGTGACTTCTCCAACTTCAGCCAAGAGCAGGTCCTCGCCAGGCTTCCGCACAACCTCCAAACGATCAAATTCCTGACGTGGGAGAATGCCCAGCGATTCAAAGTCGTTGCGGGTAAGGCTTACCGCGGCCATCCCGAGGAGCAAGAAGAAGCGAAGCGCGGCATCATACGAGGGCGCGGGAAGGCAGTGAGGCTGGTCGAAGAACTGTCGCCGCGCCAGAAGCTGGTCGATCGCGCGTATAACGGCTTGGTTGTGTGCAGGGACGAGATCGAAAAAATGTCCGCGGAGATCGAACGCCTGAAGCCGTTGGCCGAGGCGGGCGATGAAAGGGTCATCGTGCGCCGCAACGAGCTTCTCAAGAAGCGCCGTTCGTTCCTGATCGCGCTGGAAGAATCGGAGCCGGGCCTGCGGGAGCGCCTCAAGCGCGCCGGTGCGCATAAAACGGAGCTCGATGGGTATAGAAACGAGATGGTCGAAGGGAACCTCCGGCTCGTGGTGTCGATCGCGAAGAAATATCGCAACCGCGGGCTGATGTTTCAAGATCTCATGCAGGAAGGGAACGCCGGTCTCATACGCGCGGTCGACAAATACGAATACCGCCGCGGCTTTAAGTTTTCGACGTATGCCACGTGGTGGATTCGTCAGGCGATCACGCGCGCCATTGCGGATCAATCGCGCACGATCCGCGTGCCCGTCCACATGGTGAGTGTCATCGGCACTGTGAGGAAGGCAGATCTTGCCCTGGAGCAAGAGCATGGTCGCCCAGTGCAGCAGGAAGAGATCGCCGCTCGCACGAAGCTTTCACGCGACGACGTGCGCACCGCGCTGGTCATGAACCGCGTGCCCGTGTCGCTCGACATGGAAGTCGGCACCACCAACGACGACACGTTCGGGAATTTCATCAAAGAAGAACTTGAGGAGGAGAGCACGGCGGTGAACGAGCGCATGACGCTTCGGGAGCGCATTGAGAAAGTCCTCGATACGTTGAGCTATCGCGAGCGCGAGATTCTCAAGATGCGATACGGCCTCAAGGATGGGTACGCCTACACACTCGAGGAAGTGGGCAAGATTTTCAAAGTGACGCGCGAACGTGTGCGGCAAATAGAGGCTGCAGCCGTAAAGAAGCTCAAGCATCCGCATCGCTCCACGAAGTTGATCGGGTTCTACGATGAGGGAAGGGGTGCTGCGTCCGAGGACTGAACGTGGTACAATGGGCGTTCCGACCCTTGGAACCGCCGCTCTCTTCGTCAGACATCGTTTCACCTATGGGGATGACAGGCCTCGACAGCGTGATTCCGGATGTACGACGCTCCGATCAGGGATGGCAACGGTTCCCTTCACCCACTGCTGCACCACTTAATTGCCAAGCGCAATCTCGGCACGCGTTTCCAGCGTTCTACGGCATTCATGCCGTCGTTCGGCCTGGCTCTCGCTGCCTAAATAATCCCGTCAAACGGATTACGTCTCCCCGCCGACTCCTGCTGAGCGGACGAGGCGTCACTAGCAGGAAAAAACCGTAGCAGATGCTCTACGGCCTAAACTTGAGCATCATCCCCGTCGCGTATTTTTGCTTCTTCCTTAGCGCGAACGGTCACGGAAGATCCATGATCGTACGGGCTCTATGTTCGCACGTTGGACCCGGGTTCAATTCCCGGCATCTCCACCAATTTGACACATTAAACTAAAATGTTATATTATTAATAAATGAGGTTAGATCTGACGCTTATCTATCGAGCCGATGCCGACCAGCCGCATGTGCTGGATTCTTTCGCACAACAATTGCCACCTGCTGTTGCAGCCGCTCATGACGATATTCGGCGGGCATTTAGACGGGGCCAAGTTGATGTCGAAGGTGTAGATATCAGCGTTCAACGCGTCGAAGCCACCGTGGGAGATGTTTCGACGATTCAGAAGTTGCTCGAAGAAAAAAAGAGCGCATTGAGAGGCATGCTTCTTGTGGATTATTCCGTCGACGATGCGTTCTCAATCGCAGAAAGCGACGATGATGTTTCCGCCAAACAGAGAAGGGTGAATATCTATGAGAGCCACAAACTTGCACTTGACGAAGAAAAAACAATGAGCAGGTTATTTGCTGTTGCAAAGCAACAAGGTTATGAATCCGTATTTTTTGTCCTGAGGGCTATCGGAGATCATACAATGCGTGGGATAGATGCCAGTGAGGAAGATCTTCTCCAGCAATACGTATCGGGAGATATGACCGGCGCTTCGCCAGAGCATCGAATGCTCTGTGATGTCTTGAACCGAGACGGCATTTTTTCAACCGAGCCGGAGTTCGCAAGAGCAAGCTTGAACCGGAACATCGCATCTCTTTCTTTTCTTCTTCATCACGCAAAGCAGGCCGGTTTTACCGATGACCAATTGCGACTCGTTCCTTTTCTTGAAGATGTTCCGCAGCAAGAGCACATACTCGTGATTTCCGACAGGCACGCACGGCAAGGGGAGGCCAAGGAAAACGTAGCTTCCCATGAGATTGTGTTGCCGATAGCGGATGGACTTAGGGGCTTCCAAAAAGAAAATAGGGCAGATTTCATGCACGAGTCCGTTGATATTTCCACCATCGTGAGAGCGGCCATCTCGAATTGCCTCACGCCTGGTCGAGTGCGCGGATGGCTGAATGCGACTTCGAAATAACGTTTAGAAGCTGGTTCCAACTTTTTCCCAGCATCTCCACCATTCGACTCGTTGTGCGCAACTCGCTCATGGTCCTCAGCCCGCTCGGCGGGCTTCGGGCCATTCTTGCGTGCGGATTATGCGAGTCGAATGACAGTGAGCGAAGCCGCAGCGAAGTCGAACTGCCTAGTTTCCATCATGGTCCTCGTCCGTCGCAGCGGACTCGGGCCATCTTTGCATGCAGGAAGTTCGAGTCGAATGACCCTGTTTACCCTGAGCCTGTCGAAGGGAGCCTGTCGAAGGGAGCCTGTCGAAGGGCCATTCTTTTCATTCGAAGAACGGAAATTACTTGTTCACAGAAAGAAAAACAAAGAGCGCATCTTCTTATAGAAATATGAGTGCATTTTTACGCTGCATAGTTTTCACATGTCATGGTTCGTCTACATCGCAGCCGCTCGTACAGGAAGATATTACGTCGGTATAACTACTGATATCGACGAAAGAATTTCCGAGCATAATCATGGGGAAGGTTCTCAATTCGCGATCAATCAAGGGCCATTCACATTGATGTTTGTTTCCAAACCTTTCGAAGACAAATCAGAAGCGAGAAAGCGCGAGATTCAAATTAAAGGTTGGTCCAGGGTGAAGAAGGAGAAACTCATAAGCGGGGAGTGGAAATGGATGTCGTGATTCCCAGCATCTCCAACAAATTGACATTATTATATAATGGTTCAAAATATCTGTGATGGGTATCACGATGCTCGGAGTACACCACGGGGATATCGACAAGCGTGAACGCCTGAAGGAAGCGTTTTCTCGTGAAAAGCCCGCGCTTATTACGCTTGAATCGAGGCATTCGGATATCCCTGTCTATCAAGCCATTATCGACAAACATCGTAAAGAACTTGAGGAACTACTTTCCGAAGGGTTAACACGCGATGCCCATGCTCTGCTTTCGCGCAGCCTTATCGACGAGGCGTTTCAGGATGTCTTGGGAAGCATGCAGCTTGGAGCCGAATTAGGCGTGCCCGTTGAACTTATTGAGCACCCGACCTTTCCTTTGGATGCTGGTGGCAATTCGCTTCGCGAGGAACCTGTGGAATTCCTGAACGATATTTCGCTCGCAGGCATGCGCGCAAAATTTGATGCAAGTTATAAATATATTTTTCATCTCGTGAATGAAGAAGATGAATTCATGAAAGATATGTATCTGGAAGTGAATCAACAAAAATTCGTGAGTGCCAATGGTGAGCATAGGGATGATTATCCCGCTTCCAAATTATTGGCCGCGTTAGAAAAGACTCGTGGAACGATTGTTCATGTGTGCGGAGGTCTTCATCTTCTTTCCGACGCTCAAGAACGTACCCTCTATTCCAAAATACGTCATGCGAATCCGAAGCGAACATTGCTGTGGGAGTACGATCAGAATTACGTTCAGCCCGGAAGGTTAATCAGCGAGAGCTGACGCGATCAGAGCATTCCAATCGTGGATTGCTGTCCACAGTTGATTCAATCTATTTCCTGTCATCTCCACCATAATTGACACTGTTGGATGGCGTGCGTAATTATGCAAAATATGTTGCTCCGGGGCATCTTTAAAACACAGGGGGCAGTGCTCGTATTCGGGTTGTGCCTTTTTCTCGGGGCCTGCACCACGCTTCCATCGCAACATACGACGCGCTCAGAACCCTCTGTAGGAATGCTGTCGTCTGCTTCATCGCGTTCAAGCCACCTTCTTTCCTCTTCCAGTCGAAAGGACGATGCACTCGTGCGCGAGCGAAAGGTGGACGTGTCGTCGTCTGCTTCATCGCGTTCCAGCTCCCTTCTTTCCTTTTTCAGTCAAAACGATAGTGCTCCGGTGCCTGAAAGGAAGGTGAATGTGTCGCTGCCTGTTTCATCGCGTTCAAGCCTTCCTTCTTCTTCCAGTCAAAACGAAAGTCCTCCCGTGCCCGAACAAAAGGTGCCCGTGCCCCCGCCGTCCGCGTGGACGTGCGGAAACGATTGGGTGGATGACAGGGGAGATGCGCGTTACGCAACGACGCGTGTGGGGACGCAGTGTTGGATGGCGGAACAGATGAATATCGGCGTCATGATTTCGAGTGGGGAGAACCAAGGAACATCCTGCGCTTCTATTAAGAAGTATTGCTATCAGAACAGCGAGGAACAGTGCGCGATCTACGGAGGTCTCTATCAGTGGAACCAAGCCACGTGCGGTTCCGTCGCGCCCGGCGCACGGGGAATCTGCCCCGCCGGGTGGCATATTCCGACGCATGACGAATGGACGACGCTGGAGCGGTCGGTGTGCGATTCCGCTACGTGCGGCACGGATTTTCCCTATGACG
>CAZZDD010000060.1:0-16467 GCA_964652185.1 uncultured Candidatus Peribacteria bacterium | reverse complement strand
ACAAAATTGCGGACTCGATCAACCATTTCTAACTCTCTTTCCTTGCGTGAAAAAACTTCGATTCACCTACCGGCGATGTACCGGCAAGTACGTTCAAAATTGAACAACGCATCTACATAGCGTTGCCTTGGTTCGCGATGTTGCTTCCCATGTCCCTGCAACTGCTGATCGGGGAACGCCTTTCGACGGCGACTCGGGAGAACTCTCGGATGTCGCCGGGTTCCCTTGGCGTTCCCCTTGTCCTTCGACCTCGGAATCGGCATTGAAACCGGGCTCGGGTAGGGGGGGCTGCAGGTGGTAGGCGGTCCAGTGGGAGAGGGTACTCGCCTCGCGTGCGTTTTTAGGTGAGTTTGGAGTGCGAGGGAATAGGCTGCCCCCGCCATCACCCGGGCCTGCGAGTGCGTACCTGGAGCAACGTTTGGAGTACGAAACTCGATCTATGCCGGGTTCCGCTGCAGGTACATCGCGGGAACTCCCGGGGTACCCTGCGACCGTGAAAGCGAACTTCCAGAGGCGAGCCGCGAGGGACAGACCGGCTACTTCTGGACACAATTCCCGGTCGAATCGTGGAGCGTTCCAGCCATGGACGGACCTGGACGCGGGTGGACGCGACGCGTTTTGACGTAACTGCGATACCTGATAAAGAGTTACAGAAAAGGTGGACGCGATGGACACCCTTTTCCCTATTGTGCTCCCCTTAGACCCCTCTATTACCCCCCTATAGACCTCTCTTAATGCCATAAGGGATAGCTTTATACCTCGTCCACCTCGTCCATAGCGTCCACAGAGACTGTAAAGCCTGAATGTGAAACGACTTTTTAGATGGACGAGGGAAACGGAATGCCGTCCACTTGTCGCAAACCGCGTCCACAGAGCATAGAAACTAGAAACTACGTTCACGGTTGTTCCTCTTTCGTTCTTCTATGCGGGTGTGAATGTCGTCAAGAACTGCCGACTCGCCGTCCCAGATCTCTCCGGTCCAGATCATTCCTCGCCCCCTCTTACCCCTCCCGCAGGCCGATAGACGCGAGATGGTTCCCTCGTTGATTCTCTGGTCGATACAGACGCGAGCTTTCCCGTGAGCGATATTCTTCTCTCCTGTGGCGACTCCGTACCATTCCGCCAGGATCGCTGAAGGGAGGAAGATTCGATCTTCTGAAGCTTTGTACGTGAGTTCCTCCAAGCGTTCCCGGATGTACTCCTCAACGTGCTCCGATTCATCCGCTTCAACGTTCCCCTCTGCCTGACGCTCTGCGATAACCTTCTGGGCCTCGTTCGGGTCTGGGAGACGAGAGAGAACCGCTTCCTCCCATGCCCCCCAGCGGCTGAAACGAGAGAGGGGGATCGGTTCCGATCGGAGGAAGTCCACCAGATCCGCGATGATGGCCTCACGGTACTCGTCGATGTACTTTTCGAGCTTTGCCTGCCAGCTTCCGGAGTGCTCTGGCTTCTTCAGCTTGATAATGACGACGCGTTGAGCGATGTCGGTTGAGAGGGCGATTCCGTTTAAGGTGATGATCCAGGTGAGGGTATTGGGGCGGCTCCCCTCTCCGGTGTACATCTCATGCCCGGAGATCTCCGGGGTGGTCACTAAGGCTTCTAGTTCTGCCCATGAAAAGCGATGTGTCTTTACGTTGTCCAGAACCGCGATGCGGGCTTTCCTCCCCCCGCTTGAAAGGAGACGAGTTTTCATCTTCTCTCCGTCGTCTCCTGCGTTGAATTCGATTGCCGGTCCCGCTACGCGAACAATCGCCCGTCCCGTCGATGACTTCCCGGCCCCTCTTCCACTGTCAGAGGAATAGAGAAACATCGGCCTCGATCCCGGGGGTCCACCCCAGATCGTCGTCGCGAGGTTCGCCAGAATCAAATCCCGGTCGATCGGTGTTTCGGGGCTGAAGTGGTCGAGAAGTCCCTGTACCGCTTCTCCGTTGCCGGGCCCTGGAGTTGTGCAGGTGTAGTAGTGACCGGGGAGGGGTGGTTCATGCGGGAGCGATTCTATCGCTTTGAATTCTTCTGCAGTCCTCTTCAGGTGCTCGAAAACTTCCTCTCGGGTATGACAGGCCGGATCTCTGTAAAAGTGGGGCGGTTGCTTGGTACGTGCTCCGATCCACGAAAAGAGAGACGCGGGATTCTTGAGCCAGTCCACTTCAAGGGATGACTCGCGTTGTGCAAACAGGTTCATTCCGACCCGCTTAATCCGGTTGTCGGTGCGGGCGTGAATCCTTTCGCAGATAGAGTGCATCGGGAGAGGGTTGACACCTGATTCTCCATCATCTTCGCCGTTGCAGATCGGAAGAAATTTCAGGCCGGAGGGATCGTCGCCGGTCTGATCTTCCAGTCCGACGAAAGAGAGCATCTGCGAGGCCGATCGCATATCTGAACCCGGGGAATGAGAATCTCCAAGCAGTCTCCCTGACTTCCCTTCATGCTTCTCCGCTTCGATCAGTTTCCTTTCGAGATCCGTCTGTGACCAAGGGGGTTCACACTTCTCGTTCCAGGCCGAGAGCAAGGGGAGAGCTTCGTCTGTCGAAAGAGCGAATCCATCAACGAGAATCGACGCAGCGTGATAGGTCTGCCGGTGTCCACCTTGACCGCTGATCGCTGGCGGGATCGTCGCGAGGTATGCGGCAGCGGCTTTGACTGGATCGGAATTGCGGACACCGCGTCTCCCCCTCTTACTGGAGCGTCCGCCTGTGCCGGTTCGCGTCACTACCTTTTCGGGAGGGGCTTCTACTGCGAGTGTCTGCAGCAATTCCAACGGCACAATCTCGGGAGACTTTGGCCCTCCGATGATCTTGGAGAACCGATGCGGGCGTTCCGGCGTGTGGTCTCCCTTTCTGCTGATCGTGCCGTAGAGTTTGCAGATGCGGGCGGCGTTGTAGACCGTTTCATCGACTCTCGCTTGATCGTCGCTGAACTTTTCCGAGAGTGCCCGCAGGCAATTCCTGACGAGTGCTGTTGATGCTTCGTCGTTCGGGAGATCGATCCTGTACAGAAGATGGTACCCGTTTCCGGAGTCTGCCTTGACCGGTACAGGCCATTCTCTCTCGGAAAGATAAGCCTCAATGCTATCGATGATTCTTTTCGACTCGGCTTTTTCTGCATCCGTGGAAGAGACGCCAGAAGGTCGCTCCGGATCAACATCAATTAGCATCCATCGGCGAGCAACGATATCGGAATCAGAGGTCGTCACCTGCTCTCGATTGTTCACCACATCAATGCGGTTCGCCCTTCTCGCTATCAGATCCGGACGGACAGGATTTAATGTGAAGTATACGCCGCGTGCATTGAGTCTACGCGACAGCATGAATCCAGATTTCGCGGCTTCTTCCAGGTGCCCAGCATCGAAGAGTCCGGCTTCGGTGTGAGGTCGCCTGAAGTGAGGTCCAGAACACTCCAGGCCTCGGATTTCGGCGACACTTTCTCTCAACGAGAATGTTTCAAGGTAACCTCTTATCGCGACAATAGCCCGATCTTCATCGCTGAGGCTTGTGTGGTTCACTGGAGCGACCATTAGACACCTGCCTTTCGTGCCGCCTGAATAATCCAGTTGCCGACGTACTCCGCGTGTGATGCAGCTTCGTTTATGTGGCACTGAATATGGAAAGGCTGAAGGTGCGTAACTGCCCGATACTCCTGCCCGAACTTCTTCAAAACTCTCGGTACGACTTCTTGATCAGCTTCACAGCAGAACGCAAACCGGAGGAGACACGACTCTTGTTCCTTCATCGACTTAACTTGCACCCGCACCCAGAGAGCGACATCGCCCCCTTTCTGTGCGACGATCAAACCCTCGTGACGATCATTGCAGGGCGTTAGACCAATCTTCCGAATCGCACGAACGACAGCAATCTTCGCTCGATCGCAGGCTCTGAATGCGGAACGGAGTTTTTCAGACATCCAATCGTCTGAGGGCTTCGCAGGAGAAGGGCGATATGTGGAAAGTGTCCTCCGTACGCTCAGGCAAGTACCGCCATTCTTTACAGCATTGGCAGCGGATTCCGTCCACTTCTCCTCGGGGAGATTCAGGCGTTCCCCTTTCACGTGCTCGCAAATGTGATCCGCAATCCTGACAACAATCTCGAATAGCTCGTGAGGGAGACAGTGTCGAATGTAACGAGGGGCACTGAGCAACCCCTTTTCCTTACCTCCCATTCTCCGGAGAGTGGTTGATGAGACCGGACGATTGTAGATCGGGTCATTCAGAAAAATATCGACAACAAAGGGTGCGGGATGAGGTGGACCGACTATCCTCTGACCTTTCGAGATCCGGAATCGTCCGACTCCGTCTGGACTCCAGTACGCAACTTGGTTTATCCGGAAGTCTCGAATCGGTAGAATCCCCGACTCAATCAACCTTCCAGAGAAGTATCGCAGAGCTCTCTGGATCTCCTCGAATATTGCGTTTCGAGTCCTGACATGAAATGAGGGTGACGAACTTTGTTTGACAGATCTATCGGGGTGCCGTACTATTTGAAGCATCTTGCTCTACCTCTCGCACATCCGTAGCAGGGGATAGTAAACCACTCGTCTTGCCGCCGAGTGAACGATCAGATTGGGAGCTGCCTTGATGTCGCGAGGCAGCTCCCTCTTTTTTTGCTGAATGCTGTCGGATTTGTTCCTCGAAATCGAGACGCTTCTCCCACTCAGACCGAACCGGGCATGCGGCCTCGATCCAGGCGAGAATTTCAGAGCGTCGATATCGAGTGATCCGACTGCCAAGTCGAAGTGGTCGCGGGAGCTTCCCTGCAGAGGCGAGCCTGTAAAGGGTCGCGGGACTGATCGACAGCAGTTGAGCTACGGCTTCCGCGTCGATGAGTTCAGGCGTCGCACTGCTAACACTCCCGTTCGGGGTGTTAGTTGCTCGCACTCTGAGGCTCCCATTGCTTTGCAGTGTTGAGCCATCCCCGCTCTTTCAGGGCTGCTCTCAGTTTCGGAAGGAGATCGCGAGGAATAACACGTTTTCCGGCGAATCTTGGCGGCTCTGGAAGCGTCTCGGTTTCAAATAACCGGCGAATTCTCCAGACTTGGGTGCGAAAATGCTTCGCGGCATCACTCATCGAAAGAAAGTCTTCCATCTAAAAAACTCCAAAATAAACCCTGTGAACGAAACGTCGGCGAGGAATAAGACCAACACTTTTAACAAGTGTCACACAGATTGGTCTTAAACGGAGGCTGTTGCTTCGTACACATGGCTAATTTCGGTCGCCGAGGTCAAGGAGCCTGACCTCTGAAAGACTCGGCCTCTCCCTATTTCACCCCTGTCGTCTGCTCCCAGATTCTCAGGTGAGTTCAAGGCTCGTATCGCTGTCACCTGCACCAATAGGGCAGCGATCTCAATTAGTCACATGGACGTAATGAACATTCTGCCTCGGAAGAGCAGAATGTCAAGCAAAAAATTTCATCTGCTCTGGGGGAAAAAGTACAAACAGTTCAACTCCTGAACAGAGATGTACAATCCGGGTGTACATCCCAGATTTCAATCTCGACTCGCTCACAACTTCCTCTCATCCACCTGGAGCGTGCCTTATGCCAAAATCACCATCAACACGAAAACCCGGACGCCCGGCCAGTCGCCTTGGGCCTGCAGGCAATCACGATCGTCGATGCAACTCCGGAGTCATTCGCCCGGGAGAAGTGTACAGCCTGCGGGAAGCTGCCGTTCGACTGGAACAGGGAGAGAGAACGCTGCGAGGAGCACTCTCAGAAGGACTTCCAAGTGCGTTCTTCGGAAAAAGAAAGTACATTTTCGGAGAGGACCTGATCGAATTCCTGAGGCGTTACATGGTGCAACCATCAGTAGAACCAGAGGAAGAAACAAGAACAAACAGGAACAAATCGAAACAATAGATTCAGGTTTGCCGAGAGGCTCAATTGCCCAAAGTCACCCTCCACACGATGGATTTCGAATGCGACTGCGGAACGGTCGCGAAGAACGTTCCAATCAAGGCGAATCTCTACTGCCAGGATTGCGGGAGACGGTACGCCCTCACTCTGTACCTCACTCGCAAGAAAGAGGACGACGCCTCAGGCCCCTCTCTTGGAACGTCGGAAGCCCAGCCAAGCCCACAGAAGGAAACCTGACGCATGCTCGCCCGCATCACCCTCGCTCTCGCTCTGTGGTGCTCTCTCGCTGCAGGAGAGGAGCAACGCGACAAAGTCGTCAAGGTGACGGACGGCGACACGATAACGGTTCTCGATGCTGACAAGGTTCAGCACAAAATCCGGCTCGAAGGAATCGACGCTCCAGAGTCGAAGCAGGCTTTCGGCACTCGATCGAAGGAGCATCTCGGGGATAAGGTCGCCGGAAAAGAAGTGACGGTCCAGTGGGAGGAGAGGGACCGCTATAAGCGAATCCTCGGGGATGTCTTCATCGAGGATCGACACATCAATCGCGAGATGGTCAAGGACGGCTTCGCGTGGCACTTCAAGCGTTACAGCAAGTCGAAGGAACTGGCGGACGCTGAGACGGAAGCCCGGGAAGCAAAGCGGGGATTGTGGGCTGATAAGTCCCCGATCCCGCCCTGGGAATTCCGCAGGCTGCATCGCGAGAAGTCTGAGCAGAACTGAAGCCCGTCCGAACTAAGCCAAGACAGCGAAACAAGACAATCCAGGGAACCAGAGCGTTGTATTGAATATTGGTAGTAATGTACCATACTACTCCGTATTCAATTCTGAGAGCCTATCCGAAAAGTGATGTTTAAGTGTTTCACACTGCAACTCGGTATTTGAATGGAGGTTGGTGTTGATGGCCGGTCAGGCGTTTGAGCATCCCGTGGATCGCACAGATCCGGATGCGACACGCACTCGAATCCGTCCGCCGTTCATAGTCCCGACTCAGACGACGATTCCGCACCAGCCACGCGAATGTCCGCTCCACCACCCAACGCTTCGGCAGCACCACAAACCCTGTCGTCCCCTGTTGCCGGGAAACAATCTCCAGTTTCCAGGGATGCAAATTCGGCTTCCGCTTCAACCAGCGCTTCAACTGATGGTTGTGATATTTCCCGTCAGCCCACACCACCTCCAGTCGCGGGAAACGATCCGCCCGCAACTCCTTGAGGACCTTCGGTGCCGCAGCCGCGTCGTCCACTCCCGCGCCGGTCACCACCACCGCGATCAGAAGCCCCAGCGTATCGACCACGATATGCCGTTTTCTCCCGGAGATTTTCTTTCCTCCATCGTAGCCCGTTTCTCCCCCCATGCCGGCCGTCTTGATGCTCTGGCTGTCGATCGAGCCGGCACTCGGTGTCGGTTCGCCGCTCCGGGAGTCCGTCGCTCGCAATCCCTGTCGCAAGGCATCGAGCAGCTTTTGCCAGGTCCCGTCTTTGATCCACTGGGAATAGTATTCGTGGACGGTACTTCGGGGAGGGAAGTCGTTGGGGAGCATGTCCCACTGACAGCCGGTACGGTTCTGGTACAACAAGGCGTTGAGGACTTCTCGCAGATCGACAACACGCGGACGTCCTCCCGTCTTGGCGGGAGGGATAAAGTTGGAAAGAATCTCCCACTGTTCGTCGGTCAGATCGGTCGGATACGGCTTCCTTGCCATCGTTCCACCTCCGGAATTCAACAACCCAAGAAACTCAACACCGACAAGAACTTAACCGACTTTCCACTTTTCGGATAGACTCTGAGACACTTCCAGTACGAGCAATTCTATGTCAAGCGAGATCCCGAATACTCTTTATGATGTTGTAAGTGCCACCTGCACAGTGGAACAGATACGCGGTCTGCTACAGAGTTATAAGGACAGAGGGTTTGACGTCCGAACCTCCGGGGCAACAAAACTTGAGTACGTCCGGCATCTCAGAGATGCTGTGGACAACAAATATATCTCCAAATCCGAAGTGGTCGATTTGGTTCGGGATCACGAAGAGTCTGGCGGACAGCACATTTTTTATTTCCGTCCCAAGAACAAAGAGTCTAGAGAATTCCTGAACAATGGATTTGCGATATCGCTGAAGCTTTTTGGTTCAAAATCCGCACTAACGCAATTCCCTAATTACGAAACAGAACCAGGCAAATATGTCTGGGCTGATTTTCGATACAAGGACGGCGGTGGAATCTGGACGGCGAAGATTTATGGCCACCTGATCCGCATGCAGTTCACCAGGCAGGAAGAGCAGAAAAACTCGGTCGTCCGGTACTACGATAAGGTCGAAAAGCGAGTGGTTTGCTTGGCCCACTGGAACGGACGAGAGTTGGAGTATCGAATTGCCAGGGCCGGAGCAGGAGGAGCCATTGAAAAAGAGGAGTCGATTAACACCCGGGAAATTGACAAACGTCTCGACACTTTGCTTGAGCACCTGAAGCCACTTGACCTCGAAAAACATGTCGAAGCATGGGATTTAAGGAAGGCCTGCCGAAGAATGCTTGAATCTGTCATCGATAAACGTCAGGCTGATAAGAAGAAGGCCCTGAAGAAAAGCTCAGGAAATGGAGATCAGGAGGAAGATCTCGACAATCTCTTGCCATTCAGCCCCTGTCGGGTGCAGTTTCGAGATTCGGCGTTTGGATCTGCAGTTTTTCAGACTCAACAGGAAGAGGAAGAGCTTCTTAACGCAGAGGATCGATCCAAGGCCATTGATGTCTATATGTCAGAGACGAAGAATACCATAGAGAGGTTCGTCATCAATTGGAACCATCATGTTGCCAAGGGCATCTGGGGAGAAAGACCACTCAGAACTGTCTTCGGCGGAAACAAGCCTAACGAGATTCAAATTGGCTCGGGTATCAACTCACTCTCTGTAAGTTATGTCACAAATCACATTCGAAAATTTGATAAATGAGCGTCCAGATCTTGAGATCCCGCTCCGTGCGATTGGTGATTGGAGAGAACAAAACTCATCTCTTCCTTCAATTGACCCGAGGCGTGTTGCAAGAGCGAGCAAGGTGACATACGAGCAGCTTGCGAGAGCTTTTGTGTTTCTCTGTGAAAAAGGAATAATTCAACTCCGATTTCGCTTTGAATCACCAGAAGGGGCATTGCTCGGTGACAACTACGAGACTCCAGATGCTGTCCCGTGGTCTTATCCCGATTATGAAAACAGAATGGTTGAGCGTCATGATGTTGTACCAGTATTCTTGATGCCTAAAGAGGAAGACATTTGGAAGGGCGTTAGATGACTCTTCCTGATGTTCCAGACGTTAGTTTTTTCAAGACTCTCGACGAGGCTCCGATTGAGCAACGTATCGCACTTTTGCAAAAATGGTGGAGGGAGACTTCTGCAAAAATTGGCGACCACGCCGCAGGGCTCCATTACTTTCTATCGCACTTCTACCACGCCAATCAATCATGTGGCGGCTCTCGACAACTAGTGATCTCACTGCATGGCATTCGATCACGGGGGGTATGGCAAAAAGAGCTTGGTGGCGAGTTAAGTGCTGCCGGGTTTATCCACGAGGCCATTGACTATGGATATTTAATGGCCATCGGCCTTCTGATCCCCGGTTTCAGGAGGAAATACCTCCCATGGTTCAATGAAAAGTACAATGAAATTGTCACTCGTCATCAAATTGATCGTCCATCGGTGATCGCACACAGCTTTGGGACATATATCGTCGTTTACAGCATGCAGAAATTCCAACTTCGGTTTGACCGAATGATCCTTTGTGGATGCATTGTAAAACGCAACTTCAATTGGCCTCGATTCGAGAGTCTCGTCAATCAAGTGCTCAACGATTATGGAGGGAAGGACTATTGGGCCTGGATAAATGAGTTTGTTGTTTGGCAAGGCGGTTCCGCTGGGGTGTATGGATTTTCAGTACCCTGGAAGGGAAGGCTTATTCAGCAGGAAAACCCTGACTTTGAACATTCTGACTACTTCTATCGCCGTCGCTACAGAGAAGTTTGGATCCACTTCCTGTTAGGATTTAATCCTCCGGAGAATGCATACAGTCCGCTTGGAAGTAACTGGAAATTTATCATTGGAACTCCTGCTATTCTGGGTGCGATTGGACTTGGCACTTATTTTTGGGGGAGATATCTCGCCTCTTCAGTGCTTGGTATTCTGCAATGGTTGATTTCCCAAGGCCAATCCCTTGTAGGAAGCTGACTTTTGAGAAGCCTGCAGCAATATCACTAAGACTGTCTGGCGACAATCGCCAGAATCTCCCGGCGTTCCTCGTCAGTGAGCTTTTCCCAAGCCTCAATGACCTCTCTCAGCCCTTCTGGACAAGCCGAAGGACAAGCGATAAACTCCCTCTTGTGCAAACTGCTGCCACTACAGGCACTTACGAGAATCAGCCTTCTCTTTCGTAAAGCGTAGGTCGAGGGTTCGAGTCCCCCTGGCGGCTGTTTTAAATTCCCCCGATAACTCAGCGTTTTCCTGAGAATTACCGGGGGATTCTGCATTTCTGATGCGAGAGGTTCATTCTCAGGAACTCTCATGGAATCGCATGAATTCTCAGCAGTCGGACAAGTGGAAGGACAAGTGAGGACAAGCGAACCATCGACCGGCAGGTCATCGGTTCCAGTCGCCCGGGCTGCCTCTTGCTGGATCTCTGGGAGATCAGAAAGCCTCTCAACGGCTGAGTGCATGTCCAGAAGCCCGATATGGGAGTAACGGTCCATGGTGAGGGTAATGGTCGAATGTCGGGCCAGTTCCTTCGCGGTTTTGGGGTCTACTCCGCTTTTCACAACCAGCGTAATGAACGTATGGCGGAGGGAGTGGAAGTCAGCCACTTCTCCGGCAGAGTTTTCGTACTTCAGGAAGTCGGACTCTTCCCGGCGTTTCCGCTCGGCCTCGCTGTCGCCCGCGGCTTCGATCCACGCATCGCGAGCCGCCCTCCAATCCGACTGGATCATCCGGCAGGCTCTTTCGGTCCAGGTGCCCGGCCAAAGTCGCTCTGTAGACTTCCGGGAAGCTCTCTGCTGGGCGTCCTCGATTCGCAGCGTTGCGGAAATGCGTTGCTGGAGTGCTCCGGCGAACCAAGCCTTCAAAGCATCGACGAGGGGCAGGGGAAGGGGGAGTACATCCTCGCGACGGTGTTTCGAGTAGCAGGCTTCGACGGTCACCGTTGCCGGGGTACTCTCCAGGTTGAAGGAGTTGCGGGAGAGGCTCGCCAGTTCGGAGACGCGAAGCCCCGTATAGACCGCAACAGCGTAGAGCATCGCCCGATCCTCGCCGGAGATCCCTCTGAACGGCTTGCCGTTGCGGGCAGCGGTCGTCAGCCATGAAATCTCCTCCAGTGTGCTCGCCCTTCGTTCGTGGCGTACGTCCAGCTTCGGGTTTTGTTTCTTCACTCCTGCCAGTGGGTTCGCGGGAATCCGGCCTTCAGAGACCATCCAGCGGAGGAAGCTGGTAATCGCTGCGATGTAGTCGTTTGAGGCTGCGATCGAGAGACCTGGCTCGCCCGCTTCTGTCGGTTGACGCCTTTTCGCAAGGTAGATATCGAGTCTATCCTTTGAGAGATCCGGAATCTTGAAGAAACCGCACTCCTTCAGCATTCGAGACGTCGAAGAAAACACCTTGGAAACATGCTTCTCCGATCGGTTCATTCCCTCCAGGTAGGCTCGGAAGTCCTCAAGGTGATCCGCCAGAGGCTTTTGCCGATGATCGTCGAACTTGTCGGTAAGGCCGGCGGCTCGCTGTGCGGCTTTCTTGACCAGTTCCGCCAGCATCTGATCCGCTGCAGTACGATCGGTCGCAAGAGGGACTGTTTGATTGATTCCGTCCGCGTCGATGTAGTCCCCGTACCACTTTGAGGACTCGATCCGACAACGCTTTCCGTCGGCTGTCAGAGGAGCGGTGATGCGTTTCCCGCCCCTCTGAGTGAACCGGACGAACTTCTTCCCCTTCTTCTCGAAGATCTCGCCATCCGCTGGAATGTCGCGGGTGTAGGTCTGTTTGAAAACTCTGGACATGGAGAGATCTCCGGGGATGCAAGGGGAAACTGTCTTGAACTGCGGATTGCTGGAACTTGGGATTATGCGGACTTCGCAGAGGCTTCGACATCGATCGCTCGGATTGAAGTTTCCGGGAGATTGGCACCGGAACAGAAGCTTTTCGCGATGCCGAGACAAGGGGTAGAAAAGACCACTCGCCCGCAATCGATCACTTCGTACCGTTTCGGGGTGTCGCCTACTGAATCTTCGGAATCATCGCTCTTTCGATAGAGATCCCTGATCGCTTCACCATCCGAGAGGAGATCGTCCTTAGTAATCTCCGGGATCTCCTCAAAATCTTGATCGGCAAGGACTCTCTCGGCCATCGACAGCAGAAGTCTCGCTCTCTCGCGAAGGGCTTCCGCAAGTCCCTGCCTCACTCCAGGGATGAAGCTGAAGCGGATCGGGCTGGGGAAGATCTCCACACTGAGGGAATTAAAACTCTCGACCACTTCTGCATCGACGTCGATCATTCGCGACTCATCGCGATTCACAGAAGAGCCTTTCTCCAGTTCAAGATGGATGCTGGGCGAGTAGCACTCGACTTCGATTCCGTCGGTTTTCAGTAAGTCTTCAACATCCTCCCGGACGAGATCCAGTGAGGTTTCGCGGGCAAATAGATGCATCTGGAGCACTGAAAATCGCATCTGGGAAGGGGATTGCTCGCTGATTCCCTGTTTTGTGGCGTTTGTTTCGACGATAAGATTGCTGGGGGTCATGCTTTTCACCTTTCATCGGGTAAGTGTGACTCTCAGAGGCTCCGGGAGTTACCGCTCTCGGGGCCTCGCTCCATTTCCGGTTGCAAATTGGCCGGAACTCAAATAAATTGTACTGACAATATTCGGCGACATCAATATCGTCAGTACATTATTTTTGAGGATAGGAAACATGGGAAGAAAGCCACTCTCTGACGCTCGAAAAATGACATCCTTGATGATTCGGCTTACTGACGCTGAACGTGAGCTTCTCGGAGACGCATCTGAAACGATTGGGAAACCTACATCGACTTGGGCGAGAGACGAACTGATTCGACTGGCTCGGAGTATCGTTGCAGCGAAAAAGAAACCGACTCCCCGAAAAAAGTAGGAATTTGATTCACCCAAAAGGTAGAGTGTGGTCTTGGTTGAGATCCTCCTCTTTTTCAGGTGCTGTATCATGTCGCGATTCGCTCCGTTAGTGCTGGTGTCGGTTCTCATCGGCTCAGGCTGCAATCAAACGTCCCCTGTCGTTGAGTACAGTGCTGCAGTTCAGGCGTTGCATCTGAATTACGATCTGCTTGAAGAAACCAGTAAGGCAGCAGAATCAACGCAAGACCCGGAACTTCGAAAAGATCTCCTAAAAAACGCTGAAAGTCTCGAAGATCAAAACGCTCGGCTTAAGGCCAGGATTAAAGTGCTGGCCAAGCAGCTTTAATATCCACGGTGCCTGACATCCCTCTCGTGGCTCCGTCGATCCATCTCGCTAAGCGTCTCCTGCAGTTGCCTCGTCTCATCCTTCGACGCGAACCGCTCCCGGATCTTCGCTACAACGCTCTGCATCTCGTTGTAGATCTCCGCTTTGTTCTGGGCCATCATCTGCATTGTCAGCTTGAATTCTTCCAGAAACCTCGCTCCCGCTTCGTCTGACGTCCGTTGCAGTGCCTGGAGATCGGACCCCACGCCCGACAGGTTCTGCCCTCCGTTGAAAGGTGCGAGGATATTCTCCTGCCCCCTTCCTTTGGCGACGTACTGCCGATCCACGAATTCCGCCACAGGCGACAAGCCCCGAAACCCTTGATCAAGTCGAGCCAGTTGCGAGTCGTTCAGCACTCCTCCGCTCTTGATGATCTCTCCGTACCGTTTCAATTCCGCTTTCTTGAGCGGGTCCATCGCCCCTAGTGATCGCTGGACGCCTGCGACTCGATCCTTCTCGGCCTGGAGAGCATCCTTTGCGGCTTTGGCGATATCCTCGGTTGACTTCAGATTCTCCTGCAGGGCTGCTCCTTGTGCTCGCAGTGCGTCGATTTTCTCTTTCTCGGTTGCGGTCAGCCGGTCATTCAGCGAATCAAACTCCTGGAGCATCTTGAGAGCGACCTCTCTCTCATCGGCGTTACCAGTTCGGGCAAGTTGCAGCAACCGATTAGCGTCGATCTCCTGCAGCTTCTGGGCGATGACAAGGCGTCGATTCTCCAGTTCGACAAGTCGGCTGGCGGGTGACATCTGGTCATTCAGTGCCATGATCTGCTCATGTACGCCAAGGTGCCCCTCGAAAGTTTTCATCCCTGATAACTCTTCTCGCAGCTTCCTGAACCGGTTTAGAATCGGCTCGGCATTCTTCGCGGCATTCTCCTCTTCCTCGGAAAACTTCCGCATTGCCCACCATCCAGTCCCCAGGGCTGCGACAATTGAGACGATGATCGCACCGAGAGGAGTGAAGGCTTTCGTCAACAGTCCAGTGCTGGCGGCAGCGGCTTTCCCGGTTGAGCTTCCTGCGGTCTGGGCTGCAGCTAATGCCGTCGTCGCGGTAGTGGCGGCAGCCGCACTTGAAGCGACTTCCAGATTCCCTTTCGCGACAAGCTTCTGAACGACAACGTAGACGCCACCTGCAGCCGTTACTGCGGTGTAGGCTGACGTGACCCCTCGCAGAACATTCATGCTCCCGGAAACGATATCCCATGCCCCCTGAACGGCAGCGACGTTTTTAATCATCTTCTGGAGTTGCTCGTCCGAATCGGCAGTCCATAACGCAATCCCTCTCGCAGCTCGAAAGGCTCCCTCTCCTGCGGATCGCATGTCCCCGGCAATCCGGTTAATGAGTGCCTGATTGCGTACCGCTTCCGCGTTTGCATCCTTCAAGGCTTCCGCTGCTTTCCTTCTCTCGAATGCGGCAATCTTCTCTGAGATGGTGATCTCTTTCAGCCTCGCGGATGATTGCGTCATGATCGCCTGTTTCCGGCTCTCCGCTTCCTCCAGAGTCTTCAATTCCGTTTTCTTGGCCTCGATTATTTCCCGAACGGAATCGCGGTAGGCAATCGCCTGTTCAGCGAGCAACCGATTTTCTTCCGTGTTGCTCATTTTCAGGATCTCAAGGTGCTGATTGACGGCTGCGTCCAGTGCTGGCGTTAAACTCTCGGCTTCCTCGATCTGGGATCTCATTGCAGCGGCAATCCCTGAACCCTTGCCGGAGTTCGCGGACTTAAAAGCCGATGTGAAGGCTTTCGATTGAGTCTCGGCAGACTTCTGAACAGCAGCTTCGATCGGAGAGAAATCAGGAACTTGCAACTTGGCGTTCTTTTGCTCGATTGCGATGCGAATGATGACATCGCGGATAGTCTCGGCCATTGGATAGACTCCGTTCTTGGCGGGTGTGGGGTGGAAGTAGAGATACCGGGTAGAGGTCTCGACTCGATCAGTGGTTTTTCGACGTCTCGATTTTCGCGGACATCTTTCGCAGGTCCGAGACGAGCTCGGCTGAGGACTTCCGCAGGCCTTCAACGTGCTCGATGACAGTTCCGAGATTGTCGGCTTCCAGCTTCTCGGCCATGCATCTGTTGAGCACATACCTCAAAACCTTGCAGGTACTTTCCTGCTCTGCGTCGGTGAAATTCTCAAATGGGAATTCCCGCTCCTTGGCGGACTGCAGGATCTTCTCCAGGAGATTGATTTCCGATTCGCTCGTTTCGGATGCAACCTCCGTTAAAGCTTTCGAGAGATCAGAAACCGACGTTTGCCGGAGTTGATGCTCGATGATGGTCAGTTCGTCGTTAATTTCCTCAAACGTGGTAGACATGGGTTCCTCCGTGAGTTGCTGGCGAGAGCATGCTCGCCAAGGTGAAAAAGTTGTTTCTGACTTCCAGCTTCTGGGCCTGGTCCTCAATGCTTCTGATGATCGCAGCGTGCTCCCTGACGATCGGATCATCGGGGAAGCTTCCAGTCGCCCGACACTCCAGGTAGTGGTGGTAGACTCTCTGATTCCGTTCGTTCAGTTCGACGTCAGCATCCGGAGATCCTTTCGGGCAGGCGTTCGGTCCCTCGCTGCAGGGCGGCAGTTGCCCCCTGATCCGCAAGACAGGCTTTCCGCTTCCCTTCGGCCATTCCTCCCGGACGCCGGTCTGATGGTTGTAGACGTACTTCTGACAGTCCTCGCAGGACCGGTAGGCTACCTCGGGATGCAACAGGATTAGCTGCATCCCGCTACGGAGTTTTTTTCGTCGGCCTCTCGCTGGGCTGCAACGGCCGGCGTCAGGCCGAGAACGGTGTTAAAGAACGCCTCAAACAACAGCGGCTCCATCCGGGAGATATTCTCGGTGCTCACTTCCAGAGGGCTTCCTGCAGCGTCTACGGCGTCCCAGCCGATGACCCGGCCCCGAAGGAAGCGATCGGTCTCCGCTTCGGCTTCCGCGTGCTTCCCTTGCTCTGCGAGCTTTCCGATCTTGCGGAGGAAGTCCCCGCGGTCGAGTCGGGTACATGGCCGGAACTCAAACTCCAGAGGTCCATGGAAGGCGTTCTCCTCGATTCGATGTGAGAGATTCATCCCGTCGGACACAAAATTGCGGACTCGATCAACCATTTCTAACTCTCTTTCCTTGCGTGAAAAAA
>CAZZDD010000059.1:13376-16905 GCA_964652185.1 uncultured Candidatus Peribacteria bacterium | reverse complement strand
GAGCGGGAGCCGGGCTATAGTACACGGGGTTGAAGGGGGGTCAAGAAAATTCTTTCGGCCTTTTGTAGGTGATTCCGGCGTCCTTGACCGTTCATGATTGCGTGATAGATTTTCTCTCCTATGTCGACATCCAATCAGCCCGCGAACAACGGATCCGAGCAGGCCGCTCTTGTTATCTGCGGTAATGGTCTTGGCTACGACCTTGATGAGATGACGCTCGCGTCGCACGTGCAGCGCGATCTGGGAGCCGAGTCGATCGACGAGTTGGAATTGGCATTTCAAGCGGAGCGCGTGGTGGGGCGGCAGATCGCGTTGTTTTCCGCGAAGCTCTTCGGTGCCGTCGATGGCAGTCGTCCTTCCGATGTGGCTCCCAAGAGCTTGTCCGACCGTGCGGAGGAAGAGTTTCTGAAGGGGGTGCGTATCGATCCGCCGTATGAGTCCGCTCCGGGCACAGTGGCCCGCTTGGCAGAGATCATCGCGCGCGAGCGTGCATAAACGCGTCAAACCCGCTTGACGCCCGTTTCAGGGATCTATAGATTCCTGGCCTTACTTGTTCCCGTACGGCGCTTCGGCCCGCACGGTTCCCCCACGAACAGTATGCCAGTCCATACACCCAGTTCCGAGGATGTGCGCGTCTACGAGACCGCGATCCTGTATCCGTCTCCGATGAACCAGAAGGAGGAAAACGAGCTCCTGAAGGCCATCGACGAAATCTACTCGGACGCCAAGGCGACCGTGATCTTGAAAGACGCCTGGGGCGAACGCGGTCTTGCGTACAAGATCGGCGGCTTCGAGGAAGCCAACGTCCTCGTGATGTACCACGAGACCGATCCGTCGAAGATCAAGGAAATCGACCGCCAGCTCTCGATCCTCAAGGGCGTCCTGCGCCACATGATGATCAAGCCGGTGAAGAACTACGACATCGCCCCGATGGCCGGCCGTCTCGACCAATGGAAGGAGCAGCTCCGCATGGATCGCGAGGTCCGCACGCGTGAGAAGGAGGAGAAGAAGTTGAAGCAGGTCGTCGACAAGGTGAAGCGCGCTCCGGCGAAGAAGAAGGTCGCAGAAGATAGGCCGATGCCGACCGAGTCGGTGTCCGAAGGCGTCGATAAGCTCATCTCCGACGATTTGAATATCTAACCACTGATCACCCCACCCACCCATGCCCCCCAACCACAATCAGAACCGCCAGCAGAAGAATCAGAACCGCGGCGATCCGCGCTCCAAGAAGTGCGACTTCTGCGAGAAGGAAATCGCATACATCGACTACAAGGACTACCCGGCGATGAAGCCGTTCATCGATTACTTCGGCAACATCCGCGCCCGCTACTACAGCGGCGCGTGCCTCAAGCACCAGAAGATGCTCCGCCTCGCCGTCGAGCGCGCGCGCTTCATGGCGTTCTTGGCCTACCGCAAATAATCGCGGTTCTTCCATCGATACTGAAAGGGCGCCTTCGGGCGCCTTTTTCGTAGGAAAGGGGAGAATTGACGAATTTTACAAGAGTTATATAGTATGTTACCGATTCTTCACATCACTTCTGCGTTTCCTGGCGAGTCTTCATCGTTGAAGATTCGCTTCGGGACGTTCCGAAGAAATATGAAATATTCCGCATCATTCAGGTACGAGGAGATCCACGCATGACGAGTTTGACCCAAGGTATTTATCTGCACACAGTCGTTCCCCAGTCGCCCACGGTGCTGTCCGTCATACAGCATGCGGTGTACGCGCAGCTGAATGACTGGCGCACGCCGATGAGCCTAGTCGACGCGGAGGTGGAAGCGATGCAGTCGTTGCACGAGGCACTCATGCGCGATGCGACCAGTGAACGGCGCCCCTTGAACGTCGCCGAGATGCCCCTGCTTGCGAACATATGGCGCTTCCCCACGCCCACGCCGTTCGATCGCTGCAATCTGGAGCTTCGCCTGAAGTGCGATCAATTCGAACTGCGTATCGTCGCGAATCAGTTCAATGGTCCGTCGTCGTTCCATTTCACTTATACCTTCGACGATCGCGCCCGCACGAAGTATGGATTCGTCGCGGACACGCTCATGGGTAACATCAAGGATCGATTGTGTTTTGATTTCCCGGTGCAGTTATATCGGCCCACCCTGCAATGCAACTTCGGGGAGGCTTATGACGGCAAGCCCACGTTCCAGAACGCGATGCCCGCGAAGTTGGCCTGGATGATGTCCAATCTCGAATCAGAAGCAGCACGTTTTCATAACATCATGGACGACAAGACATTGAAAGACAGGTGGGAAGAACGGCATGGGCCATTGCCGAAATTCATGGGTGTCCATTTGTGGTAATTGTATTCTTCGGAACGTCCAACCTAGCCGCCGGTCCTTTGGATCGGCGGCTTTTAATAATGTGTAAGAGGTTCGCGCACGGGCGGGAAAAGCTTTCCTTTGTTCGTCAAAATGACCGTTCCGTTCGTCGGATCCCGCAAGACGTTCGGTCCGGCGAGGGGTTGGCGCTCGATGCGGCGGTTGGACGTCAGTAGCTTCTGAAATTCTTCGGCCGTCACGATTTGAATCCTCGTCATGTCCGTTTCGACTTTTCCCGAACGGTGTGCATCGCCCTCGATGGACTGGGCCACTTCTTGGTTGTGCATCGTTTCGTTCGACATGGGAGAGGGGGGAAAGTGATGTAGTCGGTTTTACTGCTCCACCGGGATCGTCCGGTACGAATGGGCGGCGATGAGCACGTCGTGGATGTCCTGCTCGCTCAGTGCGGGGTCGCTCGTGGCCGGGCCGACGAAGATGATGCGCGTCGCGAGCGGGTGCGTGGTCGGCGCCGTGAAGGTCAGGTCGTATTCGTGCGTTTCCCAGCCGACTTCGGTGCCGTGCCACACGGCGACGTCCGCCCCGTGTTCGCTGCGGATGATCGTGTCCGCGTCGCGCGGATCGGCGAGCTCGTCGGTGAGGCCCAGTCCGCGGCCGGATGTTTCGCATTCATCGGTGCCCGCGTAGGTATAGGGCGACGCGCCGAAGAAATAATTCTCGCCCATGCCGCCGAATTTCCCGATGAAGCCGACCAGGTCGGGCCGTCCGATGCATTCCTGCTCCATCTGCCATCGCGGCTCTCCCCACGATGCGGGGTGCGAGAAGCAGAACCCTGCGTCATTCGCGCAGAATTCGACGTAGCCCTCGGGCACGCCTTCGTAGACGAACGCGTTTGCGATCTGGGCCGCGCGCTCCACGTTGCGCTTGCTCTCGCGCTCTGCGGCTTCGTAGTCTTCCGTCGGTTCCGCTTCGGGAATCCATTGTTCCACCGGCTCGGAGGAGGAGGCTTGGGTATCCGGAGGAGTGTCGGGCTGAACGCTCTCCATCGCGTACTGGGGTTGCATGCCGAGCGCGAACGCTACGGCACCGAATACGGCGAGAACGACGACGCTACCGATGATTGTCTGGGGTTTCATCATGGCCGAAGCGTAGCATGAAAACACCCTCCGGTCGGAGGGTGTTTTCTGCATTGAACGTTCGATTAATCTTCCATCGTCACGCCGAGCGATTTGAGCTCCTGGTC
>CAZZDD010000059.1:0-13276 GCA_964652185.1 uncultured Candidatus Peribacteria bacterium | reverse complement strand
ATTGAACGTTCGATTAATCTTCCATCGTCACGCCGAGCGATTTGAGCTCCTGGTCCAATTCACGGATCTGGCTCGTAATCTTCAACTTCGCATCGTTGGTCAGTTCCGGGTTTCCTTGGTCGAATTCAAGATTCTTGATTGAGCGCCGCAGTCGAGCGATGTATCCCTCCTTCGTTTCCGGAACATCTTCCGGCGTAGCGGCCTTGAGCAATTGTCTTTTATTGCCTTCGAGCGCGTGCGTCATCCTCGCCGTGATTGCGGGCTCATTGGCAGCGAGCTCTTCTTCCTGTTGGGCGACAGCGTCCAATTCTTTGCCTTTCGTCAGCTTATCGACGATTTTCATGTCTTCTGCGTTCATAGGGATGGAGAAATAATTGTTATATGAACATTATACATAAAATATGTCAATTTGTCAATAATCCTCTTCCGGTCAAAATAGAAGCCCTGTCGGTGTGACAGGGCCATGAGGGATCGTACCGGGATGTTGAATCCCGTCGTATCCCGGATGATCAGCCCTAGAAGGGCGGTGGTGATTTAAGCAACCCGAAGATCTCACCGAGGCGGTGCAATCGGTCCACTGCAAGGCAGAGAACGAGTACTCCGAACACGACGGCCAACGGGGCGCCAACAATCCACGTAAAGAACCATTCCATACTGCACCTCTGGGGGTTGAGTGTTTCCGGGATACAGCATCCCTCGCTCTAGGCGGCATGCCGCGCAGGGCGAGAGAAGCGATGTGATGGTGCGAAGGATATATTTTATTATACTTTATTTTGTATTTTAGACAAGTATCAGTTCGAGTGCGAGGTATACTGCGCGTATGTCCGGTCATTCCAAGTGGCATAACATTCGCGTCAAAAAGACCGCGGCCGATAAGGCCCGCGGGAAGGTGTACACGAAACACGCAAAAATGATCGAAATCGCCGCTCAGCGCGGGGGCGATCCAGACACGAACAGCGCCTTGAAGAATGCGATCGCGGAAGCGAAGGCCGACTCGGTGCCGAATGCGAACATCGACCGCGCCATTGCGAAGGGTACGGGCGTGAAGGGCGACAAGATGGAGGAGATTCTCTACGCGTGCATGGCGCCGGGGGGCGTCGCCTGCCTCATCGAATGCCTGACCGATAACACGAATCGCACGCTCGGCAACGTGAAGACGATCATCAGCAAGAATGGTGGATCGTTCACCGAATCGTCGTCGGTGTTGTGGATGTTCGCGCGGAGGGGGGTCGTGGTAGCGAAAAAATCCGGTGCGACGAATATCGAAGAATTGGAACTGCAGTTGATCGACGTCGGCGCGGAGGACGTCGACGCGGCCGATGACGTAATCACTGTGACGACCGACATCGCCGGCTGGCCGAAGGTCCGGGATTTCCTGAAGCAGAACGGCTGGGAGATCCTCTCGGCGGGATTGCGCTACGTGGCCACGCAGAAAGCGCCGCTGCCCGACGAAAAGGCGATGGAGCAGCTGGCGGAATTCGTCTCGGCGCTGGAAGAAGACGAAGACGTGAGTGAGGTGCATACGAATGCGGAGTTCTAAATAAAAACCCCACTCGACCGAGCGGGGTTCATAGCGAGATCCGGATTGTTAATTCTTTTCATCGATATCGATCAACCCCTCCATGGGGATAGGCGATCCTTCTTCCGGCTGGCTCGCCGGTTGCATGAGTTCTTCGACGGTGGGCAGCGTGCGGACGTTGGGACCGTTTGCGGTGGCATAAAAAACGGAATAGATGATGCCGAAGAGCAGGGCGAGCATGAGCACGCCGTAACTCGCGCGAAACAATGCCAACATCGTGTCTGCGGTCCACCAGGATGCTGCGTACCAGTACAGCGCTTCACCGATATCGTAGATCCATCCATATCGCTCGCTGTACTCGCGCTCCTGTTCCCGGCGCGCGGTTGCCGGGCTCTCCCCTAGAATTTCTTCATGAGGAGAGAGGTTGTTTTCCCACCAGAGTGGGGTGCCGCGGAGCTCCCGCGTTTCTTCCGGCGGAAGTCCTTCTTCCAGCCAGCTATCGACATGTTCCAGTCCGTCTTCTCCTTTCATACGATCCTCCATGTTGTGAAAGGATCTCGCTAAACAGTCATGCTACCCCGATCGGTGGCGGAGGAAAGCGAAATCGATCACTGCGCCGCACTTTGCGCCTGCTGCTGCAGTTCCATCGCGAGCGGCATGGCTTGGAACTGCATGGGTGCCGGTGCCAAGCTCACAACTGCTTTCTGCCGCGACGAAGCGAGCACATCGTCTATCGAAATAGACATCGCCGCCATCTCTTCGGCGGTGAGGATTAGTTCGTCCGTCGGTTCGTCTTCCGCCCGGTGCCACGATGGCCACACGAAATCATGCCCGTTGTCGTCGGCCAAGGCGCGCGCGAACTTCATTAATTTCACATGCTACGCCTTCTATAGGGAAAGCAAGTCTTACTCCGTCGCGCCGCTGCCCGTGGGCGCGGTCACCGTGATCTCTACCCCGTCCTCATGCTCGTTGCCCGCGAGGTCGGTGGCCACGGCCGAGACGTCGTAGTCGCCCGGCTCCACGTCGAAATTGTAGTCAAGCGTGTAGGGTGCGTTCGGCTTCGTGCTGAGGAGCGTGTTGCCGAGGAAGAACTGCACGTACTTGATGCCGCCTTCGTCGTCCTCCGCTTCGGCTTCGAGCGTGTAGGGCATGCCGCGGATGAGAGATTGTCCGTTGCGGGGGTGGAGGAGTAGCACGCTCGGACCGCCGGCGTCTTCCTCGAAGCGGAACGTCACTTCGTCTTTCGCTTCGTTGTAGTACTCGTCGACGACCGTGAGCGTCAGCGTGTGCGAGCCGCCTTCGCTGATGGAATTCGGCACCCTGATCGTCATGCGCTGCGCCGCCGCTCCGCGTTCGGAGCCGGCCGGCTTGCCGTCGATCTCGGCGCGGACTTCGCGGATGCGCGAGCCGACCCGTACGTCGAACTTCGGTTGGAACGACGGGTACGTCGCCGTGCCGCCGTTCTTCGGGAACTCAATGGAGAGCGTCGGCTTCTCGAGGCGTCCCGGCGTCATGGCCAGGGTGCAGCTTTCCGTGGGAGCCAACGGGAGCGGGAGGACCGATCCGCTGAACGCGCCCGCCACGGGGTCGTAGACGCCTGCTTTCGAGGCGAGCCATGCGTTCATCGACGCCTGCCATTGCGGGAAGCGCGCGGCGAGCGGTTCCGTCGGGGCGAAGAAGCTGCGCGTTTCGCGGGCTTCGACCGGGCACTCTTCTGACGCGAGCAAGCCCGTGACCTTGTCGATCTCCAGCTGCACGCACGCGGGGTCGGCTTGGGAGGGCATGCGCTCGTTCAAGAAAATGTCGGACTTGCGGTACGCGACGGGCGTGCATTCCGTGGGTAGCTCGCCGGATAAGCCCGAGATCTGCGCGTTCGCGATGCCGGACGGCACGGGGAAGGCGGCGGGGAGATCGGTGAGGATCGACCGCGCGGCGGTCATGTAGCCTTTCCAGATCGGCGCCGCGGTGGTGAGCGACTCCGCCTTGGACGCGAGCGGCGACGAGTCGGCGTTGCCCACCCACACGCCCGTAACCAACCCCGGAATGAAGCCCATCGTCCAAAGGTCCGACGGCCTGCGCTCGGTGCAGTTGTTGTTGGCGTCGCGCTTCAAGCACTTGTTGCTCGTGCCGGTCTTCGCGCCGCTCGGGCCGCCGGGGACCGTGAGCGCGTTTTGCCAGAACTCACCCGGGCGTACCGAGGCGTCGCTGAGGATCGACGTGATTTGGTAGGCGATGCGCGGGTCGACCGCCTCCTGCGGCGAGTGACGGGGCGCTTCGTAGAGGATGGCGCCGTTGCGGGTGATGCGCTGGATGCCGTAGAGCGGCATGACCTTGCCGCCGTTGGCGATCGTGCCGTAGGCCTGGACCATTTCCGTGAGCGGCGTTTCCGCCGCGCCGAGCGCGAGCGGCCATCCGTATTCGAAGTCGGGGTTCGTTTCCAGAGCCTTCTCGCGTTGTTCGAGCGGCGAGGGCGCGCCGAGGCGATGGACCAGGTCGAGGACGGCGTTGTCGCCGCCAGCGAGGAAGTACATTTTGATCGCGGGGATGTTGCGCGAGGCGCCGAGCGCGGAGCGCGCGGTCATGAGCCCCCAGAAACCGCCGTCGAAGTTCTGCGGTTGTTCGCCGCCGATGCTTGTCGGGACGTCGAAGATCACCGAAGCGGGACCCGCGCCCGCGTTCTCGAAGGCCGCGGCGTATACGAGCGGCTTGAAGCTGGAGCCCGGCTGGCGCGGTACTTGGGCCATGTCGATCTTGCCGCCGAATTCCTCGTCCGCGTAATCGGCGTTGCCGACGTACGCCATGATCTCGCCGGTGTGCGGAACGGCCGACACGAGGGCGATGTTGTGCGCTTCGTAGGTCGCCGCCGCCGTTTCACGCTGCGTTTCGACCGCCTTTTCAGCCGCTTGTTGCAGGTCCCAATCGAGCGTCGTTTCGATCGTGAGGCCGCCTTGGTCCAGCAGGCCCGATTCGGGTCCGCCGAGCAATTCTTCGGCCTGTTCGCGCACCCACAACACGAAGTGCGGCGCGCGGATGTTGTCTCTGGACCGAGCGAATTCCATCGTTTTCAATTCTTCGGTCGCTTCCGTTCGCTCGTCTTCCGTGATGTAGCCTTGTTCGACCATGTTCTGGAGGACTTGGTCGCTGCGACCGCCCACGTAGAACTGCGTCGCGCCCGTGCCGAACATGCCGCCGAGCAGGCCCACGCGAACGTCGTCGATTTCGAGGTCGTCGGCGGAATCCACGTCGCCGTTTTCGATGCGGCGCTGCGTGTCTTCGGTCGGGGTGGTGTGCACGTGCGAGCCGTACGGGTTGAAGTAGGTGGGGCGTTGGGGGATCGACGCGAGGATCGCGGATTGCGCCAAGGTCATGCCGCTTGCCGACGCGCCGAAGTACCGCTGCGACGCCAGTTCGATGCCGTAGGCGTTGGGCCCGAAGGGTACCCAGTTGAGATACATTGCGAGGACTTCGTCCTTCTCGTATTTCCATTCGATCTCGCAGCCGATGATGATTTCCTTCAGCTTGCGGCTGAGGATGTTCTCCTGTTGCAGATTGAGTGCGTTGCGCGCGAGCTGGCGCGTGAGCGTGGAAGCGCCGCCGGAGTTGCCGAATTTGAACACCGCGCGCCCGAGGGCGATGACGTCGAGGCAGCCGCGCTCGTGGAAGCGCTTGTCTTCGATCGCGACCATCGCGTCTTTCATGTGCTGCGGGATCTGTTCGCTTGGGATGAATTCGCGGTCTTCGTCGCGGAAGAGACGGTAGAGTTCCGTGCCGTTGCGGTCGACGATGGCCGAGCTGTGGTCGGGGATCAGGTTCGAGGGGTCGTCGACGTCGGGGAGTGTGATCCACAGGAAGCCGAGGTAGAGGAAGCCGAGGCCGGCGACGCCAATGACGCCATCGCGCAGGAGCCTTTTCCATCCGCGGTCTTTCGCCCAAATCCGCGCTTCGTGGAAGCGTTCGATCATTCGGCCGGTAAAGCCTTCGATATGACGCGTTCTCGGCACGCGGACGCGTCGAACGGGCTGTTCAGACTTATTGTTGGCGCCGCGTAAAGGACGTGGTTCGAAGTCGGATCCCATGAGACGTCCAGTGTAAGGGTCCATGGGTCGAACGCAACGTGCTCCGCGGAGAAAAATATGCTCTACTGGAGGCATGTTTACGCCATTCCTCCGTCTCCTGGCGCTTCCGGCCGTGTCATCGGCCCAGCAGCTCATCGTCGATATCGGTACGCAGATGAGTTGGCAGCAGCTGACGGGCAACATCGTGAATTTCCTTGCCGCGGCGATCGGGTTCATCACCGTCGCCATATTCATTTACGGCGCCCTGCTTTTGACCGCTTCGGGCGCTCATGAAGAATGGAAGAACAAAGGGAAAGACATCATGATCGGGTCTTTGGTGGCAATGGTCATCGTTCTGGGTGCTTACGCGATCCTGCGTACGGTGGCGTTCTTCATCCTCGCTCCATAAAAAGTCTCCCATTCCGTTGATCCTCGTCTGACCTGTTCTACACTATGCAGCTATGTACGGAGATAACCTGTCCGACGACACCCTCGACGCGCTGGAGCGCGCGGAACTCCTGAAGCTGGAGGGCAAGCACGAAGAGGCGATCGTCCTCCTCGAAGAATTGCTGACGGATGATCCGGCGAACGTGCCCGCGCTCGAGGAGTTGGCCGACAACGAGCTCTCGCTCGATCATTTCGCGCGCGCCGAGGCCGCCGCCGAACGGGCGATCATCCTCGATCAGGGCAGCTACACCGGCCACTACATCATCGGATTCCTGCGCTCGAACGAAAGCCGCTGGGAAGAGTCGCTCGTCGAATTGCGGCTGGCCAACAAGCTCAAGCCGAACAATCCCGAGATTCTCCGTTGCCTGGGTTGGTCGCTCTTCAAAGGAGGCCAGCGGCCCGAGGGCATCGTGACGCTCGAACGTTCTCTTAACCTCGATAACGACAACCCGCTGACGCTCTGCGATTTGGGCGTGGCGTATTTGGAAGGCCGCGACATCGGCAAGGCTCGGCTGCTCTTCCAGCGCGCGCTGGAACTCGATCCCCAGAGCGGCCGCGCGCGCGAGTGCGTGGATATGGTGGCGCGCGTCGAAAGCCAATCGAAGATGATGAAGTGAGATAGTGTATACTCGCGTCCATGGATAGCGCTGGGTTCATCGCGTTTCGCCGCTCCGTCGCCCGCGGGTGGGAGTTTCTCCTGCATGCGCAGGGCTGGAAGCTCGATGCGTTCGGCGTCGCGCTCGCTCTCTTGCTCGTGCAGCTGCTGCTCATCGCCCTTTCGGGCGTGCGCACCGTCGCCGTGACGACGTTGGAGCGGGGGGCCGTGCACCTCGAGGTGGCGGATGGAACGAGCGATCAGAAGGTGCAAGAATTGTATGCCGCGCTCAATGCGATGCCGTCCGTCCGCGACGTGCGGTACGTCACGCGCGAGCAGGTTTTCGTCGAAGAATCCGCCCGCGACCCGGCGCTCGCCGATTTCCTCGCCCGCTACGGGATGGAGAATCCGTTCTCCGACGCGCTCGTGGTGACGCCCACCGACGCCGGCAGTTACGCCGACCTGCGGGCGTTCGCGCAATCGGAGCAGTACCGAGACGTTCTTGATACGTCGTCGCTCTCGGACATCGCTACGCAGCAAACCTCGACGGCGGAGCTCCTCGAAGCGGTCGACACCGCGCGCACGGGCGTCGAGCTGTTGGTGCTTCTCGCGATCATCGTGACGGGCGTCCTTGCCTTCAACTTGCTCGTTCGTCTCGCCGTCGCCCGCCGCCCTCACGCCAAAGCCGAAAAACTCGCGGGAGCGACGGCCGGCATCCTCGCGTTTCCGGCCGTCACCGCCGGAGTGATCGCCTTACTCGGCGCGCTCGCGGCGTCCTTCCTGTTCTCCGCGATCGTCATCGTCACGCTCGCGCTTTTGCCGCTTTCTGCCGCGGTCGCGGCATGGGTCGGCGAAGCGTTCCTCATCGGGCTCCTCCCTTCCGTGCCCGCGGTCGTGCTGGCCGAAGCCGTGGCGCTCGTGGGGCTCTCGTGGGTGGTCGAGCGCGCCGGATCGTCCTTCCGCGTCTGATCGTGCGGTCGCAGCAGACGCTCGACGGCATCGTGCTGCGGACGTACAACGTCGGCGAGGCGGATCGTTTGTGCATTCTTTTTACGCGTGAACGGGGCCGCATCGCCGCGCGGGCGCGGGCCGTCCGCAAGCTCGGCAGCCGCATGGGTGCGCTCCTCCTCCCCGGCAGGCGTTTGACGATCGACCTGCGCGAAGACAACGGTAACGCGACGATCGCCGCCGCGCGTTTGAACGGCGACATCGCGGACGTGTCCGAAGCAATGACGCTCGCGGCGGCGCAGCAGGGGATCGAATTGCTCCTCATCCTCACCGAAGACGACGAGCCGCTTCCCGACGTGTTTGATCTGCTCTTCCAATTCCTGCACGTGTGCGGCATCGACCCTGCGCGGTCGCGGCTCGCGTTCCAACTTCGCTTGTTCCACTTGCTCGGCCTCTTGCCGTCGCATCTCGATGATCGGAGATTTACCTCATTGAGTGAACGTGAGCGCGCAGGGGTATTGCTCGCCAGCCGTACGGGCGATTTCGCCGTGCTGTGCCACACGATCGATGCTACGGACGATCTCTTGGACTTCGCCAAGGCGATGTTGGCCGAACACGCGCGCGATTTGAAAAGCACGGCGGTGTATTCGGCGCTGGCAGTCTGATTATGCGTCGATCCACGACGGCGCCTCGTCGATGGACGGTTGCGGCGCGGAGGCGGCGCCCACTTCGTAGAAGAGCGGACGCGCCTGGTAGATCGAGATCACGGGTTCCTCCAGTTTCGTGCCGTCGGCCAGCGTCGTGTAGCGCACCCACGCGGCGGTCATGCCGGGGTGCCGGTCGCCCACCTTGCGGCGCACGCCCGGGGCCAGTTCCGTCGTGGTGATCGTGCGGTCCGGCGGGGCGGCCGTGCGATTCCACACGAACGGTCCGTACACGCCGCTCTCGCGCGCGTCCTTCGTGCCGTAGTAGATGAAATACGCGTGGTCCTGTTCGTCGTGGTGGGTTTGGATCAGGAGCGCGGATGGGCCGTCGTTCGTGAATTTCATGTCCGGATTCGGCGGGTAGACCGTCGCGTCCGTGCCCTGCGGGCCGTAGTAGCTCACCGCGTAGCTGTGGTTGATGCGCTGCTCGATCGGGAAGCCGTGTTCCCATACGCCGCGGTAGGCCGTGGAGCTCACTTGGCACAAGCCCCCGCCGTAGTCGGGTTCGGTGCGGTCGCCTTTGATGACCAGTTCTTTGCGGTAGCCGGTCGTGCCGTCGACCCGACCGAGCGTCTCGCCGAACGAGAAGACGGTGCCCTGGGGGATGACGTGGCCGTTGAAGCGCGCGAGGCCGACCGCGATGTTATGCCGGCGGTTCACGGGCGAGCCCGCGTAGTTCGATTCGCCGACCGTCACGACTTCTTTGATGCCCAGTTCACGCAGTTCCGCCGAGGCGACCGTGATCGTCGGCTGGGTTTCTTTGACCGGCAATTCGATGTCGGTCATGCCGCGTTCGAGCGCTTCCACCGTGAGGGCCGCGAGGGCGTCGAGGTCCACTTCGCGGCCGGGGAGTCCGACGCCGTCGAACGTCACCGATCCCGAGGCGGTTTTGTCGATGATGACGGCCCCCGCGGGGCGGTCAAAATTCCCGCTGATGCGTCTGCGCAGCGTCTCTTTGATGGCATCGATCGAATAACCCGGGCGCGTCGTGCGGATGAATCCCGCAGGCAGAACGGGCGGTTCGTCGCCGTCGGCCAAGAAGCGCTGGGGCGGCGTGACGATCTCGCCGGCGTAGGTCCAGGCCGTGTCGCTGCTTGTCCATGCGCGCACCTCGCTGGCCGGCACGGTGAAGAGGAAGTGATCGTGGCGGTAGAGCAGATCGGCGGCCGAGGCTGAGGTTGGCACAGCAAGGAAAAGGCCGGCAATGAGCACGATGTGTCGCACGCGGTGAGATTACCACAACTGGCGTTGATTCTGCGCGTTTCTGTAGGTGTCTCCTGGCAGGCCCTTTGAAGCGGCGGGAGGCGCCGATCGCGGAACGGGCGGCGAGGGGTTCGGCAATTCATCGAGCGCGCGGTTTACCAATGCGTCGGCGCGGTAGTTGTCGCCGCGGGGAATGTGCACGAAGACGACGTCCGCGAATTCGTTCGCCAGTTCCTGCACTTCGTCGACCAGCGGCTGAAGCGTCGGCATCTTCACTTTGTATTCGCCGTTCACCTGCTTCACGACGAGCTCGCTGTCGAGGTGGCAGATGAGGCGGTTGGGTTGGTACTCGCGGGCGAGTTCCAGACCCTTGATGAGCGCCTTGTACTCCGCGACGTTGTTCGTCTCTTGGCCGATGCGTTCGTAGTGCTCCTTCAGCACCGTGCCGCTGACGGGGTCTTCCAGGATGCAGCCGATTGCGGCGTGGCCGGGATTGCCGCGGGAGCCGCCGTCGCTGAACAAATGCAGCGTGCCGCCGATCTGGTTCGGCAACCCGTCCGCCGCGGGGCGCGACTGGAGCGCTTCTTCCACCAGGTCCGCGACGAACTTCTCGCGGTCTTTCGCGCGGGGGAAAAGTTCTTGGAGACGACGTTCGAGCGAGGCAGGAAGGCGTAGCATCGGCTTCTATCCTACCGCCTCAGAGCAGCTCGCGCATAGCTGCGTCCAACTGCGGATCCCTTTCGGCTTCCATGTCCTCGATCGTGCGGTCGATCACCACGTCCGGCGTCACGCCGTGCTTGCCCAGGTCGGTGCCGTCCGGCGTCAGCCATGTCGCCGTCGTCACGCGCAACGCGGAACCGCCCGGCAGGTCGATCACTTCCTGCACCGTGCCCTTGCCGAAGCTTTGCATGCCGACGATGACTGCGCGCTCGTGGTCCTGCAGCGCGCCGGCGAGAATTTCTGATGCCGAGGCGCTGCCTTCGTTGATGAGCACCGCCAGCGGCATGTCGGGGAGGATCGTATTGCCCGTCACGTCGTGGTCCTGGCGTTGGGTGCGGCCCGCGACCGTTACCACGCGGCCATCAGGTACAAACATCGAGGTCAGGTCGATCGCGCCGTCGAGGTATCCGCCGCCGTTGTAGCGCAGGTCGATCACGAGACCTTTGATCTTCGTCCTGTCGATCCCCGTGAGGATCCCCCGCACTTCCGCGACGGTCTCGCTGCCGAATTGGCTGATGGTCAAAAGGCCCACCGTGCCGCCCGTGCCGGTCTTTTCTTCGTATTCGGCGCTCGGGATGTGGATCGTGTCGCGGATGATCGTGAACGTCTTCGTTTCGTCCGCGCGCATCACCTCGAGTGTCACGGGCGTGCCTTTCTCTCCACGGATGAGCGAGATCGCGTCCGAGAGGGGCATGCCCGACACTTCCGTGCCATCCACGATGGTGATGATGTCTTCCGGGAGCAATCCCGCGCGCTCGGCGGGGGAGCCTTCGATAAGCCGCACCACACGGATGATGCCGCCCTCGGCGGACAGCTCCGCGCCGATGCCTTCCAGGTTGCCGCCGAGGCCGTCGATGAACTCGGTGCTTTCATCGGCCGTCATGAACAGCGTGTACGGATCGCCGACGCCCGCGACCATGCCCGCCACCGCGCCCTCCACCATCTCCTGCGCGTTCAATTCTTCCGGTCGCAGGTAGTTGGCGAGCAGCAACCGCCACGTCGTCCACAGCAGTTCGATGTTCACGTCGTCTTTCGGGTTCACGATGGTCGCGCCGCTCTGCGAGACGCCGATGAGCATCTGCTCCAGGCGCTGCTGGGCCGCCGCATACTTCACCGTCGTTTGCCGAACGCCTAATTGCCACCCTAATAGCAGGGTGAATACGGGAACCAAGAAGCCGATGAAAACGCGGGTGGAACGATGCATAGAACTGTAGAATCAGCGTATGGCACACGCCATCACTCGCGCAATGCGCGTACAAGATATTCTGACTCTTTTGCCACACGCACAGCCGCTGCTCGCCGAATACGGGCTGCACTGCGTGGGCTGCGCCGGCAGCGAATTCGAAACGCTCGAAGAAGGGTATGCGACGCACGGCTTCAAAGAAGATCGCCTCGACGATCTCGTGACGGATTTGAACGCCCTCTTTACGCGCCAACCCGAACGCCCGAAGACGATCGACGTGACCGAAGCGGCGGCGGTGGCGCTTGCGAAGATTCTCGAAACTGAAAACCAAGCGGATCACTTCCTCGTCGTCGGTCTCGACGATGCGGGCGGCTTCTGTCTCGACGTGTTCCCCGACGTCGCCGATGACCACCTGCTGTTCGGTCATGCTGCGGTGCCGTCGTTGAAACTGGCGGCATCACCGTTGACCCTCAAGCGTGTGGGCGGCGCGACGATTGATCACCGTGACGGACGTTTCAAATTAGACCTACCGGAGGACATGCTTAAAAAGACGTGCGCGTGCGCAGGCGGGGGAGAGTGCCAGTGCGCGAAAGAAGGGAAGGAACCGGGCGGGTGCGGGTGTGCCGCACCCACGAAGGGGTGCTGCTAGAACAATCGGTTATAGGTCCTAGCAGCAGCCGTTCCAGGCTGCGGCGATAGCGGTGTGGCTATCACTGAGCGTCCGCCGTTTCTTCGGGCGCCGATTGCCTTCGCTCCTTCCTGATCTTGCGCCGTTCGCGCGCGGTTTCGCGGCGATGGTCGGCGGTACCGGCAGGTTCGTCGGCTTTCTTTGCGAGGTACGAAGGCGATAGTTCGCTGAGGATCAAATCGAGCGTGCGCTCGCGGAAATCGAATTGATCGAACGGCTTCAGGACGCCCTCTTTCCAGCGGCCGATCGTTTCCTGATCGATGATGGCGGGATCAGGTGTCCGTTCGGCGTTCTGGCGAACGGTCTGCTGTATGCCTTCCATCGCCTGCTCACGTGAGCGGGGCATGTGGCTCGCGTCTAGCCCGAATTCCGTCGCGATGCGGTCGAGGTACGTGCCACCGCCCGCAAGGCCGCCGAAGCTCCAGCGAGTGGACTCCGATTTTATCTTATTGAAGTCGGCGATCGTCAGTTCTTCGATCGTCTCTTTGCCGGCGAGCCGCGCGGCGAGTTCGAGGTCCCGTCGAAGCAGACCGAGCGCTTCGGGGTTCGGGAAACGCGTGCCGTGCAGCGGCGTCTTGAAGCTCGAGGCGACGGGGTAAATCGTCATCGGATCCTTTATCTGCTGGCCGATCTCCGCTTCGAGCCTGTGACGGAATTTATCGGCGGAATAGGTTAGGTCCGTCGCGCGGTATGCAGCGATGAACTCGTCGATGCTGACCCTCGTGAATTCCTCTTTGTCGGTCATGTTGCGGATCACGTACGTGCCCTTGGAGTAGTCGTCGCTGATGAGGATTTGCAATCCCGCGTCGGGTATTTGCACGAGTTCGTAGTGGCCAGGTTCGACGGAGTCGTAGTTCGGTTTCGCGGGGAGGGACGGGCGATCGTCGATAATGAAGTTCGCCTTCCAGCGGTTCTTGAGCAACACGTTCCGGAGCGCTTTCAAGCGTGGCAATCGTTCATCAGGTTTCTTCGGCGCGACGTCTTTCTTCGGAAGGACGGACGTGGTTTTTTCCGGATCGACAATCGTTTCTTGTTCCTGCGTGTCCGGCAGGAACTTTTGCCGCACGAATTCCTGCGTGAACAATTCCGCTTCCAGCTGCTCGATCGACGGCAGCGTGCCGCTGACCCAGGCGTTGGTTTCGAGCGATGCTTCGTCCTGCAGGTTCAGGTTCACAACGAGGTCGAGGGTTTCTTCGTTGTCGGGGGAGACGTAG
>CAZZDD010000058.1:0-17178 GCA_964652185.1 uncultured Candidatus Peribacteria bacterium | reverse complement strand
GCGGCGGTGTCCTGCGCGAAGGCGCTGTCGTTGCTCGGCGCGTTCTGGCGGAACGAACCTTCGTCGAGACGCAGCGATTCGTCGGCGACCTTGTTCTTCACGCCGAGGACCGACACCTGGTCCGCGACGATTTCCGTCGACACGCGCTTCTGGCCGGTCGGCGTTTCCCAGCTGCGGCTCTGCACACGGCCCGACGCGTAGACGCGCGCGCCCTTCTTCGCGTTGATCGCGACCGCTTCCGCGAGCGCGCCCCACACCACGACGTTGTGAAACTCCGACTTTTCCTTCATCTCGCCGCTCGCTTTGTCCTTCCAGCGATCGTTCGTGGCCACGCCGATCGTGAGCACCTTCTGGCCGTTCGTCGTCGTGCGCATCTCCGGATCTTTCGTCACGTTACCAACGACCTCGGCGCGGTTCACCCCACCGGCGACGGCATCGCTCGAGGGTGCGGGCGTCTGCCCGGCTTTCGGATCCAACAAAATCATTTCATTGCCTACAACCTTCGTTTTGGACCGTTTCTCACCCGTTTTCTCGTCTTCCCAGCTGTCGGTCTGCAGGCGTCCGCCGATGAAAATCTGCGATCCCGGGCGGATGAACTGACCCGCGACTTCGGCCACCGGTCCCCAGAGTGTCACCGTATGGAAGCTCTTGCTCGCGATGGTCTCGCCGCTCTCGGTCTTGATGTGCGACGGCACGACGAGGTTAAGGTCCGTCACGCTGGTGCCTGTCGGCGTCTGGCGCACTTGGACGGGCTGCGTCTGGTAACCGATGAGCGTCACGCGGTTAAGGGAGTACATACGTGGAGAGGGAAGAGTGGAGGACGAGCGTACCCCGATTCGCGGAGCGCGGACAAGGCGCGGTACGACGCTGCGTGATGCGATGAAATAAGAATTGGTTGGACAACGAATGGGTCTGTTGTGAAAACCTCATCTTCGATCGCAGAAACGGCAGGAGTCCGCGCTATACTCGCTGCCATGCGATCATTCGCGTACATGGGGCTTCTGTTGGCGCTTTTGGCGACGACGGCCTCCGCTGATGCGCGCGACAATTTCCGCATCCCCGATGCGCGGCCGACGTCGATCCGCGCGGTCGACGAAGCGATGCGCGGCGAGGACGAGAAAACGGCGATTCCCGCGTACCTCGAAGGCGCGCAGTGCGGCGGATGGGATCGCGAACTCGACGTGGATGGCTTCATCGCCGAAGTACATGATCTCCCCGGCCGGCCGCACGACTGGGATGGCGACATCCCCTCGGGCATGGCGACGCGCGAAGACGCGAACCGCAACGACAACCCGGACGACGATTACGATTACCCCGATTCCGCCCAAGGCCTCATGACCGCGTGCTGGACGGGCATCGACCGCGTCTGGCGCGAGGTATGGCGGCCGATCGCGCAGTGGGAGGAATTCGACGGCTGGATCGAGATTGAATACGGGCCGCAAATGGCGGAATTCGCACACCCGTACTTCGAAGACCCGCCGTGCCAGTGGCGCATCAAAGGCGGCGGAGGCCCCCCGATCCCGCTGAACGAAGGCGAAATCTTCGAATACGACAAAGACAGCTGGGAATTCGAGGACGACGAATCATGCAACGATTTTTGCAGCTACCTCAATAGTTTCACCTACGCCGACTGTCTCGAGGTGCGCCCGGAAGAAATCGAACTGTTCGACGGATTCGACGAAGACGGCAACATGCTGACGCGCTTCGAAACGATCGACGTCTGCGCCCGCGAAGGATTGCGCTACGTCTGTACCGAAGAAGAAGTACACGAAGACGTATGGAACCAAGCGTGCTTCGTACCGCACCCCGACATTGAAGAATGGGCCAACTCGCGTATGTGCGTGGGCGACCAATGCCGCTGCCCGAACACGCAGGACCAAGCGCAATGCCTCCGCTCACCTCGTTTCGACGAACAATATCTCTCGTACTACCGCCTGTATCCGGATGCGGACTACGACCGCGATCGATTGGACCAGCACGCGCCTAACGACGTCGCGTCGAAAGAATTCCAATCGACGTGCTTCGGGTTCTACGACGAATACGATCCGAAGACGCACCGAACGGAAGACAAAGACCGGCGCTGCGTGATCAACATCGACGTCCAGGACATGCGTGAAACGCAACTCGGTACGGGCGAATACAAAGAGAACGGCGTGGTCGACAAAGACCCGACCGACCCCGCCAACCAACGCCCCGGCGGCGAAAACGACGAACCCGGCGGATACGACGCCGAAGAGGACACCTGGTACAAAAAACTCGGCGGCGCATTCTCGTTCGTGAACGAAAAACTGTTCAAGAGCAGGTACGACGGCGATCTGAGCAACGTCTTCCTCGCGTTCGACGAGCTCGACAACGCCGAGGCGGAAGCGACGCCGCAGATTTCGCCGGACCAGCTCATCGCCGAGAGCAACCTCATGCGCGCGTTCGACGACACGGGCAACCCGCGCGCCTATACGCGCTGGTGGCAGGAACAAGAGACGCGCATGGCCGCGCTGATGCGTCCTCCTGTATTGCGCATCGTGCTGCCAAGCGCCTGGTTTGTGGGTCTCGACCCCAACGACCCGTTCCTGAGTGAGGCCGGCGGCACGGAAGCCGCCACCAGCCGCGCCAACCGCAGCGACCGCATCGAACTCCAGATCGAAGCCGACGAAGACATTCTCGGCACGGCGCTCGCGTACCTCGAACGCTCGCTCTTGCTGCACATCGAGGAAGAACCGATCCACGTGCTGGTACCGATGGGCTCCCCCGCCGAGTATCGCGCACGCGCCGCGGACTGGTGCAACTGGTACAAGAGCCAGAACGCGACGACGACGTGCGACGATGCGCCGCAAGACGTGAAAGACGTGATGGAGCGATTGGAAGAATACGCGCGGCGCATCGACGAATACCGCGAACTGCGCGCGGAATTAGCAGAGACGACGGGCGCGGTGCTCGACCTGCAACGGCGGCTGCTCGAACCGATCGCGGGATGGTTCAAAGACAACGAACAGCGGCTGCGGGACATCGTCAACGGCCGCAGGCGCGTGGAACAAGACCTCGTGCCGATCTGGCAGAACGCCCAGAAATCGATCGCCAAACTGCACGAACAATCGAACCTCCCATGGTGCATGAACCAGCGCTTCACGGCGCCGATCTACTCCCAGCTGGACCCGTGGCTCCCCTCGCGCGAAGGGCGAAACGCGCCGGTCAACGAGCTCGGGCTTCCGGTGCTGCCGCTGGTGGAACGCCCCGAAGACGTGATCATCGACTTCTCCGCGGTCACCGCGATGTCGGGCACGCTCAAGATCCCCGTGCTGAAACCGGTGCAGGTGCGCATCGACATTCCCGCGCCGCCGAAGCCAGGCGAACTCGCGGAACTGCCGCCGGTCGGCGACATCCGCGCCGCGATGGACGACGTGATGGGAAAGCTCCCCGAGGTCCGCGACGAACTCGAAGATCCGCCGCTCATGGAGCCCCCGCCGCCGCTCGACGAAGTCATTCTGAGCGATGCGGCCGACGCTCTCTTCCGCATCGAAGAAACCGCGAACCGCATGAACGAACGCTACGAGACGTTTTGGAAGAGTATCGGTCCGCTGAAGCCGGGCGAGGAACAATTCGACCGCCAGATCGAACTGAAAACCGAAATGAAATGTGAGGACTGGAACACGTTGCCGTGCGACCATCCTGAAATGCAGTTATGGGAAATCGCGGGACGCATCGGATCGCACCCGCTCGTATTCCTGAAGCAACATTTCGAATCGATCGGCACCCCGCGTACGGAACCGACGAACTGCCTGCCCGACGACGACGCGTGCCACATCCTCAACGCGGAGCGCACGGACCCCGGCTTCCGTTGGGAAGTGCGCGGCTCGCGGGCCAACGACGCGCCGATCGACGCGCTGAAAACACGCGTGCTGGAACTCACGCAACCTCCGCCGCTCGGCACGCTCGATCCGATGATCCTCCGCCCGTACGAAAACGATCCCGCGCCGCTGCAATCGTTCCCCCATATCGACATCACGCCATGACGACCCGCCGCCTCCTCACTCTCGGCCTCCTGATCGCGACGCTTCTGCCGTCCGCGGCGCGCGCGCAATTGGTCGACCCGCCGAACGATCCGTCCTGCGTGCAAGACCTCTACGCGGCGTTCGGCCGCGAGCACCGGTTGGCCCGCGCGGTGCTGTTCGGCACGCCCTCGGCGGAACGCGCGCCGCTCGCGAGCGTGTTCTACGACGAAGAAGGAAACCCCTGGGTGAAAACCGACGACGACGCGTGGAAATCGCCCGCGGACGACTATGCGGACGATACCTGGCCCGACGCGCGGATGGACGACATGCGCGAACGCGACCTGCTCTGCCAAAACAATGAGAATCCGCTCGCGGCTTCGTGCGTCACTCTCCCCCGCCGCGGCATCTTCGAGATCAAAAAGACCCCGACGAGCGACCTCATCCAACCCATCGTGCAGACCGTCCGCGCGTTGCAGTGCCGACTGCGCGCGGTGTGCGACGTGGCGTCGGAATCGCCGGGGAAAGAACGCGGCGACACGATCACGGTCGAGATCGACGGCTGCCTGCCGATGACCTACCCCGTGATGGAAGGCTGCCGCGAACTGACCTCGACCTCCTCCAACACGCTGCCCGGCAACTGCCAAGCGGCGCGGCGCGAACTCGTGCAGCGCGAGATGCAGCTGCTGCGACTGACGACGTCATACGACGCGTCGTACCGTTCGCTGGCGCAGTTCGCCGGCATGTTCCAGGAATTCCTCGTCCAATTCCGCCTGCCCCTCATCGAACCGCTGTGGCAGATGGTCCGCGCGCTCGGCGGACTGCAGGGCATCCCGTGCTTCCAAGCCGAATGCAATGAATAACACACGGCTCCTCGCCGGCTTGGTCCTCGCCTCGCTCGCGCTCACCGCGTGCGGCTCCTCGGAACGCGACCTCGGCAACAGCATCCTCAAGCTACCGGGCTGCGTCTCCACCGACACCCCCTTCCAGGCGCTCCAGCTCGATTCCGCCGTGAGCGCGTACCACTCGACGGTCGCCCGCGTGATCGACGCGCACCTCAACGAATTGGAAGACATCACGTCGGTGCAGTTGAAATGCACGGCGAACGATTACCGCGGCTTGCTGCAGCCCTCCGAAGAGCTCCGCTTCCTCGCCGAACAGCTGCCCGAATGGGGATCGTCGCGTACCGCGGAATTATCGGAAGCCGACCTTGCCCCCGTGCTCCTTGAATACCTGCGCACCTACGAATGCGCGCTGCGGCATCGGGCGCAATTCCTGCCGGTCCTCATCGCGACCGGCGCCACCATGGAGCGCAGCGCCCTTCTGAAAGAGAACGTCCGCCAGAGGAGCATCATCGACCGCGAACTCTCCACGGCGCGACCGGCGCTCGATAAAACCATCGCGTTCCTCGGCGGCATCGACCGCTTGCGGCCGCTCTCCGCGGAGCTGGAATGCCTCAAGCGCGCGTCGCTCGATCTTCGCAACACCTTCGGCAACTTCGCCGGCGCGGCGCAATGCTTGCCCAAAATCTGGGACGCCCGCGGTTCCCTTCGCGACCTCGCCGAATGAAGCGCTTTTTCGCCCTCATCGGCTTCGCCCTCGCGATCGCCCCCGTAGCCACGGTCGCACAGGAGCAGAACCTCTACGAACTCTTCCGTGAGCAAACGAACCGCGAATACGCGAAGGAAGAATTCGACGAGCTGGTGATCCGCTTCGTGCAGAGCGTGTACGAGGACGAATGGAACATGTCCGACGACGAAATCAAAGCCGCCCTGAACGGCAACGTCATGGCTGCGTGCGGCACGGACGACGGCACGTGGGCGGCGGAAGCGCACCGGTCCGAATGCGGTCGCGCGCTGCCGAACATCAAGCTCCTCGCGAACGAAGAGCAGCACCTGCGCGCGTTCGGCCGTGATCTACAGCGCATGGCCTCCGCTCAAGAATTGCCGCTCTCGGAAATCCCGGGCCGCCCTTTCCACATGGCCACGGACCTCTCGGGCATCATCAACATTTGGCGTGCGGGCACGGGCAGCGTGCAGAAGACCGCGAGCGGCATCCTCGTGCGGACAAGAATGCTCACCGACGAAGAAGCGGACCTTATCCGCGAGCCGTTCGAACAATTGGCCAACGGCCTCAGAGCCGCGGCGGAAGAAGACTCCGGAGAGAACCGGGAAATGTTGAACGCGGCGGTGTGGTACTACCAATACGGCTCGCGCCTCCGTTCGGGGAGCAGAAGCGCACACTATCCGCCGCCCCGCGAAGATGACCAAAGCGGACCGGGAACGGAACGCCAATACCTGTTCTACGGCGACTTCTCGCAGGGCACGTACCTCGACGCCATTTGGGGGGCTTTGGTGCGAGGCGGTATCACGTTTGATCCTCCGCTCAGCGCCAACGAAGTGGCATACATCCTCTTCCCGGAGGATCTGACGGAGCTTCTTCCCGAGAACATTCTCATCTGGGCCCGCCTCGACGGCGCGCCGTACGTTCCGGGAGCGGGCGAACTGTATCCCTTCGGCGACGCCGGTCTCGCGTGGACCTATCCGACCGAACCGCTCCTGCCCTCCCTCATCAGCCTGGAACCGGACCATGACCCGATCCTCGGCGGCCGCTATCCGCCCGAACCGGCCTACGAAGCGTCGTCGGACGACGAAGGCAATCCGGTCCCCGTCGGCACCAAGGTGCCCATCGACGGACGTGGTCTCTGCTCCATGCCACTCGCGCAACGAGGCTACCTCTGCCGCCCCCTCAGGGTGACGGATGAGAACCAATGCCCCGAGCCGGAAGAAACGCCCGAGGAAGAAAACGTCATCACGCTCGTGTCGTGCACGGTCGAAGAGCAGCCGACGCTCACGGTCGCCGGCCCCGACGTCTGCCGCGAAATCGAATACCTCAATAAAGAGGAGGGGGCACCTGCACACAATTGCGACGTAAGATTCCGACCCGGACCGTGCCCGGGCGGCGACCCGGGATCAGCCGGAGAAAAACAAGCGGATGGCTCGATTTCACTCTGCCTCGACGATTCGATGGACGGTCCTCCGCTGACATACGTGCAGGAGCACGAACTTGTGCATGCCCAGCAATATTGCCAACTCCCGGCGGGCGACATCTACGCAGGGTTACATGAAGAAGAAGGCGACGCACTGTGCTGCAGACTGGAAGGCGAGGCGCACTTCGTGAACTGCAAACGGATGATCGAAGACGGCGTGCTCAACAACGCGTTCGTGCAGGGCATCGAAGTAACGGCACAGACATGCATGGAAATGATGCGCGTCCTAACATGCAGCAACTACCGCGGTCGCGACGTATCGTGCGGGTCGACGGTGCCGTTCACGCGCGCAAACGGCCAGGAGCTCTTCGGGATCATGTCAGCGGGGGGCAACCCCGCCGATCTGCCGGACACATACGACGAAGCGACCGACCCCGACACAATGGACGCCCGGGTGGCGGCACGCGTGCGAGCGATCGAACGCCAAGTTCCCGTCTGCACGCCGGGCACCGAGAGCGAGTACAAGAATACGATCGGCAACAACGCCTGTTACATCGGTCAGTGCGTGGAAGAGTCGCTCGAACTGCACAGGCTGACCGGCGGACGCTCCCCCGCCACCGTGGGCGACGGCGCGTTCCCGCACGACGATCCGCGCATGGGCACCGCGCTCGCGACAGTCCTGCGATCCGTGCCCGCAACCAGTCCGCCGCTGCCGTCGTACAGACCACAGATGATCACGCGCATCCTTGAAGACGCGCTCTGCCAATTACAGGGCCTGCCCGCCGCGACGCCCCCGCACCTCTGCGCGTTCTCTCCGTCACGACGGCTCGCCGTCCCGCTGGCCGACGGTTCGGCGACCGCCCGCAGCTTGCAGTACAACAGCGCGGAGCAACGCGACGCCGCGACCTTGGTGGAAGGGCTGGCGGCGGGACTCGGTTCGCGCATCGGCACCGACATCCAAGGGCAGTACCTGCGCATCGGCACGCGCACGCTCTCGGAGGTCGTTGCGCTCGCCAATATGCTGCTCAAAGAAACGCTCACCGTGACCTTCCCGACGAACATGTGCCCCCTCTCCATCGACGCCTGATGCGCCTGCGATTCTTCGCCGTCGGCCTCCCCCTCCTCCTGGCCCCCGCCATGGCGGCTGCGATCGACTGCGAAGCCGTCCGCGGCGCGCCTGCCATCTCGCAACATTACGTCCAGCTCACTTTGGACCGCGCCGACGCGGGCATCTCCTACGCACAGTCCTCGCGCGAAGCGGCGGACTTCTTCTCGCTGTACGTGCCGGGCTGGGCCAGGAACATCGGCGGCACGATGGCCGCGCTCGTGAACTCGCGCCAGGCTCTGACGGTGCGGTCGGACGATCTGTCGGGCGCGACGGCCTGCCTGCGCTACGACCAGATCCTTCTTGAGTGCAAGATCGACGAAGTCCGTCGGGCGATGGACGCGGAGCTTCAACGCGGATCGTTCGTCGGCATTCTGCGCTTGCAGAAGCTCGTCTTGTTCCTGCAAGAACGATTGGACCACCTGACGCTCGGAAGCACCGACGGCAGCTACGCCGACGGCCGATGGGATTTCAACCAGCTCTTCGACGAAAACGAGCCGGAAGAACTCCCCGAACCCCTCTGCCCTTTCCATTCCGACTACACGCCGCCGCGCATGACCGGCTACGGCTGCGACACCACTATCCTCGAAACCATCGTCTCAAACGCGAGTGACATGTCGTTCGCCCAAGCCGAACTCGACGCGCTGCGAAAGATCGAATCCGAAATCGAAGAATTCCGAAAAATCACGGACCTGATGAACGCCTCGACGGGCAACGAACAGGTCAGGGTCGTCGTGCTGATCGGAACGGCTCGTGAAAGCAAGAACGGCGTAGCCTCGCAGGCCGATCTTGCCCGCCGCACCAACCTGTCCGATTTCGCGACCACCGCGTGGCCGCCGAACGTGCTCGAAGGGTCGGACTGGGGACAAGTGTATACCGACCTTTCAGAGGACGCCGCCGAAGGAGCGGCGCAGATCGACATGGATCTGCTTCGCCAGAAAGTCGACGCGTTCGCAGCGAATGTGGATCCGCGCGACGACGAGGTGTTCATCACGGCGTACTTTTGGCACGACAACACGGGCATCATCATTACGAATCCGGCCTACATGCTTACAAATGTGAATGATCGGTTCCTGTTTTCGGTCGAGCCGTATTCGCCATTGGAAGGCAGCTCGCCGGGGGTGAAGCGTTCGCACAAAACCATCATCGGCTGCCAAGAGGAAACCGGTTTCTGCAGCGACGATTCGGAGCTCGTATGCGGATCGACCGAATTCTGCGCGTCGAAGGGCAAGGGAGAGTGCCTGCGCGACGACTCGTCGCCCACGATCCCCAAGCGGGCGCTGCGCGGAGCGTTCTCGTACACCACCGACCACCTGCGCCTGCTGACCGACTTCGCCCAGAAACGCATCGAAGACGGTTTCTCGCGCACGTTCCCCGCGGCATGGGCGCCGGTCGAAGACCTGCCCGAGGGGTATTCCACGGAAGAACGCCCGGGCGATACCGTGATCCCGGGCATGGTGCCCACGACGATCCGCCAAAACTTCCGCACGATCAGCGGTATCCAGGGGCGGAGCGAGGGATGGATCTTCCCCGAAGCCGTCGACAGCCAACTCGAAATCGCCGAGTCGCTCAGTGACATGCGCGCGTCGATCGGCGAACTCTCGCGCCTGGCGAGCACGAAAACCGGCGTCCGCGCGTTCGTGATCGACTTCGCGTACTTCCTCCGCCGCACGTGCCTCTTCCGCCCCTGCCAACGGTCTCTCGAACAAATCATCCGCATCAGCCTCGAGGACGCGTGCTTCCCGTACACCGACGGAGACTTCCTCAAAGACACGCCGGAAAACCCCCGCTGGAAGAAATGCGCCATGGCGGCGTGCATCCAGGTCGATGACGAGGAGGGCGAGCCGATCGAACTGCCCGGAAACTGCGAAGAAATCCTGCCTCCCCCGCCCGAGTAAGCAGCTATACTGCGGGAGTGAAGCCTGAAGACTTTGTCCATCTCCACAACCACAGCACGTATTCGCTGCTGGAAGCCCTCCCAAGCCCGGAGGAAGTCGTTTTGCGCGCGAAAGAATTGGGCCAGACGGCGGTGGGCTTGGCCGACAAAGGCTACATCTACGCGCTCGTGGAGTTTTACCAATACGCGCAGAAGCACGGTCTGAAGCCGATTCTCGGGCTCGAAGCATACGTCGCGGCCAGGACGCGCAACGATCGCGAAGCCGGCACCGACACGAAGAGCTTCCCCCTCACGCTCCTCGCCGCGAACAACGAAGGCTACGAAAACATCCTACAGCTCGCGACGCGCAGCGCCATGGAAGGCATGTACTACAAGCCCCGCGTCGACGACGAACTCATGACGAAATACGGCAAGGGGCTCATCGCGCTCTCGGGCCCGATCACGGGCCAGATCGGCCAGGCCGCGCTCCTCGAAGACGGCGACCGCATCAAGGCGCTCACGGAGCAGTACTGGCGATGGTTCGGCAAAGAAAACTTCTACTACGAACTCATGGACCTGCCGGGCGTGTCGGGCCAGGCCGAAGTGAACCAGCAGCTCATCCGCTACGGCAAAGAGCTCGGCGTGCCCGTGGTCGCCACGTGCAACAGCCACTACTGCCGGCAAGACGACGCCGAAGCGCACGACATCGTGCTGTGCATCCAGAAGGGCGCGAACATCGCCGACCCGGGCCGCTTCTCGATGCGCGACAGCGACTTCTCGATGCGGCCGTTCGAGGAACTGGAGAAGGCCTTCGCGCACGTTCCCGAAGCGCTGGAGAACACGCGCGTCATCGCCGATCGCTGCGACGTGACGTTCGAATTCGGCAAGAACCGCATCCCCGTGTTCCCGATTCCGGACGGCAAAACCGAAGAATCGTTCCTACGCGAACTGGCCGACATCGGCTTCAAACGGGTCTACCCGAACGGCTCGAAAGAATACCGCGAGCGCCTCGAATACGAACTCTCGATCATCATCCAAGTCGGCTTCTCCGGCTACTTCCTCATCGTCCAAGACTTCATGGCCGAAGCGCGCCGGCGCGGCATCACGGTGGGCCCGGGCCGCGGCTCGGCCGCAGGATCGATGGTCTCGTACGCGCTCGGCATCACCGGCATCGACCCGATGGAGCACGGCCTGCTTTTCGAACGCTTCCTCAATCCGGAGCGCGTGCAGATGCCGGATATTGACCTCGACTTTGCCGACAACCGCCGCGATGAAATCCTCGACTACGTCCGCAACAAATACGGCGCCGACCGCGTGGCGCAGATCTGCACGTTCGGAACGCTTGCCGCGAGAGCCGCGGTGAAGGACGTCGGCCGCGCGTACGGCATCTCGTTCCTCGAGATGAACAACCTGGCCAAAATGATCCCCGAACGGCCGGGCACGAAGCTGAAGGAGGCCCTCGAAGTGCCGGAGATGAAAGCGGCGTACGAAAGCAACGAACTCTACCGCAAAGTGATCGACGCTGCGCTGAAGCTCGAGGGCAAAGCGCGCCACGTCTCGGTGCACGCGTGCGGCGTCATCATCGCGCCGGCGCCCACCACGCAGTGGACCGCGCTCCAGAAAGCGCCGAAAGACGACCACACGGTCATCACGCAGTATTCGGCGAAACCGCTCGAATCGCTCGGCCTGCTGAAAATGGACTTCCTCGGGCTCATGAACCTCACCGTCATCCAGACGGCTCTCGAGATCATCGAGCGGACGCGCGGCGAAAAAATCGACATCTCGAACATCCCGACGGACGACAAGGAAACGTTCGCGCTCCTCCAGCGCGGCGACACGACGGGCGTCTTCCAGTTGGAATCCGGCGGGATGCGCCGCTACCTCAAACAGCTCAAACCGACCGCGTTCGACGACATCACCGCCATGGTCTCGCTCTACCGCCCGGGCCCGATGGACTACATCCCCAGCTACATCAAGCGCAAGCACGGGCAGGAGAAGATCGAATACGTGCACGACGACCTGCGCCCCGTGCTCGAACCCACGTTCGGCATCGGCATCTACCAGGAGCAGATCCTGAAAATCGCGCAGGTGTTCGCCGGCTTCTCGCTCGGCGAGGCCGACTTGCTGCGCCGCGCCATCGGCAAGAAGATCAAAAAAGAACTCGACGCGCAGCGCGAGAAATTCATCACGGGCGCGACGAGCAAGGGCTACGACAAGAAGCTCGCCGAGAGCATCTTCGACGACGTCATCACCCCGTTCGCGGGCTACGGCTTCAACAAAAGCCACGGCGCGGCGTACGCCCGCATCGCGTACGAAACGGCGTACCTCAAGGCCAACTACAGCGCCGAGTTCATGGCGGCATTGCTCACGAGCGACGCCGACGACACCGAGCGCGTGACGATCGAGATCGAAGAATCGCGCATGATGGGCATCAAAGTCCTCCCGCCGGACGTGAACGAATCGTTCAGCGCGTTCACCGTGATCCCGCCCAAGGAAAAAACCGGCGAGTGGTCTATCCGCTTCGGGCTCGCGGCCGTGAAAGGCGTGGGCGAAGGATCGGTCGCGGAACTCATCAACGAACGGAAGAGCAACGGTCCGTTCCAAAGCATCGAAGACTTCGCGGGCCGCCTACCGCCGAAAATCCTCAATAAGAAACTGCTGGAATCGCTCGCGAAAGCCGGAGCGCTGGACGTGTTCGCCGAACGCCGCACCATCGTGGAGCAGTACGAAGCCGTGGTGGCCTACGGCAAGGGCGCGGAAACGTCGGGCGGAGGCCAGGCCTCGCTCCTCGACGGGCTCGACAGCGCCGTGGAACGCGCGACGATCGAATTCCGGCCCACGCCCCCGGCCACGCCCCAGCAGAAGCTGGAATGGGAAAAAGAAACCCTCGGCCTCTACGTCTCCAGCCACCCGCTCGCGGGCCTGAAGAAATACATCGCACGCAAAGCGACGATGATCACGGATCTTTCGAGCAAGAACGTCGGCAAGAAGGCGACGCTCGCGGGTATCGTGGAAAGCGTGAAGAAGCTGCGCACCAAGAAGGGCGACACGATGGCGATCGTGATGCTCGAAGACCCGACGGGGAAGATGGAACTGACGCTCTTCCCCAAGACCTACGCCGAATCGGCCGCGGTGCTCGAGCAACCCGACACGGTCCTCGTGGCGAGCGGCATCATCGACCAACGCGCGGGCATGCTGCAAATGAAGGTCGATGCGGTAAAGCGATCATCGCTCTCGATGATGATCCAGCGCGCGAAGGACGAGAAGTTGTTCGACGAAGAAGAGGCAAAGAACGGCTTGTCGCGCGTCCGCAAAGACGACGGCGACACGGTCGACCACATGGATGACGACGGCAACGTCGTGAAGGCAAAGATTGTGGAAGCTGCAGCACCGGCAACCGATCCCATGGACGAGCCGTCGGCGGTATCCGTCGAAGCCTCGCCCGACGCGGCGAATATCTCGCTGCACACCGTCACGCTCCCACCGCGCGCGCCCAAGCAATTGCTACTCGATCTCAAAGACGTATTCCTGCGCTATCCGGGCGGCGAGAAAGTGCAGCTCAAAATCGGCGAACAAACGGTCGCGCTGCCCGTGACGGTCACGATGTCGCCGCTGCTGCAACAGCGCATCGACGAGGTTCTCGAAAAGTATTCCGCGGTGTAAATCATTGATTTCTCGCTGAAAAAGCGGAGAATGTCATGTTGGCATGACACCGCTCTTCCTCGTCATCATCCTCCTGGTCGGCGCGCTCCTCCTTGGAGAGCTCGTCCTGTGGCGGATGTTTCGCCGGCGCGTCGATCCGGTCATCTTTCCGTCCGACCGCGACGAGTCGCAAATCGGCTTCTTCCGACCCGGCCGCATGCGGTTCGTGGCGCTGTGCCACACCATCGCGCTCGGGGCCGCGGTCATTCTTTCCGTCCTCTGGCTGTGGTAAACGCGTCATCGCCGTCGGCCGTCTCGTTCCCGGGCATGAACCAGGGGGAGCAGTTTCGGTTCTACTACCGCCAGCACTGGATGCGCCTCGCGCGCATGGGCCAGGCGTTCCTCGCCGGCATGATCGTCTACGGCGTCGCGTTGTGGCTGGCGTCCTCCATGGAGGACGACGACACTCGACGCCTGCTCGTGGCACTGTCGTCGGCGGCATTCCTCCTGCTACAGCTCGGAATCCTCGCGCGCATCTATCGCTACTTCCTGTACGTGATCGTGGTGACCGACGCGAAGGTGTATCGCATCAAGAAGACACTCATCGCGGTCGACGACAGGCAGACGATCGACCTGTGGAGCCTGAGCGACGTGACGGTGAAGCAGCACGGGTTGGTCCAGAACATCTTCGGGTTCGGCACCCTGACGCTGCACGGCAACGAAGAATTGAAGATCCACTTCACGCCGAAGATCCGCGAGAAGCTGCACGAGCTCTCGATCCTTCGGTCGCAGGCCCGCAGCCGCATGATGGGGTTGGATCAGCAGCAAACGGCGCCGTTGGCATCCTGAAGAGCCGCGCCGTGGTACACTGAGGTCGATGCAGTGCCCCGTGTGCAAAAGCGACGATACGGCGGTGATCGACTCGCGCGTGAGCGAAGAAGGGAAAGCCGTGCGTCGGCGCCGCGAGTGCCCCAAGTGCGAGCACCGTTTCACGACGTTCGAACGTCAGGAGACGTCCCTCATCGTCATCAAGCGCGACGGCACACGCGAACCCTACGACAGGGCGAAGATCGAACGCGGCGTGTGGTTGGCATGCACGAAGCGCCCAGTGACCCAGGACCAAGTCGAGAAGATGCTCGCGAAGATGGAGGAGAAGTGGGTATCCGTCGGGCCCGAGGTTCCGAGCAGCTCGCTCGGCGAAGACCTCATGAAGGAGTTGAAGAAGCTCGATCAGGTCGCGTACATCCGGTACGCGTCGATCCACCGCGAGTTCACCGATGTGGAGGAGTTCAAAGAGGAGATCACGAAACTCTGGGCGACGAAGAAGGCGGGGAAGAAATAAAAAAAGACCGCCGAGGCGGTCGATTGATGGATCCTGCGATCCGTGGCCAGCTCCGTGGCTGACCATGATTTGTCGGGCTTCCTAATCGCCTTTCAATTTTTTACCGATTGCTCGGAGCTTTTCACGAATCTCATGCAGAGTCGTAACTCCGGCATTTTTCACATCGAGAATTTCTTCTGCGGTTTTCGCAGTGAGTTCATCGACTGTTCGGATATCCAATCGCGCCATTGCCCTGCTTGCGCGCCTACGAAGGTTAAGAACGGTAATGTCCCCTTCGAGCTGCTGTCGCATGGGCGTAAGGACGGAAACGACCTGCTTCATGAGCTCTCTGTCTTCCGTGGCAGTACGGATCATTACCTCATCCCCTCCTTCATCAAAAAATGCCCTAAAGAAGTCACTAGCGACGCGAAGTCCTACGTCGGGAAACATACACACTACTTTCTCTAGATGAATGAAACGCCGATACTCGAAATGAGCGTGAGTATATTTTAGAATTTATTGATCAAATGTCAATTATAGGATGCACTGGCAGAAATATGATCCGAACCCCTATAGTCCCCTGGCTATGCTGCGCACCCACACCTGCGGAGAACTCCGCGAATCACACGTCGGCCAAACGGTCACCCTCTGCGGGTGGCTGAACCGCCGCCGCGACCACGGAGGCCTCATCTTCCTCGATCTCCGCGATCGCTACGGGTTCACGCAGGTCGTGATCCAGCCGGAAGATAAAGCGATCTTCGAAGCCGCCGAGAAAGTCCGCCCGGAATGGGTACTCAAAGTGACGGGCACGGTGAAGAAGCGCCTTGCCGGCGCCGAGCGCGCGGACCAGCCCACGGGTGCGGTCGAACTCATTGTCACAGAGCTCGTCGTCTTGAACGAAGCGAAGACGCCCCCGTTCGAGATCGATTCCGACAAAGAAGCCAACGAAGAACTTCGCCTGCAGTACCGCTACTTGGACCTGCGCCGCGAACGCATGCAGCGCAACATCCAACTGCGCAGCAAGATTTTCCAGATCATCCGCAGCTACTTCACTGAGAAAGGCTGTATCGAAATCGACACGCCGTGCCTCATCAAAGGAACGCCCGAAGGCGCACGCGAATACGTCGTGCCGTCGCGCACGTACCCCGGCCAATTCTTCGTACTCCCGCAATCGCCCCAGCAGCTCAAGCAGCTCTCCATGGTCGGCGGCCTCGACCGCTACTTCCAGATCGCCCGCTGCTTCCGCGACGAAGACCTTCGCGGCGACCGCCAGCCGGAGTTCCTCCAGCTCGACTTCGAAATGAGCTTCGGCGAAGAGAAGGACGTTCAGGAAATCATCCAGGGCAGCATCGTCGAGATCCTCAACCAGTGCAGTCCGAAGAAGCTCAAGTGGGGCAAGGTCGAGCGCTTCACGTGGAACCACGTGATGGATACGTACGGCTCCGATAAGCCCGATCTTCGCTACGAACTGCCGATCACCGACATCACGCCGATGGTCAAAGGCTGCGGCTTCGCGGTGTTCGAGAAGGCGATTGAAGCCAGGGACGGCGTCGTCCGCGCGCTGCGCGTGCCCGGAGGCGCGGAGCTCTCCCGCAGCGAAATCGACACCTGGACCGAGCTCGTGAAGGAGCAGAAGGCGAAGGGCCTCGCGTACATCCTCTTCAAAGAAGACGGCCCGAGCTCCCCGCTCCTCAAGTTCTTCCGCGAAGGCTTCGTGGAGGAATTGCAGAAGGCGACGGGCGCCGAGAAAGGCGACGCGATCTTCTTCGCTGCCGACCGCCACCGCATCGCGTGCGCATCCCTCGCACGCATCCGCAAGGAAGCCGCCGAACGCTTCAAGCTCATCGACGAATCGACACACGCGCTCTTCTGGGTCACGCAATTTCCTATGTTCGAGGAACAGGACGACGGCACGGTCACGTTCAGCCACCACCCCTTCACGTCGCCGAACCCGGAGGAGTGGAAGTTCCGCCATGAGCGCCCGCTCGACGTGCACGCCGTCTGCTACGACCTCGTCCTCGACGGCTACGAACTGGGCTCCGGCTCGATCCGCATCCACCACCCGGAGCTGCAGAGCGAAGTGTTCGACATGCTCGGCATCACGCGCGAGGACGCAGAGAAGCGCTTCGGCCACATGCTGAAAGCCTTCGAATACGGCGCGCCCCCGCACGGCGGCTTCGCCTACGGCATCGACCGCGTGGTCATGATCGTGGCCGGCGAGCCGAACATCCGCGAGGTGACACCCTTCCCGAAGGACCAGAA
>CAZZDD010000057.1:12705-17280 GCA_964652185.1 uncultured Candidatus Peribacteria bacterium | reverse complement strand
CCTTGCCGGTGTCGACGTAGTCTTTGATGATCGACGGAAGCGTTTGCTCGAAGTGACGGGCGCAGAACGGACACTCATAGTCGGTGAATTCGATGAGCGTGATCGTGGCGTTTTCATCGCCTTTCACCGCATCGTCGTCGGCGTCCGCCGGGTCGCCGGCGGGTACGGTGTTATCCGCCTGGGCGGATGGCGAAGGAGCGGACGGCGCCGAGGGGGCGGCGGGTCCGCCGAGCGGGGAACCGCCGGCGAACGCGGTGCTGAGGCCGTAGCCGACGATGAGGCCGAGGAGGCCGATGGAGACGGCGAACCACGGGGTGCCGGTCGAGGTGTTGTTATCGAGAGTGGACATGATGAAATGAGAGGAGGAAGCAAAAAAGAAATGATCGTTTTTCGTGTGTCACAACCGCATGACCGTCGAATGCAGACCGGGATAGGGCGGAGGGCTTTCCGTCGGTTGCGCCGCCGCGACGGGCGTGCCGCTAGCGCCGAATGAATCGTCGGAGAACGAGGTCGGGATCTGCGTCGGCATTTCGACGCTCAGCATCGCGAAGAGGCAGCGCGTGTCGGGCGCGTTTTTTTTCAAGCATGCGCCGCTCGCGCACGGCGAGTCGGGCGTCGGCTGCCAGCCGTCGTCGGTCTTCACCCATGTGCATGTCACGACGTTGAACGACATCGGCACCTCGCGCGAGAGCAATTCCTGGGCCGGGTCCTGCGACGGGTTCGCCGCGTACGCTGTTCCGAGCAAGCACACGTTGCCGAGCAGCAGGTTGAATGCGAAGACGAAGCCGACAAACGCGTGGCGTTTCACGCGCATGAGTATAGAGGTTCATCTTGTATAATCCATCCATGGAATCAGCCGCATACAGGCGCATCGCGCGGGAAGCGATCAAAGCGCTGCCGCCGAAGCTGCGCGAGCAGATGCGCGATGTCGTGCTCGTGATCGAGGATCGTCCGCAGCGCGGAGGCCGTCGCAACCTGCTCGGCCTGTACGAAGGCGTGCCGCTCACGGAGTGGGGGAAGGGCAACGCGGTGATCGAACTGCCCGATCAGATCACGCTGTTTACCAAGACCATCGAAGCCGTCGCGGAAACAGAGCGCGAAATCCCGCACATCGTCCGCGAAACGCTGTGGCACGAAATCGCGCATCACTTCGGGTTCGACCACGACGCCATGCACGAGATGGAGGAGCGGTGGCGGGCAAAACGAAGCGGCCGAGGAAAGCGTCTGTGACCGTCAGCGCCCGCTCGTGACGCCGATCGCCAACGGGACCGTGCGCAGATATGGCACGGCGTCATTTTTCACGGACGGTATCAGCAGCTCCCCTTCGTGGATGAATTGCGCCGAGCCTCCGCCGTCGAGCATCATGATGTCGGAACGGTTTGCGCCGAACGCGACGAGGATCCTGTACGCATACCGCTGCGTTGCGCCTGGCGACACGAAGAGGAGCAGGTGGCCGTCGTCGTTCACGCCGACGAACGTTCTTCCTTTTCGGATGTTGCCCGCCTTGCTGACGTCTGGCTTCAGGCCAACGATCACGTTTTTCTCGGGCATCTCGTACAAACTGCCGGGATCGTCGTCGTAGGGTTTCATGTTCACCGAATCGTCGCCGATGCGCAGGGCCAGTTTTCGGCCGCGGTATTCCGTTTCGTCGCCGTACCCCACGTAGACGATGCCGTTGATTTTCGTCGAAAACGCGAGAGACGACTTCGCGTCGTTCGCGGTGTTGAAAAACTGCGCGTTGACCAGCGTGTACGCCGCGTCGTGTTCGTCGCTCCACTCCGACCACCATTCGCGCATGTCCCTCCGCGCGAAGTTTGTTCCAGCGCCGTCGGAGGGAATCATGTCGCCGTGCAGCACGTGCACGGAAGCGCCGGACGCGGGCGATGCGATCTGCACGTAGTCCCTTCCCTTCTTCCACAGCAGCACGCCCTCGTTGGCGTCTGCCACGCGGAAACCGGGAGGAGCGCCGCGCGCTTCGGCCTGTTCGCTCGGAAAAACGAGGAAGAGGGGGATCGCCACGACGGCCGCGAGGAAGATGCGCATGCGGCCACTGTGACAGCATCGGGGGAGCGGCTCAATGATGTTCGGCGTCAAATTTTTATCGCCCGTCGTACGCCTGTTGCAGCGCGGCCAGGTCGACTCTCTTCATATTCAGGAACGCCCGCATCGCGCGATCGATGCCTTCTTGATTGCCGCTGTTCATCATCTGCTCCCACGCGCTCGAACTTATCTGCCACGAGACGCCGTATTTGTCCTTGATCCAACCGCACTGCTCGGCTTCGGGCACGGCCGAGAGTGTGGCCATCAACGCGTCGATTTCTTCCTGCGTGTCGCAGCGTACCAATAGGGAAATTGCTTCGTTGAATCCGAATTTGTGCATGCGGCCGCTGTCCATGGCCGTGAACCACTGACCTTCGAGCATGAATTCCGCGAACATGATCTTCGCGTCGTTGTCCGGCGCGGCGCCCTCTGGATACGGCACTGTCGTTCCGCGCTTCGCATCGTTGAACGCCGATACGTACACGTCGATCGCCTCGTCTGCTTTTCCGGTGTTCTCTCCGGTGAACATGAGCGACGGAATGATGAACGGGCGCGGTTCGCCTTCGGGTTTCGTGAGGATGAGCTGCCACGTGACGCCGTATGTGTCCTTGATCCAGCCGTAATGTTCGCTGAACGGATACGTATCGAGCGGCATGAGCGCTTCGCCGCCGTCAGAAAGTTTTTCCCACAGCGCGTCGAGGTGTTCGCGCGCCTGTGGATCTTCCGACGGGTCGAAGTTCAGCATGAAGGAAATCGAGGGATTGAACGCGAAAGCCGGTCCCGCGCTGATTCCCATGAAATCGAAACCGCGCAGGCGGAACGTCACCACGTCGCAGTCGCCCGACGGCGTGTCTTTGATTACGGCCGTGTGCGTGATCGCCGAATCTCCTCCGAACGCGGATACGTAGAATTTCGCCGCTTCTTTCGCCTGCGTGTCGAACCAGAGGTGGGGGACGATCTTCTGCATGCGCATAGCGTAACGGAAGACGTATGAAAAAACAGTTCGTTTCCGCAACGCGGCGCGGATCGATGCTAGTATGGCGCGGTATGAATCGCCGATTCCTCGCAACGCTCTGCGCGCTCATGCTGCTGCCGGTTCTCGCGACCGCCGCGAGCATCGATGCGGAGATGAAAACGTCCGTCGTGTTCATCGCGAACTACGACGACGAAAATAATTTCCTCGGGTGGGGATCGGGTTTCTTCGTCGACGAAGGAATCGTCGTCACGAACAAGCACGTCATCGAAGGCGGCGATTGGTACCGCGTGTACGCCACTTCGGCGGATTTCGAAGTCGACACGGGGTGCAGGAAGAACATCACGAAGAGCGACGTGAAGATCAACCTCGACGACGACGTCGCGTACATGCGCGTCTTCCTCGATTGCGCGCACGGCGTCATCCGCTTCGCGAACGATCCGTACGTCGGCGATCCCGCGTGGATCCTCGGGTACCCTTACCGCGGCTCGGTGTCCGCGTCGATGACGTTGTTCACGACGTCGGGGTCCGTCACGGGAACCAGCGATCTCGGGTGGATGAAGACCGACGCGAACATCGATCCGGGCAATTCCGGCGGGCCGATCACGAACGAAACGGGCGTCATCGGCGTCGTCGTGGCGAAAGGAGTGGATGAGAACGGGGGATTCCTGACCGGTTATTTCATCCCCTCGTCCGTGATCGAAAACGGCCTGCTCTACGCAAACGATTCGCGCTTCGGCTACACGCCCCAAAGCAGCCGTTCGTCGCGCTCATCGATTTCTTCGTCTTCATCCAGCGTTTCATCCCGTTCGTCTTCAAGTTTCACCTCATCTTCATCCTCGCGCGCGTTCGTCTCATCATCCTCGTCGCTTTCGTCCTTTCCAGAACGGTCACTCGAAGGGCGCACGTGCGCGCGCGTCTCGCGCTGGTTCGACAACAGTCCGACCATAAAGGTGCGCATCAACGCCCGACTCCTCAGACGGTTCGGGTTCGAGTGTCCGTGATCCGAGGTTCGTATCTTTGCTGTGCTGCTTGCCGATCAAACGACGGGGGAGTGAAAGTTCCCGCTTCGTCGTTCGTCGTAAGCGGTGTATTTCCCCACTCACCCCATGGACGCAGCAATTTCCGCCCGTACGAAACCGCTTTACCGCAGCACGCAGGCCGTGTGGTACATCCTCGGTGTGATCGAGGTGCTTCTTGCTTTTCGCTTCGTCTTGAAGCTGCTCGCCGCCAACCCCGCCGCGGGCTTCACGAATTTCATCTATACGCTTACGGCGCCCTTCGCCTCGCCGTTTCTCAACGTGTTCAACATCTCGCGCGTGGAAGGTAACGTCCTCGAATGGACGACGCTCCTCGCCATGGCCGTCTACTGGGTGATCGCGTGGGGCATCCTCAAGCTCCTCGTGATGGGCAAACCGGTTTCGACGCCGGAAGCCGCGGTGAAATTGGAGAACCAGGATACGTAAATTCGCCGGTGGTGCGTTACGTGAGCCTCTGCTTTTTTGCTGCGTATCCAACCCACCCGATGCACGCCGCAAGCATGAGGAGCGTCGTCGCATCGG
>CAZZDD010000057.1:6236-12605 GCA_964652185.1 uncultured Candidatus Peribacteria bacterium | reverse complement strand
GCGTATCCAACCCACCCGATGCACGCCGCAAGCATGAGGAGCGTCGTCGCATCGGCCGTGCGCTGCCACCACGGCAATTTCCAGCGCGGCTGGCGTCCGTCGACGAAACGTTCGAAATTTTCTTCATCCGTTGCGGAAATCAGCGCGCCCGGTTCGCATCCGTTCGCGTCGGGGTAGTGCAGGCACGCGGGGTTGTTCATGTTGAACGATCCGTCCGTCACGATGTCGGTCGGCGCGTTCGCGAGCGTCGGGAGGAAATCGATGTTGCTCAGCAGGATTTCGTAGCAGGTCGTCCCCGTCGTGCCCGCGAGGATGTACTGCATGTCCGAGATCTGCTGCCCGCGGTAATCTTCGACGAACGCCACGGGTTTTTCGAGGTAGCCGCTGCTTTCCACCGCGGCGCGCACCTGATCGTACGGCATTTGGAGATCGAGATATTCGGGTGAGATCATGGAAATATGCGCACCGTAGAACGCGATGATGGTGAGGATCGATGATCCGATCGCGACGGCCGCCGCGCGCGATTCGCTTAGTCTGCGTTCCGCGAGCCACGCGACGCCGAACGTTCCGCTGATCGCGACGAGGACGCTCGTCACGTAGAGGAAGCGCATATTCATGCGCCACGAGGAAAGGATCGGCAATCTCTGGAACAGATCCGCGATCGCGCCGTCGCCTTTCACGAACCCGTAGGTGATGACGACGACGAGCAGCGTGCCGACGACGAGAAGGATCCATTGCGAGCGGCGCAGCGTTTTCCGCATGCTCCACAGGAAGAAGGGGAGAATGAGCATTCCCACCAGCGTCATCGGCGAGATTTGCATGCTGAATTCGTGCAGGCCCGCGGCGTACGGCTGCGTATCGAACGCGAACAGGTACTGCGGGATCATCCAGAGCGCCTTCGCGACGAAGAGGACGATCGGATCGTCGCCGACGTACGGGTAGAAGGGGAGCGTGCGCGGGAAGATCTGCATGTAGCTTGCGATCGCGACGAGTTTGCTCGCGCAGGCGAGGAGTGCGGCGACGCCCATGATGCCGAGGCGTACGGCAATCGTTTTCGCGCGTGCGAGCGGCGCTTCGTGGAACGCGAGCGCGAAGGGGGTCATCAGCGCGATGAGCAGCGCACATTGCATGAGCGTGAAATATCCGCCTGCGTGCAGGACGAGCGCGGAGAGGAACGCCGTCAGCGCGGCGCGCGTTTTCCAAGAGGAAAGGAATGCCGTGTCGGCGAACGCGAGCCAGGCGAACCATCCGAGCAGCGTCGTCGTGTGGAACGTCATGTGCCCCAGCACCATGTGCAATATGTAGTACCCGCTGGCCGATGCGATCGTCGCGAGGGCGTGTGACCACTCGACGTTCATGCGTAGCACGTCGCGACTGACGCGGTACCAGCCGACGTAGCCGGCGAGCAGCATGATCGCGAGGGTCGTCTGCACCGCGGTCCACAAATCCATTGTCATGCCCAGGAGCTGCAGCAGCGAGAACGATACGTCCTGCGGATTGCCGTAGTGGCTAAGTCCTCCGCAGAAGTGCGGGTCGTAGCGGAAGGGGGTCAAGCCCGCGTGCGCGAAGTGCCACGTTCCGCTGAGGATCCGCGGAAAAAAGTAGAAGTAATCCTGGCCGATCAGCGGATATCGTGCGTTGAGCAGCGCCAGAAATACGCCGACGAGCGCGACGGGAATCGTCCATAACGCGTGTCGGTACGTGCGTTGATCCATGCGGGAACGATACGGAAAGCGGCGGGGGAGTACAAATTGGCAATATCCATGAAACCTTTCGGCGTTGTTCGCGTAGTATCAGCATATGAAGAAAGCTCTCCTCATTCTCGCAGCAGTCGCCGTCGTGCTCGTCGCGGGCTTCTACACCATTAACGCGTACATCTATAACGAGAAACAGGCCGATCCGAACGACATCGTCAGTTACCGCGGCACGCTCGAGGGCGAAGTCGTGTGTTTGCCGCACGAAGGCACGGATGAATGCGCTCTCGGACTCAGGACCGACGTCGGCGAGTACTATGCGTTGGATCTCGCGCTTCTGTCGCAGGAACACGCGAAGGTGGGGATCGGCGCGCGTATCTCGGCGAACGGTCTCATCACGCCGGTCGAAATGCTGAGCTCCGACCACTGGCAGATATACAACATCGAGGGAATCTTCTCGGTGACGGATTCATTGAAGACGTTGTAAGCCGTAAGAACGCTCGCTCGTACGCGTCTCATGCGCGTCATGTATCTCGCACTCCCGATCCCGCAGGCGCCCACCATCCTCCACGGGTACGCTCAGGTGATCAACCTTGCGCTGTACAGCGGAATGAAAAAATATCGCGCGCTGCATTTTCTCTTCCTGCTGTTTATCGTGCCCGCAGTCGGATGGTCCGTCGTGTTTAATATGCTTCCCGATGTATCCGACCCCGCGGTGTGGAACGCGCCCGAGAGCGTGACCGTGGCCGATAGGAACGGCGGCGGCATGTACTACGCGTACGTCGATGAAGACCGCGTGTGGATTGGTTCGGACGAGGTGCCGGACGTCGTGAAAGCGGCGTTCATCGAGATCGAAGACAAGCGGTTTTGGCAGCGCGGCTGCATCGACTGGCGCGCGCTGGGACGGGCGGGGTACCAGAACCTGCGTTCGTATAAATCGCAGGGCGCGTCGACGATCACGCAGCAGCTCGTGCGCACGGCGCTGCTGACGAGGGAGAAAACGTTCTCGCGTAAATTCAAGGAGATTTTCCTCGCATGCCAGCTGGAAGGTACGATGGCCAAAGAAGATATTCTCGAGCAGTACCTCAACTGGATTTCGTTCGGTGGCAACGTCGCCGGCATCCGGCAGGCGAGCCGGAACTTTTTCGATAAAGAACCGCGCGATTTGACCGTGGCGGAGGCGGCGATCCTCGCGTCGATGCCGCAGCGGCCGACGTACTTCAGCCCGTACGGCCCGCACCGTTACTCCGCTTTTGCGGAAGGCGTCGCGAGCGGATCGACGGTGAATTCCGAGACTATCGTGATCGGGCTGACGGGCACGTCTGCCACGCTTCCGGGCGGAGCGTCGCTCGAGCGGATCGGCCGGGCACACCAGGTCGTGGCGACGCTGTACGACGGCGGGCACATCGATGAAGCGGAGCGCGCGGAAGCGGACGAAGAGCTGATGCGCATGACGTTCACGCCGAAGAGGGCGTTCCAGGCGCCGTACTACACGTTGCAGGTGTTGCGCGAAACGCGGGCGTTGGTGCCCGACGCCGCCGGCAAGAAGATCACCGTCGAAACGACGATCGACGCCGAACTCCAGCGTTCCGCGGAGGAGATCGTCCGCACGCACGCGGCGACCGCAAAGAAGCGTTTCGGCGCCAACAGCGTCGCGCTCGTGCTGGCCGATCTCGATACCCGGGAGATCCTCGCCTACGTGGGGAACACCGACTACGCCGCTTCGTCGACCGGCGCCAAGATCGACATGGCGGTGATGCCGAGGCAGGTGGGGTCGACGATGAAGCCGATCGTGTACGCCGCCGCGATGAACGACGCCGATTGGAGCCCGGTCACGATCGTGGACGATTCGCCTCTGACGATCGGCGGCACGAGTCCGCGGAATTACGAGGGCGGCTTCAAGGGCCGGATGACGCTGATCAAAGCGCTGAACCATTCGCGGAACATTCCCGCGATCCGCGCGTTCCAGAAAGTCGGCGAAGAGTCGGTCCTCGATCTCGCCGAGGCGATCGGCGCGCCGCACCCAAAGCAGTATCGGCTTGCGCAACAGGAGGCAGGACGTACATTTGATTACGATTGGCCGCTCGCGATCGGCGCTGCGGAAATCCCTCTCACGGAAATGGTCCAGGCGTACGCGACACTCGGAAACGGCGGGGTGTTCAAGCCGCTGCGTGGCATGCGGTCCATCACGGTCGACGGCGACATGCTTCCGCTGGAAACGGGCGACGGCGTGCAGGCGATTCCTTCGTCCGTGGCCGATGCCGTGACGTCGATGCTCAGCGAAGTGCGGGCCCGCCCCGCGGGGTACTGGCGCACGGTCACCGACGTGCCCGGCACGCAGGAAGCGGTGAAGACGGGAACGAGCAACGTATGCCTCGAGCGTACGCCCAAGGGTTGCAAAAAAATGTTGCCGCGCGACACCTGGGCGATCGGTTACACGCCCGAGTTCATCGTGGGCGTGTGGGTGGGGAACCCCGACGGCGCGCCGCTCGCGTCCAACGCCGACGGGCTCAACGCTGCCGTGCCGATCTGGAAGGATATGCTCGTCGCCGCGCACGCTCAATTGAAGGAGACGCATCCGGCGGTCGCCTTCACGAAAGACGCCGCGCCGTACTACGCGTCGCATCCGAAGGACGATCCGATGAACAAACCCCAAGACCCGACGGTGTGGCCGTCGTGGATCGCCCCCGTCGCGGTGGCGACGGCGCAATAAGAAGATTTACGTCGTTTGGATCGTAATGCTGCGCGCTATTTGATCAAATAATGTATACATTATGTTCTTATGAACGATACATTTTTATTGTAATTCGATAAATTATGTGCTTTCATGGTCGCATCTTCATTTCCCACCCATGAAACACGTTTCCACTCTTTTCCTTAAAATTGTCCTGGTCGTCATCGCGATCGCGGTCCTCGTGATCCCCGCGATGCTGCTGCCACATATGTGGCCCGGGTCGATCAATCCCGTCTACGCAACGTTCATGAACGCGGCTTATCCCGGCGTATTCGGTATCTACGCCACGATCATTCCGTTCCTCTTCGCGCTCTTCCAGGCGTTCAGGCTGTTGCAGAACATCGATCGCAACAACGCGTTTTCAGAATCGTCCGTGAAGGCGTTGAACGCGATCAAGCTCTCCGCCATCGCGATGACTCTCCTCTACGCGCTCGCGCAGCCGATGATCTTCATCTTCGCCGAACTCGACGACGCCCCGGGCGTGATCCTCGTCGGGTGGGCGATCACTGGCGCGCCGTTGATCGTCGCGACGTTCGCCGCCGTGCTGCAGAAGCTGGTCCGCAGCGCGATCGATTTGAAAGCCGAAAACGATCTGACCGTGTAATCAACTCCTCCCTTTACGCATGCCCATCCTCATCAATCTCGACGTTCTGCTGGCCAAACGGAAAATGAGCGTCACCGAACTTTCGGAGAAAGTCGGCATCACCATGGCCAACGTGTCCATTCTGAAAAACGGAAAAGCGAAAGCTATCCGTTGGTCGACGCTCGAAGCAATCTGCAAAGCACTCGATTGCCAGCCCGGAGATATTTTGGAGTACAAAGCCCTATGAGAAATCCATCCATCAAGCATGTATCGGCGTTGTTCCTCCGGGTGGCGATCGTCCTCATCGGCATCGCATCCCTCGTGTTCCTGCTGGTCATGCCTAACTTCGAAGGCAGGAACGTCAATGCCACGCTCTTTCAGGTCTACTTCAATGATCCGTTTCTGGCGTACGTGTACGTCGGATCGATTCCGTTCTTCGTCGCGCTCTATCATGCATTCACATTGCTCGGCAGCGTCGGCCGAAACAGCATGCTTTCGTCGGATTCCGTGAAACGGTTGAGGACGATCCGCAACTGCGGCATCGCCCTCGTCGCGTTGATCATCGGCGCGGAAGCGTGGATCGTCATCACGATGGGCGGCACGGACGACATCGCCGGCGGCGTCGCCATGGGTGTGTTCGCGACGATCGGTTCCGTCGGCATGGTCCTCGCTGCCGTCTTCCTTGAAAGACGGGCGCGACCTTCCCCGGGAATGAAATCCAAAGCGATGTGAGGCTTTTTCCGCTGTTGTCCGTTCGGTTCCGGAGTACGATTCCCGCATGAAGCATTATGCATGCACAGGAAGTTGCGGGGGTTCCCTGCCTGACATCGGCGTGTGCGAAACCAACGGCTGTTCGGCCCAATGGGAGATAATGGAAGAGTGCGCGTGTACGGACGGAAAACACGGTAAGGCGGATGGCGACGATGCTCCGGCTCCGGTCGCGAAAGACGCCAACGGCACACCGCTCAGCGATGGCGATAGCGTGGTGCTCATCAAGGATTTGAAACTGCGCGGATCGTCTACCGTGCTCAAGGTCGGCACGAAGGCATCCAAGATCAGGCTGACGCAGAACCCGGAAGAGATCGACTGCAAATTGGACGGCACGGCGATCGTGCTGCGCTGCGAATTCGTGAAGAAAGTCGGGTAAGGGAGCGGCGCGCAGCGGAATTACTCGGTTGTCACGCCATCGAACGGCGCGTCATTCGCTTCCGCCTCTTCCTTGGTCGCGCGCACGATGCCGTCTTTGTGATGCGCCGGAGAGTAGATGGTGTACATCTTCAAATCCTCCGTCGCGGACGTATTGACGATGTTGTGCTTCGCTCCCGCCGGTATGATGACGGCCGAACCGCTCTGGACGG
>CAZZDD010000057.1:0-6136 GCA_964652185.1 uncultured Candidatus Peribacteria bacterium | reverse complement strand
CACGGACTCGCAGAATCCTCCATCTTTGCACGGGGATACTGGCTTTTAGCGGACACTTCGAATCCGTTCGCCGATATCGAAAACGGGAGCGGACAATCGCGACGCGATGATGCTTTCCGCGATCATGCTGCGGTAGCCGCCGGCGCAGTGCACGGCGATCGGTTTATCGACGGGGATTTCCGCGACACGGTCCCGGAGTTCGTTCAAGGGAATATTCTTCGCGTGCGCGAAAATCGGGTTGTTCTCCGTTTCGTACGGCTGGCGCACGTCTATCACCGTGTAGTCGGCTGCGTGCGCGCGGAACGTTTCGATATCCACGTCATGCGCTTTCACGGCTCCCGTACCGCCGACGATGACGCCGATGATGTTCTGCTCGTAGCCGATCTTCGCGATGCGGTGTAGTACGCGCGTACGCGCGTCGTCATCCTTCACTACAAGAGCGAATCGTTCGTCCGGCCGGACGATCGTTCCCAGCCATGTTTCGAATTTTTGCCCGTTTTCGGCTATGTGCAGGGCTCCTTCGATATGGCCCTCGTTGTAGTGTTCGGCATCACGCGTATCAACAACGAGAACTTGGGAAGGGGAATCGGCGAGCACGGGTATGTGTCTCAGACTTTCGTCCATATTCGGCGCGCCGTTTCTGTTGAGCGCAACGTCGTATCCGAAATACTGCGGAATCATCGGTTGGCCGTCGGTCAGCATCGTCACGAACTCTTCTTTCGACATGTTTTGAAACGCAGGATTGGTCGCGCGTTCATGTCCAATGGTCGTGGACGGAGCGTCGCGCAGCGCCTTGCCACAGAGGGTTCCCGCACCGTGGGCGGGATAGACGACGACGGAATCCGGCAACGGCCGTAAAACATGCTGGACCGTGTCGTACATCATGCCCGCAAGCTCTTCGCGTTTTGCCTGAATATTGCCCGCTTTCTCGCGCAGATCCGGCCGTCCGACGTCGCCCACGAAGAGCGTGTCGCCGGAAAAGAGCACCTGCGCTTCGCCGTGCTCGTCGCGCAGTAGAATGCTGATGCTGTCCGGGGAGTGTCCCGGCGTGTTGAGCGACGCGAGCATGACGTTGCCGACGGGGATGTTGTCTCCGTCGTCGAACCCGATATGGTCATACGCCGCGCCCACGAGTGCGCTGATGTACACGGGCGCTCCCGTACGCTTATGCAATTCCACGTGTCCGCTGACGAAATCAGCATGCGGGTGCGTTTCGATGATGGCCTTCAGCGTCAGTCCCTGCTGTTGCAGCACTTCCAGCATCGGACCGACGTTGCGCGGCGGGTCGATCACCGCCGCTTCTTTGCCGCTTTGCAGAAGGTAGCCGTATTGGGCGAGGTTCGAGTCGGTGAATTGGTGAACGGTGTAGTTCGTCATATATTTCGGGGAAAAATGCGCACGATCAGGCCTCTCTGTTCCATGGCATGCGTGCGAGAAGCATCCCGAGCATGCAGTTACCGGAGAGTCCGGCGTAAATCAGCCCGAGAGACGCAAAGAATGGGAGAAGTTGAAACCACGGTGAAACAACCGCCGAAAGGACGATGCCCGTCGCCACGATGGTTCCGGCTCCGAGCAACACTTGCTGCTGCAGCGGGAGGCTGCGCGATTGTTTTATCGTCTTGAAGCCGGCGCGCTTCATGTCGCCGATGCCTCCTTCGATGCTTGCTGCGTGCGGCATGTTCGCATTGTGCAACTTGATGCACGCTTGTCCGCTGCGGTTGCCGCTGCGGCAATAGAGATACACGTGATCGTACGCGCGGAGCGTCTCGGCGTGCTCGAGGACGGTATCGAGAGGGAGATTGATGCTTCCTTCGACGTGTTCCTGCTTGAATTCATCGGGTGAACGCACGTCGACGATGGCATAGGATCCAGTCGGAAGTGTGCCGATGACTTCGCGTGCCTGGGTGGGGGAGAGTGTTTTCATGGTTAGGATTTGTAGAGGGAAATAACGCGCGAGAGTTTCTCCGCTTTGTCGGCCGAGACCTTTTTGCCACCCAGGATTTCTTCCAGGATGTACGTCTCAACGATGTTGGCGCGGGCGGAATCGAACGAGCGCAGGATGGAATTGGTAAGCATCGCGACTTCATCGCAGGGATTGCCCGCTTCTACCGCACGCTTGAGACTGTCGATTTGCCCTTGGATGCGGCTCAAGTGGTTGATGATCTTTTGACAGTCGGGTGACGGTTTCATGATGTGGGGGTAGGAATGGGTAAATAGTATACCCCCTACCCTATATATGCAAGGGCTAGATGCACTGCCGTTCGATTGCGCTGACTTGCATGCAAGCGGCTAGGGCGTTCAGATTGGTCCATTTTGCCGTTTATAGGTATTTTACGGCATTCTGGAGCGACACGGAGATGTTTGTTTTTTGATGAAATCGCATGCAGCGCAGTGCGTGGCGCCAACCGGGGGGCGATGGTCTCGTGTCTAGTCTTTTTGACACCTCTTTTTCCGTGCTCGCGCGTCTGCTGGGGCGATAGGAGAGTTTTTTCTTCCATCTCTTCCGCACACACTATGAAGCAGAAACGAATCTCTTTGTCGGCCGCGGCCATCGTCGGCTCCGCGCTTCTGGGCATCTCGACCGCCTTCGCCATCGGCACGGTGGTCGTGAGTCCGCAAAACCTCAACGGCTGGCTCGTCCAGTACGACGGCACCGCATCCGGTGCGTTCATGAACGGCCCGGGCGTTCCTCCTGCCGGCACGGGCAGCTTCCGTATGGAGGTCGGCACCGACGGTGATAGTTCCGTCCTCGTGCGGACCAATGACTTCGACGGCATGCAGCTCGCAGAGCTCATGGATTTCACCTACGCGACCTACGTGGAGCAGAACAACGGCGCGCAGGCTCCGTACGTGATCATCAGTGTCGATCAGGACGGCAACGGCACGGCCGATGACCACCTCTTCTTTGAGCCCGCGTACCAGAACGGCACGTACGGCACGAAGAGCGGAGCCGTGATTCCCAACCAGTGCGGCATGAACCCCAACTGCGTCACCCTGAACACATGGCAGACGTGGGACGTTCGCAACGGCGGCCTTTGGGCCATTAACGACGGCGACTACGGTCCGCCGCTCATCTCTTTCAACAATTACGTCTCGGACCACCCCACAGCGACCGTCGCGACCTCCGCGAGCGGCTCCGTCCGCATTACCGCCGGTGGAGGAGCTGGTGCGTGGGACAACTTCCGCGGTTCCACGGACAATCTGAAAATCGGGTTCGTCACGAATCCCACGACGACGTATGACTTCGAGCCCGTTGGCACGCCAGACACTCCGGATACGTCGGGCGACCTCGGCATCCTGAAGACCGGAAGCGGAACGGTGAATCGCGGAGGAAACGCGCTCTATACACTGCAAGCGACCAACTTCGCGTCGACGACGGCCACGGGCGTTACCGTTCGTGACGTTGTTCCCGCGGGAGTCACCTTCGTGCCGTAGCCCGCGGCTTTCACCGCGGCGACGAGATCGTGCTCGTGCACTTTCGAAGGGTCGAAGCGCACGCGGGCTTTGTTCGCCGCGTAGTTCACGTTCGCTTCTTCCACGCCGGGCGTTTTCTTGAGCTTGCGCGTGATGAGCGCGCTGCAACTGGCGCAGTGCATGCCCGTGATGTTTAGGTCACACTGCGCGCTCATGCTGCGGGTTGGACTGTATATTTCGGATCGAGCGCTTCGATCTCACGCGACCATGCGGCAAGATCGAACGCGTCGTCGTGTTCGATCGTGACGATCTTGGTGGTCAGATCGACCGTAGCAGACTGTACCGACGGAGTATCGGCACTGACGTCTTTGATCAGCATGGCGCAGCCTTCGTAGTGGATGCCGGGAATGGAAACTGTTGTTTTCATACAAAATGGGAGAAGAAAAAAATTAGAGGACGGTAAATGATCCGCGCACCATGCCCATCGAGCACATGAACGCGAGTGTGCCCTTCGTGGGCGCCGTAAACTCGATGACATTCACGCCGCGGTTCAATACCTGCGACACGTTTAAGTCGGGAATGGTGAGCACGCTCGTGCAGCCGGAAGCGCCCGTGCCGTCGACGAGCCAGCGCACGGGAACGCCCGCCGCGATCGTGATCGCGTTCGGTTCGTACCCATACGCGGTGACGGCCATGGACACTTCCTGGACGCCGCCGCGTGGCACCGCGGCTTCGTTCCTCGAGGCATCGCGGAATCCGGAGAACACGTCGATACCCGCGAGCGCCATGCCCGTTTGCAGGTTAAACACGGCCAGAGCGAGGACGAGCACCGCGGAGAAATGGAGGAACGAACGCGCGAACGCGCCCTTTAGCGAAGCGCCGAGCGCGCCGATGCCGAGGAGGAACGGCATGGTGCCGAGCGCGAAGACGAACATCACGGCCGCGCCCGATGCGGGGTTGCCGGACGCGAGCGCGACGAGTTGCATCGATTGCGTGAAGCCGCACGGTAGGAAAAACGTCAACGCGCCGAGGATCGCGGGAGCCGCCGGATGATCGCTCTCCGAGAGATCGGCGATGCGGCGGGTCAGGGATTTCGGCAAACGGATGATGTTTTTCGGAAGAACATGGAGAAGATGGAGGGCGAAGTACGCCATCAGCAACGCGACGGCGATGTTCGCGTAGCCCGTCATGCGGGGAGTGAGCGTGATCGATTGGCCGACAAGACCCACCACGCCGCCCAGAACGAAGTACGAGGCCAGCCGCCCGACGTTGAAATGCAGCATCGGCACGAATTTTCGCCATGTCGTTTCCGTTCCGTGGCGTTCGTTGTGCGTGGCGGACAGCGCGAGCAGCAGCCCTCCCGTCACGGCCAAACAACTGCTGGTTCCGGCGATGAGCCCCACGACGAGCACTGCGCCGAGGGATGCGATGTCGGACGTCGAAGGCGTCAACGCGGACATATCGAACCGTTGCAGCAGCAGATAGCCGGCGACCACGATGACGATCGACGCCGCGACGTCCCGCCAAAGCGTGTCGAGGCCGGCGGCATCCAGCGAGTAGCCGGCTTCGCGCACCGCATCGGCGATCGCGGCGTTGTCGGGCGGGTTCGCGGGATCGGTCGTGACGACGGCTTTTCCGGTGGCAAAATCTGCATCGACGGACTGAACGCCCGCGACCTTCTTTAGTTTCCGCTCGACCATGAGTTCGCAGCTGGCGCAGTGCATTCCGGCGATGCGCAGGGTCGTCTCATGTGGTGATGATGATTCGGGAGACATGCGAGGAAGAGGATACAAGTAAAAGGGCGTCTATCGACACCGGAATACTCGGATGCTCAATTCCTCAGGACGATCGTGCGCACGTGGATGAATTGGCCGGGCGGCGCCGTCGACATGGGCACGGGGGTTTCCTTCGCAAAGGAAAAAGCCACGACGTTCGGCGTGATTGGAAGCGCAACTGTGAACATTCCGTCCGTGACAAGGGATGTCTGGGTCGGGAGCGCGGGGACGATGCAGTGTTCGCCGTCGCAGGGCATTTGTTCTGAGCGGTCGGGCTGGTCCTCGTGCGACGCCATCGCCGACATGTCATGGTTCATTCCCGGCATATCGGACATCTCCTCTGCCATGGCCATCGGCATCATGCAGAGGTTTCCGAGCAGAAGGTTGGTGCCGAGAGCCAGGAGGACGAAGTGTTTCACGTGCCATAGTATATACCTAATTCCGCTCATCAAAATGGCTCGACGTATTGCCGCTTCTTTGAATCGTTCAAGGCTCTCTCGAAGACATATGTACTATGTGACCATGGCGCGCATTAGTTCCAGGGCGATCATCATCATGGATCAGCATGTGATTCTTATTCGTCGTAAGCGGGGGAACAAAGAATATTGGGTGACGCCCGGCGGGAAAGTGGAAGAAGGGGAGACGCTCGAGCAAGCGGCGAAAAGGGAAGTGCAGGAGGAAATCGGCATCGACGTGGATGTCGGTGAAAAAATCTTCCAGCTTACGAACCACGTCTATAACGAACACAACGAACAACACTTTTTCCTGTGCACGTACCGTTCGGGCGATATCGGCTCGGGGAATGATCCCCGCATGCTCAATAGCGATCCGTCGGATACGAGTGAGATCGTTTTTGCGGAACGGAGCGACGTAGAATCCATCAATATCGTTCCGCCGGGATTGAAGGAGGCGATTTTGGGTACGATGTGATGAAAATGGCTCGACGT
>CAZZDD010000056.1:6190-17547 GCA_964652185.1 uncultured Candidatus Peribacteria bacterium | reverse complement strand
CTGACTGGGAGTAAGTCGTAACAAGGTATCCGTAGGAGAACCTGCGGATGGAACACCTCCTTACCAGGGAGATAACATCGTCCATCGGTCGCAAGACCGCGTTAGGACGAAGCGTGCTCTGGTCGATCATTTTATAGCCAACACGCAATCAGATTGACCCGGATATGATCCCATCGCCATGTGCCTTGCCTCGCAAGGGACCATGGTGATGAGTCCGGAAGGTCTCTCTACTACGCAATGCAGTGACCGAGTCACCGAAAAGGATCCCGAAAGGGGTCCTTTTTCGTGCGATGTTGCGAACGTCATGCGATGGAACTAGGACTGCAGCAATCCAGAGGACAGTCCCGTGCGCCTGTCCTCTTTTTTTCCACGATCACCTCCGCAATTCCGGAATCCCTTTGTCTGTGCCGCCGTTACGGAGTTTCTTGCGCGCGAGCTTCGCAAGGTCTTCGTACTTCATCTTCAACGCAAGAAGCTCCTCTTCCGTCAGCTCTTCGAGGTCGAGCAGCACGGTGTGGGCGTCCTTGTCGGCGCGGATGAGCTCATCGAGCTTGATCTGCGTCGCGGCGCTCTCGCGGTTGGTCGTGCTCTGAATAAGGAACACCATGAGGAACGTCACGATGGTCGTCGTCGTGTTGATCATGAGCTGCCATGTTTGGCTGTAACCGAAAAGCGGACCGGAAGCGGCCCACAGAAGAATGATCCCCAATGCTATCGCGAACGTCAGCGGATGACCGGCGCGTGCGGCGACCCACTTCGAGAAGGCCGTGAAAAAATGCTTCTTCGTGTGCGATTCGGACGAGGCGAGAAGGGAAAAGTGCTGGCGCATGAGCGGAATTCTACGCCAAGGACGGGTGAAATTGACAGCACGAAGCCGCGGGAGGAGCATGAAGACATGGAATCGGATCATGGCAAGGAACAGGAGCAACTCGTGCCCTACCATCCCGCATGGAAAGATTACGACAGGCTTAGCCAAGTCCTCCACGCCGCCGCCGTGAAGCAACTGCACGGAAAAAGTTTCGTGCGGTTTCACCGAGGAGGACGGATGAAGATCCCGCTGCCGGACGCATACACGCTGCTTGAGCTTTCGCGATTTCACACCGTGAGCCACTTCGACGACATGCTCGTGTTACGGGCGACGTTCAATATTCCAGCCATCGAACCGGAAGGAGAATTTTGGAATATCGATGACTGGAACGATAAAGAGCCGTACGAAGGCTGCGTGGATTTCTTTTTCAGGCCGTCGCCGGAAGTGGCACTCCCTTCAACGAGCAAACCGGCCACCGCGCCGGCGACAACTCCGACGGTTCCGCAAAAAGCCCCGGATGCCTACAAAGAAAGTCCGTGGTGGGGCTGTACCGTCGGGGCCGTCTGCGTCGTAGCAGTGATAGGTATTTACTACGTCTTGTCGCAGCCGCAGGAAACGCCAGAAGCTTCGGACAATCCCTATAAAGATCCCGAACCGACCGCTCCCGACGATCGCTACGTCGGCAACGACATTCCTCCCGTTATCCGGTTGGGAGCCGACGATCCTTCACTGCGCGGCCGCGATGACCCGGGAGAGGAGTTCCTGTCGGATAGCGTCGTCCCCGATCCCCTCCAGGAGCTTCCCGAGAAAGCCCTCGACCAATAACCGCCGCGCCGCATCGGGCGTGATGCCGCGCGAGCCGGCGTAGAAAATATCCTCCGGGTTCACGCGTGAGACGGTCGCGGAGTGGCTCGCTTTCACGTCGTTCGTTTTGATCTCCAGGCCCGGGATGGCGTCAATCTTCGCCGAGGCGTCGAGCATGAGCGCCTCCTGCGTGAGGTACGTCTGCGTTCCCCCGCCACCAAGAGCGATCTCGATGCGGCCGTCGAGCAGTGCCTGCCCTTTCGCGAGCGCCACCGCGCGCATCGCCACTTCGCCCGATCCGTGACGTGACTCGAATACATTACGAATAATCGCCTTGGGATGCTCCCCGCCGCGCGCGACGACGATCCACCGCGCCTCGCTCATCGCGCGGTCTCCGACGCATGCAGAACGAATTTCGTGCCGTACCGATCCGCCGATCGTGACGGGCCTCCACCGGAGGGCTCCATCTGCTTCGACCCTCCCCGTCGCATGCACCGTTCCCACCCCGCCTTCCTGCAACGTCATGAGGTCGCACGACGCTTTTTCGGCGACGTTCACCTCGATCACGATAGTTCCTTGTGATGGTAAAACGACGTAAAAACGCCCTTCCTCACCGAAACGAACGTCCACCTGCAGCCGACCATCGGCGCCTATTTCGAGCGTCTTCCATACGAGCCGGCGATCGAGGGTGGACGTCTGCATACTTCAACCGACGGATCCTTCCATTTCTAGCTCAATCAGTCTGTTGAGCTCCACCGCGTACTCCAGCGGCAGTTCGCGGATGATCGGTTCGAGGAATCCGTTCACGATCATCGCCGTCGCTTCCTCTTCGTTCAGGCCGCGGCTCATGAGGTAAAACACGTCTTCTTCCGAGAGCTTCCCCACCGTCGCTTCGTGCGCGATCGTCACATCGTCATTGCGGACGTTGATGTCGGGGATCGTATCGGTGCGGCTGAACTCATCGAGCAGCAACGCGTCGCACTCCACCTGGGCGGTGCAGTCGTACGCGTGCGGGGCGATCACGAGCTTGCCGCGGTACACGGCCACGCCGCCAGCTTTCGAAATCGATTTGCTGGTCACGCGCGACGTCGTGTGCGGCGCCAGGTGCATCACCTTCGCGCCGGTGTCCTGCCACTGATCCTTGTTGGCGAAGGCCACGGCCAAGTGATCGCAGCGCGCGTGCTCGCCGACGAGCATCGAACACGGGTAGAGCATCGTGACGCCCGAGCCCATGTTCCCTCCTATCCACTCCATCGTCGCATCGCGCTCCACGATCGCGCGTTTCGTGTTCAAGTTGTAGGTATCGCGGCTCCAGTTTTCGACGCTGCTATAGCGCGCCGTGGCACCGGGCTTTACGAACACTTCGACCAATCCCGCGTGCAGTGCGTGCGAGCCGTACTTGGGGGCGCTGCAGCCTTCGATGTAGTGCACCTTCGCGCCTTCTTCGACCACGATGAGCGTGTGTTCGAACTGGCCCATGTTCTTCGCATTCATGCGGAAATAGGCCTGGAGAGGCTCTTTCACGTGCACGCCGGCCGGAACGTACAAGAACGTTCCCCCGCTCCACACGGCGCCGTGCAGGGCCGCGAATTTGTGGTCCGTCATCGGGACGCACTTCATGAAGTACTCCTTCACGAGATCGGGGTGCTGCTCCACCGCGTCGTCCATATCGAGGAAGATCACGCCGAGCGCTTCCCATTCTTTCTTCAAGCTGTGATAGATCACCTCGCTCTCGTACTGCGCGCCGACGCCCGCGAGCACGCGACGCTCCGCCTCCGGAATACCGAGACGGTCGTACACGTTCCGTACGTCCTCCGGGATCTCCTTCCAGTCGCTCGTGTTTTCGATACCCGCACGCGCGTAATAAATAATGTTATCCAAATCAAGCGCGCTGAGGTCGGGACCGAACGTCGGCATCGCCTTCTCGCGAAACACCTGCAGCGACTTCAGGCGGTGTTCGAGCATCCACGCAGGCTCGTTCTTATCCGACGAAATCCGCCGCACCAACGCTTCGCTCACGCCGCGCTCGGCGCCGTCCGCATAGCTCGATTCATTGGCGGTATCGAGCGTGGCGCGCGTCAGCCCCGCGAAGATGCGCTCTTCGCTCTGCTCCGCGTGCTGCTGCACGTCGTCGACGGTTGATCGGGTGCGGGTCATGAAAAGAGAGTATAGCAGGTGTACGATCATTCACCGATATCCACATTGACTGTGGAAAACTTGTGGAGAACTCCGGGAAAGGGTGTGGAAGCGGTAAACACGCGAAATCCCCTGGCCGGTTGGCCAGGGGCAGGGTCCTTTCTCCCCGATCGCACATATCGAATTTAGAAGGTTAACCACTTCCCTGCTCCAAGCAGGAGAAGCGCGAGATTCAAGAGGCAGAGCATGATGGCGGCGGGAATGCCGTACCGCGCCCACGTGCCGAATCGAATTCCCAACTGATCTTTGAGAACGACATTGCAAACGTTCCCCGGCACGAGGCCCACGCCCCAAAAGGCGAGAGAGATGCCGATGATGAGCACCGCTTCCTGGCTCATGCCGGGCTGAACTTCCAGCAAGCCGAGTAAGGCGTTGTCCGCGACCGCGCTGATCGCATTCACGAAGAACGCGAGCATCGGGTGCATGGACGAGAAAAGATGGGCCGCGATCGGCTTCACCGCTTCCCCGAAGAAGAGCAGTCCCAAAACGAACACGTAGATATTCGCGGTTCTGTTCACCAACGCCACGGTCTCGTGCGTCAGATCGTGTTGCTCGTGTTCCAATTCCTCCGCTGCTTCAATCGCTTCCCTGACTTCTTTCTTGGCACCGTTTCCGGAAAGCGACGGGAGCGCCGCCTCGGCTTCTTCAAGCTCCCGCTCCGCGCGTTCTTCGAGCGATTCCGGCAAAGGAACCGCATTCTTCGCCAACAGCGCAGCCGCGACGGCGCACGCGATGACGTTGATCACGCAGAAACCAGTGTAGGTCCGAAGCAAGTACGGCGTTCCTTCGCCCAGGTTGCGCGCGATGAAGAGCGATAGGGGTTCACCAATCGTCGTGAGCAGCGCCGAAATGCCGATCGCGGCGCTGTACCACACGACGCTGGGCGTCAAATCCAGACGAGTCACGCGCTGCAATGTGCGGAAGAAAATCCCGCCCAAAACAGCCATGACCACGACCGAAATCGATCCCATGCCGCCGATGACCAACGTCCACAAACCCACGAGCACGTGGGGCGGAACGATCTTCGTCATCGCGAGTACCGCGCCTTCGATGCGGGACCTGAAGACGATTGCGAGGAACGAAAGGACGAAGAAGCACGCGACGAGCACCTTCGCTTCGCCGAGCAAGGTGTGTAATCCCTCGGGATGGCCGTGCATGACAGTCTGCACGAACGCACCCTCCTCGAACGACACGACGCCCAATCTGATCGACAGCCAGAGCATCGCCCCGCCGAGCGCCAGGAAAAAATATCCAAGCAACTCGTCTACCACTTTGAACGCGATGGGCAAGACAACCATCAAAGCGAGCGACGCCAACATGGCGGCGCCCAACCACTGCATTTCCGATGTCCAAAACATGAAACGTCTCCTTATGACTTCTATGTGCAACCGATGATGAGAAAGGACCGCGATCCCCCTCCCATCGCCTGAAACTCCACCGTGGAGAGGTCAAGTATTCTGCACATCGCTGCGGAAATTGCAATGCTCAGAACGCGGAAAAACGCCTCCCCGCGGGGGGAGGCGCTTCGTGCCGCTGCACACCGGCTGACCGAGTGTCAGGCCGCGACGCTCTTTCGGCTCACGTCGTGGGCCACGTGGCCGCAACCACGCAGCCGCTGGAACGCGCGCAATATTTTTCCGGACGCGTTCGTGTCTTCCATATCGCGGATGAGCGCGATGAGGCGGGCGATCGATTCGGACAGCATCAGGCTGTCAAAGGGCACGTACCGCTCGTCCTTGTTCGAACGGGCGCGGGCTTCCATAAACCCGAACACGACGAACGCGGACATGGCGGACTGAAACGTTTTCGTGTCGATGCCGATGGGCAGAATGTTCGGATCGAACATGCATGCGCACTCCACCGGAACATCGTGCGAAAACACTGCCCCCTCCACGATCTGCTCACACGCATGGAATAACACTTCGATGCCCGCATCGCGGGCGATAACGCTGTATCGCATCCTTCAACACTCCTTCTTGTGCAACGGCGATTTCAACATCCAGGCAACGTGCCTGAACAACAAATACCCGTCTGCCCGGCGGACCGGGAGGCGAATGCGGCGCTTGTACCGGATCAACGCCCGGAAAACAAGACTCTAAGAGCCGGTTTTCCCGCGAACCGAAGCACCGATCCGCACAAAAAAACCCGGCGCTTTCGGCACCGGGCTTTCCCAACCATTCGCTTATTGCAGCTCGTAGGTGATGCTCACCGTCACGGTCAGGTCCTGCTCGCCCGAGGGCATCGTCATTGCCTTGTCCATGTCCGCCGTCGGAGCGCCTCCCACGCCGTACGCTTCGCGCGCGTACATCACCGGCGGGTACCAACCGCCGCCGTTCTCGTTGAAGCTCTGCACGTCGCCGAGGCGCTGACCAAGTTGCGCGGCAAGGTCTTCGGCTTTCTTCTTCGCATTGGCGATCGCCTCCGTGCGCGCTTCGTCCTTCTTGCCCTCCGGATCGTCGAGCGTGAACTGCACGCCACCGGCCTGGTTGGCGCCGTTGTCCGTCGCGGCCGTGAGCACGTCGCTCACCTTCTTCAAGTCGCGCACTTTCACGCGCAAACTCTGCGTAGCCTCATAGCCGCGGAGGCGCTGGCGGCCGTCGGTCCAGTCGTAGACCGGGTTGAGGTAGAACGATTCCGTATCGATGTCCTTATCCTCGACGCCGAGGCCTTTGACCGCGGCGAGGATCTTGGCCATGTCGGCGGCGACCTTGTCGCTCGCGACCTTCGCGGTGGTCTGTACGCCGGTCGTCACGCCGAAACTCATCTCGGCGATGTCGGGCGTGACGGCGATCTTTCCTTCGCCCGTCACGGTGATCGTGCCCGGGGCGATCGGAGCCGGCGAGCGGTCGAGGTGCTTGCCGTAGACGAAGAATCCGCCGCCGATGATCACTGCGAGGAGAATCGCGTGGGCGGGAGTGAATTTGGAGGTTTCCATAGAAAGAAAGGGAAAGATGTCGAAATACACTCTACTCTACGTTCGATTCCCGCCGATGTAACAACACGCCGCTTCGCTTCAGGCGTCGAGCGCGATCTTCTTCGGCAGGAACGCCGCGTACCCGTCGGCCTCCAGGCGCGTTGCCAACTCCGCTCCCCCGCTTTGCACGATGACGCCGTTGACCATCACGTGCACGCGGTCGGGCGAGAGGTAATGCAAGATGCGCGCGTAGTGCGTCACGACGAGCGCGGAAAAATCCGGCGAGCGCAGCGCCTTCACGCCTTCGGCGACGATGCGCAACGCGTCGACGTCGAGTCCGCTGTCGGTTTCGTCGAGCAGCGCGAACCGCGGGCGAAGCATGTCCATCTGCAGCACTTCGGCTTTCTTCTTTTCGCCGCCGGAGAAGCCTTGGTTGAGCGAGCGCTCCGCGAATGCTGTATCCATCTGCAACGCCTTCATGCGCGCTTCGAGAGCGTCTTTGAACTGTAACACCGTCATCGCTTTCTCTCCGCGCGCTTTCGCTTGGGCTTGATGCGCGGCGTACAAAAAGCTGCGCAGCGTCACGCCGGCGATCTCGCGCGGATACTGGAACGCGAGGAAGAGTCCGGCCGCCGCGCGTTCATGCGGCGCCATCTCGAGCAGATTCTTTCCGTCGAACGTCACCTCCCCAGCCGTGACCACGTACTTCGGGTGGCCCATGAGCGCGTTCACCAAGCTCGATTTGCCGGAGCCGTTGGGGCCCATGATCGCGTGAACTTCACCCTGGGGGACGTCGAGCGACAAACCCTTTACCACTTCTTTTCCTTCGACTTCGATGCGCAGGCCGACGATGGAGAGAAGCGCCATGAGCGAGGAGTGTAGCAGTATGTCGAGAATTGACGGAACCTCAAAAAAGCGTACTTTATGCGAAGCTGTTCATTCGACAGCATCGTCCGTTAACCCTTTGTGGAGAAATCGCATGACTCGTAGCGAACGCTTGGAAATGTGTACGGCAGCCGTCGTGGGAATCGGCATCGGTTGGATGCTCTCGCACGCAATGCACCTGCCATGGTGGGCGGCTATCCCGCTCTGCACCCTTATCGCTGGAGCGTGGTATCGCCCGAAAGAAGTTTTTACGAAAGTCCGCGATGAATTGGCGCCGTGGGCGACACGCGACTTTACAAAAGACGCAATGCGCTTCGCGTTTCTCGCAACGTACTGGATCGCGTACGTAATACTCGGTTGGATCGTCGCCATGACATCGTTCGGCATCCTAATGGCGTTCGTCATGATGCTCGACGGGACGCTCGCGAGGGAGCCTGGAGGAGCTATTTTCCTCTGCGCTTTCATAGGTACCCTCTTCGGCGCAATGACGCTCCTCCTCGGTATCGTCTCTGGCATGTGGATCCGCGACACGCAGAAAAAACCCAGAAGCTACAAGAAGCCAATGTGGGGCATGCCAATCATGCGGCGCTTGAGTCGATCACTCATGCCGAGCCGGAACTGGTTCATCCGCGGCTGGCATCGATCATTCTGGTGGCGGATGGCGTGCGTGACATGGCGCATTCCCATCGCGCAAGTGCTGGGAATCTGGATGATCGTAATCTTACTAATCGATGCCTCGCTCACCGTGGCAATCGCTGCCGCGACGACGCGGCGCATGGCGGTCATGACGAGCGCCTTCATCGGCGCGAGCGTCGGCACCATCGTTGAGTTCTACAATCCTGGTTACTCTGGTTTTTCGGTCGTTATCGGCATGCTGACCGGAGGATGCGTCGGATACTTCTGGTATCCGGTTGCCGCCATCCTCAAGCGCACCCGCTGGGACCGTTCTGCCGAACCGACCATGGGCGGAATCTTCTAGGAAGGATCCGGACGTCCGAATAACACCACTCCCCTCACGCATGACGCGGCGAGGGGAGTTTTTTTGACGTCGTTTCCCTATACTCTGTGCCCATGCCCAAGGTTCGCTTCATACTGGCAGACGGCACCGTCACCGAGGTCGACGCCCCGGAGGGGAAGTCGATCCTCCACATCGCGATCGATGCGGGGGTTCCGATGGAATACGCCTGCGGCGGCAACGGTTTCTGCACCACGTGCATGTGCCGCGTGAAGGAAGGCATGCAGAACCTCTCGCCGCGTAACGACAAGGAAGAGAACATGGGCATCACCGAAGATCCCGACCGCCTCAGCTGCCAGAGCGAAGTGCGGGGCGACGTGAGTGTGGAGGTTATTGAGTATTAAGCATGCACCGTCTCCATCGGAGCCGCTTCTTCCGTCGCCGCGACGGCCTTCAATTTGATCTTCACGTCTTCGTTGTACGGCTCGAGGCGGTTGATGCGGCGGTAGGCTTCTTCCGCCTTCTCCTTATTGCCCAGCTGCAGGTAGCACTCCGCGAGCATGTGGAGGATCTGCGTGTCTTTCGAGAGGAAGAGCGACGCCTTTTCAAGCAGTGGCGCGGCTTCTTCGAACCGATGCGCGGCGATGCACGCGCGACCGAGCGCGGCGGACCGTTCCGCGTTCTTCGGGTCGCGGTTCAGCGCTTCCTGGTAGGCGTAGCAGGCGTCGACGTACTTCTCCTGCTTGTAGTACGCGAGGCCGAGGTTCGCATGGAACGACACGTCGTCGATCGCGGCGAGGAGCTCTTTGTACATCGCTTCGGCTTTCGATTCGCGGCCGGTCGTGAGGTACAGCTTCGCGAGCTGCGCGCGGACGTCGTGCGCGTGCGGCTGGATCGTGAGCGCTTGGATGAAAATACGCTCGGCTTCTTCGTTCTTGTTCTGGGCGATCGCCTTCTCAGCGCTGCGGAGCAGCGTGCGCACCTGCTGCATCTCGATGGCGGACGTCCGCGGGCTCTTCATCGGCTTCTCCACGATCGTTTCTTCGACCAGTTGCGCGCCGCGATCTTCTGCTTCGTCAAACCGCTGCTGCACGCTGCGGACGAACCGACGAATCGTGCGCTGTTTCAACACGAGCCGCAGTCCGAGCAACACGCACAGACCGACAAGAGAGCCGATGAGGACGAAGACATACACCATGGGAAGCGGCGGCCGCGGAATTCTAGGCAAATCCGCCCGCGGGAGCAAGAAACGTAGTCCTACGGTGACTTTCGCGCAAGCGAGCTTAGGGCTTTCTTCGAAGAAAACGCTCCAATCCGACGCTTTCGGCAAGCAAGAGGACCACACCAACGGTAATGCAGCTGTCGGGCACGTTGAATACCGGGAACGATCCGACCGCGAAATAGTCCGTCACGGTGCCGTCTTGAAAACGATCGACGATATTGGCCAGCGCGCCCCCCAGGATGAGCCCGTACGCGATCTGGGAGAGCGCGGTCTTGCTACGCACGGCCACCATGGCGACGGCGACCAGCGCGCCGATCACGAGCATGTCCTGCCACGGCGACGGGATCCGCATGCCGAACGCGATGCCGGGATTCTCGGCGTGGCGCAGAACGAACCAGTCACCAATGACAAAAACGGGCGTATCGAACAGTGTTTTCGCGAACAACGAAGCGGCATACCCCGCGATGAACGAATCGATTGCGGCGAAGACTAAAAGCCTCATGATGGAAGCCTACCACGACGCGCCTCTGCTATGCTCGGGTCCCATGTACAGAAGGATGGACCTGCTGCTCCTCGGCGTCGTGGTGGTGCTCACCCTCTTCGGGCTGGCGATGATCGCGAGCGTGTCGGTGTTCAAGAGCTACCAGCTCACCGAGCGCCTCGTGGAATCGGGCCTGCGCGAAACATCGAGCAACGCGCTCTTTTTGTGGCGGTCGGCGATGCACGTATTCGCGGGCTTCCTCGTCATGTTCGTCACGGCGTCGATCCCGTACCGCGTGTGGGAACGGTTCGCGCGCCCGCTCTTCCTCATCACGATCCTCCTGCTCATCGCGCTCTTCATCCCCGGCCTCAGCAACGAATACGGCACGGCACAGAGTTGGCTCATCATCGCCGGATTCTCGATCCAGCCGTCGGAATTCCTCAAAATCACGCTCGTGTTCTACCTGGCCGTGTGGCTGCAGAAACGCGAACAACTCATCGCCACGTTCAAAGAAGGGTTCATCCCTTTCTGCATCATCCTCATGCTTTCCACGTTCTTGGTCGCCATCCAGCCGGACCTTGGCTCATTCCTTGTGCTCAGCGCCATCGCCATCACGATGTTCTTCATCGCCGGCGGCAACATCTTCCACCTCGTGCTGGGCGGCACCTTAGCGTCGGTCGTGGGCCTGCCGATCATCCTGAGCAAAGAGTACGTCCGCAATCGCTTCCGCGCGTTCCTCTCGCCGGACGACGCGCTCATTTCCGAGACGATCGGCTTCCAGATCAAGCAAGCGCTCATCGCGGTCGGCAGCGGCGGACCGTTCGGCGTCGGCTACGGCAAATCGATCCAGAAGTTCGGCTACCTGCCGGAGGTGCAGGCCGACATGATCTTCGCCGCGATGGCCGAAGAACTCGGCTTCTTCCGCCTGCTCATCGTGCTCACGATGTACGGCCTCCTCGTGGTGCGCGGGTTCAAAGTCGCGCGCGAAGCCCCCGACCGCTTCGGCTTCCTCGTCGCCGCGGGCATCACCACGTGGATCGGCTTCCAGAGCGCCCTGAACATCGCCATCAACCTCTCGCTCTTCCCGCTCAC
>CAZZDD010000056.1:5014-6090 GCA_964652185.1 uncultured Candidatus Peribacteria bacterium | reverse complement strand
CGCTGCTGCCGATCTGCCACATCATCCATCTGACGGGTGCCGGCAAGAACACGATGCAGAAGAAGCCCGGCTACTTCGCGTCGGAGTTTCCCGCGGACGTACTCCCGCATCTCTACGCTGCAGCGGACCTTGCCGTAAGCCGCGCGGGCGGAGGAAGTATCGCGGAACTCGCGGCGTGCGGCATTCCCGCGATCCTGATCCCGATCAAAGGACTCGCCGGCGACCACCAAGTGAAGAACGCCGAGCGCGCGGAACAGACAGGAGCCGCGGTCGTGCTCGCACAAGAAAAACTCGACGAACTTCCCGCACTGATACGTTCGTTACTCGCGGATTCGGTCAGAATGCAAACGCTGCGCGACCGATGCCGTTACGCGGCCCGCCCAGAAGCCGCTCGACTCATCGCCGAGACCATTGTGCAATCGGTTGCACGGTGAAAGATCGGTGCGTAGCCTAGGGCAACTATGTACAAATTCCTCATCCCGCTTTTCGCGCTCGCGCTCCTCATCGGTTGCACTTCCACTCCTACCATGACCACTCCTTCGACCGGAGCCGTCCCGTCGGGCTTCGACGGCGTCCTCCTCACCGGCAAGCACACCGTCGTCTTCAAGACGTCGATGGGCGACATCACGGTTGAACTCGACGCCGACGCGGCGCCGAAAACGGTCACGAACTTCGTCACGCTGGCCAAGTCCGGCTACTACAACGGCCTGAACTTCCACCGCGTGATCCCCCGCTTCATGATCCAGGGCGGCGACCCCTCCGGCGACGGCACGGGCGGCGCATCGGTGTTCGGCGCATCGTTTGAAGATGAAATCAACGACATGAAGTTGATCCGCGGCGCGATCGCCATGGCCAACCGCGGTCCCGACACGAACGGCAGCCAGTTCTTCATCGTCCAGGCCGAAGCGACGCCCTGGCTCGACGGCCGCCACACGGTGTTCGGCAACGTCACGGAAGGACTCGACATCGTCGACGAAATCGCTGCGGTCGAACGCGACGCGAACGACATGCCGATCGAACCGGTAACCTACACCATTGAAGTTAAATAATAGGTACCCCGAGCCTGTCGAGGGGTG
>CAZZDD010000056.1:0-4914 GCA_964652185.1 uncultured Candidatus Peribacteria bacterium | reverse complement strand
CATGCGCACCCGTTTCGCCCCATCCCCCACAGGCTCGCTCCACATCGGCAACCTGCGCACGGCGGTGTACGCCTACCTGATGGCGAAACAGACCAAAGGCGAGTTCCTCGTGCGCGTAGAAGACACCGACAAAGCGCGCGAAGTGCCGGGCTCGGTCGAGCAGATGCTGCAGACCCTGAAATGGGTGGGCATCCGGCCCGACGAAGGCGTGGTCCTCGAGAACGGCGTCCTCGCCCAGCGCGGCAATTACGGGCCGTACATCCAATCGGAACGCTTGCACCTCTACAAAGCCGCCGCCGAGAAACTCCTCGCGAGCGGCGACGCGTACTACGCCTTCGACACGAAAGAAGACATCGACGCGATGCGCAACCGCGAGCAGGCGGCGGGCAACCCCTCACCGAAGTACGACGCGTCGGTCCGCATGCGGATGCGCAATTCGCTGACGCTTCCGAAAGAAGAAACAGAGAAGCTGCTCGCGGACGGCGCCGAGTACGTCATCCGCTTGAAAATGCCCGAGGGCGAAACGCTCGCCTGGGACGACGCGATCCGCGGGCAGGTCTCGTTCCACACGCGCGACGTCGACGACCAGGTGCTGCTCAAGAGCGACGGCTTCCCGACGTACCACCTCGCCCACGTCGTCGACGACCACGGCATGAAGATCGACCTCGTGCTGCGCGGCGAAGAGTGGCTGAGCTCGACCCCGAAGCATCTGCTCCTCTTCCGCCTGCTCGGGTACCCCGTCCCGCAATACGCGCATCTGCCGCTGCTCCTCAACAGCGACCGCAGCAAGCTCAGCAAGCGCCAGGGCGACGTGGCGGCCGACGAGTACCGCCAGAAAGGCTACCTCCCCGAAGCACTGACGAACTTCATCGCGTTCCTTGGCTGGAACCCGGGCACGACCGACGAAATCTTCTCGCTCGATCAGCTCATCGAAGCCTTCTCGCTCGACCGCGTGCAGAAGGGCGGCGCCGTGTTCGACCTCCAGAAACTCGATTGGCTCCAGGGCCAGTGGATGCGCCTCCTGCCCGAGGAGGAATTCGCGAAGCGCGCCCGCGAGGCCAGCGCCGAGAAGGTGCCGCAGGTCCACGACGACAAAGACTTCCTGAAAAAGGCCCTTCTCATCCGCGAGCGCATCACGTTCTTCACCGAAGCGCCGGACATGCTCGGCTTCTTCTACACGCGCCCGAAGCCTGACCTGGAGCTCCTCGCCAACCCGAAGCAGAAGGTGACGACCGCGGACCTTCCGCGCCTCCTCGGCCTGCTCGAATCGATCCTCGACGTCATCCCCGAGGAACACTTCCATGATCAGCGCATCCTCGGCGACGTGAAGGCGAACGTCGAAAAAAACGAGCTCAAACTCGGGCAGTTATTGTGGCCCCTACGCGCGGCGCTGACCGGTAAAGCCTTCTCCCCCGGCGCGACCGAGGTGGCTGAAGTACTCGGCAAAACGGAAACATTGGAGCGGGTGCGAGCGGCGATGAAGGTGGCGGGCGCATAAAAAACCCCAACCTTTCGGCTGGGGCTTCCTCGCTGCCATGTAAGCAGAGAGGGGTTAAGGGTTACCGGAGCGAGATGACGGCGCTTACGTCTTTGAGTAGTCGAACGAATTGATCGAGTTCGTTATCCGTCGCGAACTTCTCAAAGAGCTTGTCGAATTGCAGCTGAAGGACACAAAACTTCACGTATCCCGGCATGACGTTATAGTCCCCATCCATAAACATATAATTCAGCTCATGTTTTTTCAGCGGATGGCTGATATCTCGTTCCTGCCTATACGACATTGCATGCACCTCCGACACGGCCTCCGAGAGGTCGCCAATGGTGAAAATCGTCAGCGAATCCATGATGACGGTCCATTCGATCCGCAAGGCTTGGATCCCAGACGGTACCGGCTGCTTCTCGAACCGACATGCCACCACATACGCGATGAGACGACCGATCGTCCCCGTACCCGCGAACGTACGGTAGAAATCCTCCAGGCATTCCTCGCGTTGATTCTCCGCACTCTCATCGTCAAGCGTCGTGCTTTCGTCGAAGGAACGCAAGAGTGCCAGCCAACGTTCGCAAACAGCCTGGAGAGTCGACGCTCGTGCGGCGAAGTCGGGCGTTTGATTTTTTTTCAATTCAGCTTCCAGGGCAGCCAACACTTCTTGCTCTGTAGACGTGGTAATAGAAAATTGCATGACCAGGGTTCCTAGTTTTGGAGCTCTCGCTCCGGTGGTGTGAAAGGGAATGAACATTTCATTCCATCCAATCCGATTGACTGGATGCACCCATTATTACATAAATATACATTTTGTCCATCTACATAAGTGCTAGTAATACATATATAGGTAAGCCATTCCTGTACTTCTAAACGCAATTTGTCTATACTTATAGACAACATATGAGTGCACCTCCAACTGGCTTCTCGGCCGTTCGCCCCCTCCTTTCCCGCCTGGGCCTCGAAGCGAAAGAGATCGACGTCTACCTCGCGCTGCTGCCCATGAAGGTCGGCCGCGCAACGGACATCGCGAAGGCGGCGAAGCAATCACGCAGCCACGCGTACCTCGTGCTCCGTTCGCTCAAGGAGAAAGGACTCGTGTCGGAAGTCGAACGCGGGAAGATCACGCACTTCATCGCCGAGCCGCCGGAACGCCTCCTCACGATGATTGAAGAACGCGAGCGCGAACTACGATCATTGGTCCCGCTCGTGGAAGGCGTACTCCCACTCCTCTCCGGCCTCACCAAACCCCTCGCCGGCACGCCGCGCGTCACGACGCTCACGGGAAAATCGGGCATGCGCCAGCTCTACCTCGATGCCTTGAAGAGCGAGATCTGCGGCCTCTTCAATCCTGCGACGATGTACGACGCCTTCGGCGGGAACGTCGTCACGATGCTCTTCGGGAAAAACGTGCACCTGCGGGGCAAAGACCTCCTCGTGCGCGGCGATGCGGCAGATCGCTACATGGCCGAAGTGTCGCAACACGAAGACTACGCGGTGCGCCTCCTGCCCGACGGCACGGCATTCTCGACCGATACGATCGTCTTCGGCGATACCGTCGCCCTCTTCGCCTACGACGATCAAGGCACGATCATCCGCATCCAGAGCGGCAACGTGGCGGACGCTTTCCGCGCGTGGTTCGAGGTGCTCTGGGAGGCGTCGTCGCCGGCACGCTGACCTGCTACACTCCCCACCATGACCGACCATGACGAATCCGAAGAACTGGAAGTAAGCTTCAAGCCCGAATCGGGCAAAGCGGTGATCGAAGGCAGGACGGCCGTGCCGTTCCAGTCGTTCGTCACGCTCATCCTACAGCGCAAAGTGCAAACGCTCTTCAAAGACCATGGGAAGAATCCCGTCGTCGTGAGCAGCGACCTCCTCACGCGCCTCGCTTCGGCCCCGCAAGACAGCCAGGAGAACCGCGGCCACCTCGTGCTCGTATCACTCGGGCTCGGGGCCATCCTCGGCGTCGCGGGCTTCAGCGCCGTGCAGCTCGTGCTGCTCCTCAGCAACTTCCCGCTCACATGGAAAGAGCACGCGATCATCGTCGGCTGCATCGGCGGCGTGGCGTTGCTCGGCGCGCTCCTTATGTACGTCCAGCGCATGCCCAAAAGCGACAAGCTGACCGACTCGGTGGAGAATATCGCGCGATTCCTCGGAAAGTAATGGAGATCCAAGAGTTGGCGAGTGTCGGCGGCAAAACCACCATGCGCATCGGGGGCAAGGCGCGCCTCTTCGGGGTGATGGAAACGCGCGAGGACGTGGAAGAAGCCGTGGGCATTTGCAGCGAAAAAAATCTCCCGCTCATCCTCCTCGGCAGCGGCAGCAACACCGTGTTCAACGACGGCATCACGGAAGCGTTCGTCGCGCGCATCGGCAACACCGGCTGCTTGATCGAAGGAAATACCGTCACCGTCGGCGCGGGCGCGAACCTGGCGATGCTGGTGAACGACCTCGCCAAGCAGGGGCTCGACCTCTCCCCGCTCACGGGCATCCCCGGCACCGTCGGCGGCGCGATTTTCGGCAACGCTGGCCAGGGACCGAAGGGCACGTGGCTCGATTCATACGTCGTGAACGTGACGGCCTACATGGGCGGTGAATGGAAAGTGTTCACGAAAGAAGAATGCGGCTTCGGCTACCGCGAAAGCGCGTTCAAGCGCTGGACGAAGCAAATGGATAAATGGCTCATCATGCCGATCATTTGGGAAGTCGTGCTCACGGTCCCATCGGGCGAGCCGGCGGCGATCCAAGCCGAGGTGCAACGCCTGCTGCAGGTGAGGATCGATACGCAACCGCACGTCAAAACCGCGGGCTCGTGCTTCAAAGCCGTGGGCGACACGCCTGCGTGGAAACTCATCGACGCGGCGGGCCTGCGCGGCCACCAATCGGGCGGCGTGCAGATCGCGGAGAAGCACGCGAACTTCCTGCTGAATATTGGCGACGCCACGTACGAAGATGCGAAGACGGTCGTAGAGAAAGTGCGCTCGACGATCACCGAACCGCTCGATGTCGAAATGCGGTTTATCGAATCGGACGGGAGTTTGGCGTTCTAAAAAAGAAGCGGTAGCATCCCCGACCAATGTCTCTTCTCACACCCGTCCCGGACGGCTTCTATCAGGAATCGCGGCTTCGGGAACAACTACTGGCAGTGCCTCGTTCGGACCAATTCAGCATGCGCGACGCGCTCGTTGTCACTCTCATTCTGGCCACGACGTGCGGCGGCATCAAAGCGATAATCGACTACAGCAATGGCACGCCGAACCCCGTCTCTCAGGCACAGAAATAGACTGACAACTATCTTTGACACGTCGCTTACAGCCGATACACTCCTCGACCTGCCTCACGCAGGGATCTTTCGCATCGTCGCACACTATTCCCCTCCCAGTCCTTCGCGGAGGGTTCGGATGGGAATAGTTCGTCTCTGTTTTCTT
>CAZZDD010000055.1:0-17822 GCA_964652185.1 uncultured Candidatus Peribacteria bacterium | reverse complement strand
TGCCCTCGATGGCGGACAGTGCTTCGTACTCCAGACAGCAGCGGACGGCGGTGCCGGTCTTGGACTGAATCACGGTCAGCGAACCGTCGGCGTCGATCTGGTCGAACCGCAGCTTGAGCAAGTCGCCGAGCCGCAAGCCGGTGTAGTAGCCGACCAAGACGTAAGACCGCCAGAACAAACAGCGTGAGACTTGCGGCTGGCGTTTGAGCCGTCCCCGCAAGCCGTCGATGGTCGCCAAGAGCTGGCGGATCTGCTCCAAGGTCCAGGCGTTCGGCACGCGCTGCGGAACCTTGATCTTGCGGATGCGAGCTGGCCCGACATCGCACCAGCCTTCCTCGAAGGCATCACGCCAAAGCGTGAGCAACGCCCGCCGCTCGAAGTGGACGGTGATCGGATCGAGCCCGCGCGAGAGTTCGGCGAACAACCAGGCATTCACCGTGTCGCGTGCGAGGTCGCTTCGATCCGGTTCGCGACCGAGGTACTTGGCCAAGCTGTTAATCGCCCAGCGGTGGGCCTTGACGGAAGATGGTGCGAGGCCACGGGCGACGGCGTAGGTGTGCGCGTAGTCGCGCAGAGACGGAAGGGAAATCATTGGAATCTCCTACCTGCACGTAGGGAAAGTTACGAGACGCCGAACGGCGTACCGCAACTATGCCCTACCGTTGGGCCGAGTCCATTGAAAATCCGCTTGTCCGAAGCGGTCCTACGCGCGGCGTTCGGAGCGTCCGAAACGACCGCGCGGGTCCAGTGCGTACCCTCTACGCAGTCCCTGCAGGCGGCCATTCCCTTAGCCTACTCAGGAGAGAATCGGCGTTAGAGTTTACGTAGTCGCTCGGGTGGTGGAATTGGCAGACACGCCAGCCTCAGGAGCTGGTGCCCGCAAGGGCGTGGAGGTTCAAGTCCTCTCCCGAGCATTGGCAACGCTAGCCTCGCGGCTGGCGGGATGCAAGCAGATTGCAGAAATACGCGGGACGGTGTGGGGCAGCCGTAAGGCCCCCAAGGTAGTTTTCTAACGCGAACACCTAGGAGCACCGCCCCGCGTTTTACTTGCTCAATTGTTCAGGGTAACGTAATATAGGAGCATGGCAATGGCAACCACAATGACGAACGGCACCTTCTACACCAGCGGCGAAGCGGCAGACTATCTCGACCTGAGCGAGAGTCTTGTGTGCCGCTACTGCCGGCTCGGGAAGCTGGAAGCGATGAAGATTGGCCGCGACTGGCTGATTCACAAAAAGGCGCTGGACGCCTTCAAGAAAATCCCCCGCGAGCCGGGCAACCCGGCATTCAAAAACCGCTAGCGGGATTGGCTTTACAACTTACTTTGGAAAACTTGTGAAATCGGGCTTGCAATTGTTCAGCACGCGATTAAGATTGTCCGAAGTAACACCTGCCCTACAAGCGTAACCGGGCTCGCAACCGGATAGGGCACTCCTAAAGTTTCGCGTTCTCTTGGGCGCTCTCGCCTGACCGGACGCACAGCTAGTTGCGTTACTTGGATTCTTCGCAAACGGATTTAGCGCGCCCGTTCCGGCGCATAGCGTCCACAGTTCGTCACAGAGAAGGGGCGGGCGGTTGGATGGAAGGTTGGTTGGTTCGCCCATGCCCGGTTGCGCCTTTCATTAGCGGGGCGCAGCCGGGAAGGGTGACTAGGAGCAATGCCATGCAGCGGCAAACCAGTCTCGAAGTCTATTGGGCGGACGTACAGCCGAAGCTCCGCGACTTGCAAGCGGAAGTTCTCAGCACCATCAAGCGCATCGGGCCGGTTACTGACTTGGAACTAGAGGCAGCACTACCGACAAGGCGAGCCAGATCTGTGGAAAGCGAAATAGGCAAGGCATTACTAGGTTTCGCATGTCGCGGATCGGACTGGCATGGTTGGGTTTGGCAGGCGCGGCTCGTTCCGTAACGGCGCGACCGGCATGGCAAGGATTGGATCGACACGGCAGGAGCGGTTAGGCATGGCCTGGCAGGACGCGGATCGGCAAGTCACGGCGTGGTCCGGTCCGGTGGGACAGGTTTGGCACGGTGCGGTATGGCAGGCTCGGCTTGTCATGGTCCGGCAGGGTCTGGCGCGGCAGCGGATGGTACGGCTCGGTTAGGCAGGCATTGATTTGTTTACTCCTGAAGCCATCGGTCGTTTAGCGAAAGCGGCGGCCGGTGGTTCAGGCGGAGTGGTTTTGTAGTTACTCAATTTCAGGAGATGGAAAGTTATGGCTAAGACAAAGACCAAAGCAGCGTCGAACGGCAAGCACCGCTTGAGCGATTTGTTGCCGAGCGAGAACGGGCACGCGGATGCCCCGGCTGAAAACAAGAAGGCGCTCACGATTCCGCCGCCGAAGTTCGTTCGGCTCAAACTGCGGATCAAGGGCACCGCTCCGCTGATGCAACTGCGGTTCACCGAGAAGGCGATCAATCAAATGATTTCCAAGCACGAAGCCGGTAGCCAGGGGAACAGCAAGAAGAAGAAGGAAGCCCGCGACTTCGAGGACGACTACAAGCAGGCGTTCCACCGGATGCCGGACGGCACAGCAGGCTTCCCGGCATCGGCTCTGCGGTCGGCTTGTATCTCGGCCTGCCGCGTGGTCGGGTTCAAGATGACGCACGCCAAGCTCTCGATTTTCGTCGAGGCTGACGGGTACGACGTGGTGGACGCAACCCCGCTGGTTCGCATCCACGGCAAGCCCAAGAAAACCATCATGCCGGTTCGCAATCAGACCGGCGTGGCTGACTTGCGTGTTCGTCCGGTGTGGGAGGAGTGGTATTCCGACATCACGATCCGCTTTGACTCCGAGCAGTTCTCGGCAGAGGACGCGATGAACCTTGTCGCTCGCGCCGGGATGCAAGTCGGCATCGGTGAAGGTCGGCCGGACTCCAAGAACTCGACGGGGTTGGGGTACGGATTGTTTGAAGTTGTGAATGAGTAGGATCCGGCTTGCCTAGGCTGGGCTTGGATGAGCCCGGTTCGGCATGGCAGGCGGGGCGGGGCTTGGTCCGGTGCGGTGGGGATTGGCATGGCATGGTTTGGCAGGCAAGGCCTTGTTGGGCGTGGTGCGGTATGGCCTGGTTTGGCACGGCACGGCAGGCATCAAACAACGGAGTAACGAACGATGGCAACAGTTGCACTACCCAAGAAGTCAAAGACGAAAGAGCGGCTTCGAGCCCTCAAAAAAATCCAGCGGGCGGACCCTGAAAAACTACTGCGGCCCGAGGCTGTAGTAGAAGCCGCCAGCGATCCTGAGCATCCCCTGCACGATGACTTCGACTGGGATGACGCAAGTGCTGCTCATGCCCACCGCTTGCATCAGGCTCGAATGCTCATCAATCGGTTCACGATTGAGAACGCAGACGACTTCAACGGCAAGCGCGTGCCGGTGTTCGTGTCGCTCATGTCCGACCGCAAGGAAGGCGGATACCGGGCGATGGATCAGGTCATCACCAGCAGCGATCTATTGGCGGAGCTTGAAGCTACCGCGAAGCGTGAACTGGCTGGCTGGATGGCCCGCTACAAAATGACGCAGGTTGTGCGAAAGGTGTCGGAAGCGACCGGCATCGAAGTACCAAAGGAACGAAGGGCGTGAGTCGGGAATCGCACGGCTCGGCGCGACAAGGCGCGGCAAGGATCGGCCGGGCAGGCAAATGTTCTTTTACCTAACACGGAGGACGACGCGATGGAACGCGGCAGTTTGAGCTTATCACGGACGGCTTGTGAAGGGATTCGCATCGGGGACGACGAAGGGGCAATCGAGGTTGTGGTGCGGGTGGTCAAGGGGCGAGTTGTGAAGCTAGTCGTTCGCGCCCCGAAGTCGATTCGCATCTCGCGGTTCACGGAACAGGAGGCGGCTTAGTCACGAAGGGACCGCAACGACGCGGAGCAGCCAAGGGATGTCGGCTGTGAGGAGCTTGGATGCGAACGATGCGACAACAAACGCGGGGAGCTGGGAGCGACCCGCCGTTACATGGAGATGGAGCGATGAACTGGACCGAGAAGTTCCGCAAGATGGATTATCGAAACACGTACAAGCCTCAAGACGCAGTGGTCCCGAGATGCAAGGCGTGCGGGCATCGAAAGCGCGGCGCGAATCACGACGAGGGCTCGCACCACAAGGCGAAGGCACGCTAGTTCCCGGCCAGCTCAACTCCGACGAACTAGAGCTGCTGGCCCTGGAAGCGCTAGGCAAGTTTAAGTTCTCACCGACCGCCGACCGGCTGTTCCAGATGCGGATTCGAGCGGCGTGTGAGTGGCACCTTAAAAGGAGGATGAGACGTGGTAGCGAAATGGCCTGAGACTGTGCCGGTTCTGGAACCAGACAATTTCTGTCGCGGTGCAGAGACGCGAGGCGCACGGCATTGCCTCGTCGGATGGGTCGAAGCGGCATTTAACGAAATGGCTTACGACTCCAACCGAGAAATCAAGGTGATTGACGAGATTTGCGCGGTGGCTGAGGAGTTCGGCGCAGCGGGCGCTGACGAGGCCGCTGAATATCGGTCGCCGCCGTCGGTCAATGACAACCCAAAGAATAGCCGCAAGCTCCTGGCTCGCATCTGGAACCGCGCGATGGCGAATTTGGGCTACGTGGTGAATAACCCAGAAGCGCGATACGTGAACAAGTGAGAGTTCTTACGACGCCGCTGGCTTGTTGCTGGCGGTTCCCGGCTAAGGCCGCTCCGGTGTTCCTAGCATCGGGGCGGCTGGCCGGGGAATTAAACAAAAGGAGGGCATTGACATGATGATGGCTGATTTACGAAAGCGGCTTCTGAAAGACGGGTTCTTTGTGAGCCCAGCAAGCATCCGCACGGCGCAAGAGAGAGGGACGCTTCCGGAGGCGGCGCGGGACTGGTGCGGGCGACGTGTGTTCAGTGAAACGCACGTTAAAGCGATTAAGGCGTGGCTCGGAAGCAGGAAGTCAACATCTCGCAAGACAGGCGGACGTGTTTAGCTGGCCGGGGAATTAAGGGAGGGATCATGCAAGCCGACGCCAGTTTCATCTACCAGCCAGACCTCGACAGCGATTACCCGTACACCTCCTGGTCGCTCATCGTCAGCTACCAGCCAGTACGCGGCACGGACAACCAAGTCGATGACCTGCGCATCGACGGCATCGACGGCGCGACCGCCTGGTGTGGCAAGTGGGGCGCGTCGATCGTGCTGGACGCTGAGTATCGCCGTGAAGTTCTGGCGTGGCTTCAGCGTGAGCTGGATCGGTCGCGTGGCAACGACTATGGGCTATGGCACGAGATCGGTGCGCACTGTTTGAAGGATTGGCAGGACCAGTTGAGCTACGCGGAGTGAAGCCATGAGCAGCTTGAAAGTCGATGTCATCATCGCCATGCAAAAGCAAATTGCCGCCGTCACCAAGGAACGGGATGAGCTGCGGCGATTGCTGGAAACCATCCGCGACAGAATCGACCCGTTCGCCGCCAAGACGCAATCGGACTTCGACAACCTGCGACAGATTCAGATCGGCGTGGTTGCCGCTCTCCAGCGGGGAGACAGCGTATGAGCTACCCCACCCTAACCCGCGATTGTTGCGTCTGCGGCGCAACCTACACGACGACCAGTGCCGCGCGGCTGTACTGTTCATCTGCCTGCCGATTGCGAAAGCACCGCGGCGGATACGGCGACATAGTTCCCGACACGGTGAAGTACCGAGACCGGGTTCTGGCGATGCTTTCCGGTGGCGCAACGCAGCGAGAAACCGCCAAGCGACTGAACATTCACCGCAAGACCGTGGAACGAATCAAAGCCGGCGCACGCGATGTGTCCGAGGTGTTCGCGCCGTTCGAGGTTGAGCCGTACCGATGCAAGGGCTGTGAGGCGGCTGGCGTGAAGTTTGTCACCACATGGAAGCCGTGCGTCCGCTGTGCGGCGAGGGGGAAGCGATGAGCGAAGCACTTGCCAGAGCGATTGAGGCGATCGACGCCTACCCCGGCGACGGAAGCGAACGCGACTTGCTGATTCGCGCCAAGTGTCGGGCCATGCTCCGTGGCTATGACCATCGCTGGCATGACGCCGGTTACGAAGTGCTGGCAGTCGAGGAAGTCATCTCCGAACCGCTGTGGAATCCGGCGACTGGTGCCAAGAGCCGCACGTTTCAGATGGCTGGCAAGCTGGACGTGTACGTCGAGCAATATGGGCGGCGGTACATCATGGATCACAAGTTTACTTCGCTGGACGTTACCGATCCTGAATCGCCGTTCTGGCGTCAGCTTGTGGTCGAAGGGCAGATCAATCAATACATGCTGCTGAAGTGGGTTCGCGGCGAACGTCCTGACGGTGCAATCTGGGATGCCATCCGCAGGCCGACCATCAGCCCGAAGAAACTCACCAAAGCGGAGCGGGCATCCGCTGTGGCCGACCAGCGTTATTGTGGCGTGCGGTTGTCGCACGAAACGCTGATGGCACTCCAGACCGAGGAACGCGAAACGGTCGAGATGTATGAAGCCCGCTTGACACGCGATTGCATCGAGGAGCGGCCCGATTGGTATTTCCAGCGGCGGACGGTGCCACGCATGGACGCGGACATGCTGGAGTACGCCGAGGATTTGTGGCAGCACTCGCAAGACATTCTGGCGGCCCGCAAGGTCAAGCGACTGCCGAAGAACTCGGGCGCTTGCATGACCTACGGCAGCCCGTGCCAGTTCCTGGGCATTTGCTCGGGCCACGACACGCCGGATAGCGACAAGTGGAAACGCAAGGCGATTCAGCATCCCGAGCTGAACGAGCATGGCGACATGGAAGCCTTGACGAACTCGCGGATTCGCACGTTCCAGACGTGCCGTGTTCGCCACTGGTTTCAGTATGAGTTGGGTATTGAGCGACACGACGATGAGGAGCGGGAAGCTCTCTACAGCGGCACGTTGCTGCATGTAGGACTAGAGGCATGGTGGCTAACTTTTCTTGTGAAGGAAACTGGCAATGTCAACGACAGCGAGACCAGCTCCCCGGTCAACGGGATCGGGCAGCCCTCGGCGCAACTACTTGGCCGAAATTAAAACGCAGGTCGAACGTCGTCCGATGGCGGCGATCCTGTACGGAGTACCAGGCATCGGCAAAACGTCGATGGCGGCTTACGCCAAAGACCCGGTGTTCCTGACGGACCCATCGGAGGACGGCATCACGACCCTGAAAAACTACGGGCGGGTGCCGGCGACGATTCCGCAGATCACGGCCTACAACTGGGCCGACGTACTAGGTGCGATCGACAGCCTGGCTACCGATGAGCATTCTCACAAAACGCTGGTGATGGATGCGATGGGCGGCTTCGAGCGGCTGTGCCATGAGGAAGTTTGCATCCGCGACTTTCGCGGCGAGTGGGGCGACAAGGGATTCGCCAGCTACCACAAGGGCTATCAAGTGGCCCTGGCGGACTGGCGGATTCTGCTGAACGCCTTGGACCGTGTGCGCGACAAGGGGATGCAGGTCATCATCCTGGCGCACAGCAGCGTCAAGAACTTCAAGAATCCCGAGGGAGATGACTACGACCGCTACATCCCCGACGTGCATCAATCGACGTGGCAGCTCACGCACAAGTGGGCGGACCTCGTGGGGTTCATGCAGTACGTCACGGTGGTTGACGACAAGGGCAAGGCGTCAGGCGGTCAAGATCGCTTGATGCTCACCGAGTACCACCCCGCCTACGATGCGAAAAATCGTTTCGGCTTGCCGGCTGAAATCGAGATGGGCGAGAGCGGCAAGGCGGCGTGGACGAACCTGGCAACCGCCATGATGGCACAACTCAAGACCGCGAACGGAAAGGACGGTGAGTGATGGGTCGAGGAGCATACTACCCGGTCGGTCGCTACGTCGGCCGCGTCGTGCGTCAAGAGCTTGGCGCATCGGCACAGAAGGGAACGCCGCAGTTCGCGGTCACGTTCCAGATCATCGACGCCTTAGACCAGTTCGGGGCCTCGTGCGGCGTGCAGTCGATTTACGAACGCACGGTCTACATCTACTTCAGCAAGAGCCAGAAGGCGATGGAAATCAGCGCCGAAGCACTCAAGACGCTGGGGTTCAATAAGTCGAGCCTGAAGTATCTGGACCCGGACACTGACGGCTACTGCGACTTCACCGGCGTTGAGGTGGAACTGTACTGCAAGCACGAAGACTACGAAGGGGAGTCCCGCGAGCGGTGGAGCATCAACACGCCCCGAGCGCCGCGTGAGTCGAAGCCGGTTGACAAGAGCGAACTGCGGAAGCTCGATGCGTTGTTCGGCAAGGCGTTTAAGTCTGGCGGCAAGCCGGAAGCGCAGCCCGATTCCGATTTGAATCGAGCGATGCAAGAGGCGGCAGCCGCGAATGCCGACGAGGAACAGCCTTTTTAGCCTCCTGAACCTCCGCGTCCCCTGTTGGCTAAACCCGCACGGTTAATGCCCCAGGGGCGCGGGGGAGTTTTGAAAAAGCATGAAGCGTTCCCCCCTCACCCGCCACACGCCCTTAGCCCGCAGCACGAAGCCGCTCAAGAGGTCACGGATGAACAAGGTCAGCCAGAAGCGACGAACCAAGGCCACCACATCGGCGCTGTTCTGCGATGCGTTCGGCGTGCCTTTCGTCGATGCCCAAAAGTGGTTCCAGGGGATGGCGGTCTCGCACTGGCCCAACCGCTACCCGATGAAGTTCTACCCGGATCCGTCCGTGTGTCAGTTCATGCACCGACAGGCGGGTGAAGCATATCTCGACGTGAACACGCGGAACGAAGAAACCTTCGGAACGTGCTGGCTGTGCGGGGAGCAGAAGATACTCACCGCTCACCACGTCGTGAGCAAGTACGACGCGCTGGGGAACATCTGCATGTGCTGCTGGTCGTGTCATGCGGAAGTGCAGCACGCGACGGACAGGATGCCGGACGTGTTGCGGGCACTGTGGAAGCACAATCGGTTTGTGAGCTGGGTTCACATCATAAGGGCACGGGGCAGCATGTTCCCGTTTGATTCATTGGACTAAGGGTGAAGCGATGGAATACGACGACATTTTTATTGAGCTGCTGTGCGACCTTCGGGATGCAATTGAAAAGCGCACGCTGGCTGGTGGAGATCCAGCCAATCAGCGAAAGAGGCTAGCGGCGATCAAGAAATGCGAGGCGACTAGCCGCAAGCTGTTTCGGCTGGCGTATGGCAAGATCGACGGATTTGCTGAAACGCGGATCGCGGAAGTGTTCAAGGACTGACTCCCCTGGGGTCTTAACGGAGGGCGCGAAGGACGCGCCGAGCAAGGATGACCGCACTACCGTTTGACGCCGGCGCTATCCCCTTCTCGGGCTGGCCTGGCGCAACGAACATCGAAGTGACCGCGACGTTCTCGAACCTGGAACTTGTCGCCAGTCAGCGCGTCGGCATCTACGCCGGCAGCGACCCGTACAACTACCTGCAAATCAGCTTGGTGAAGTACACGGCCGACTGGTACGGCATCGAAACCCGGAAAGTCTCGGGCGGCTTTGCACGCGAACAAGCAGTCCACACGACCAGCGAACTTCCTGACACCGTTTCGTTCAGCCTCAATCGCAACGCGGCACGCTGGGCGTCGTCGTCTTACGTCAACGGCTGGGGCGTATCGGCCACTCCGCAAGGGACCGAGCTATCGCTTGGCTACCGGCATGAGTTCTTTGCAGGGATCGTGAACTATCACATCGACCTGGAGGACGTTGGCTCGGTGGTGGTGGATGATTTCCGGCTAGCTATCAGCGAGCATCAGACGCCTTGGAACTGGCCGGAAAATGCCAAGGTGCGAGCGGAACGGCTGGAGGTCGCTGGGGTGCCACTGAGCATCACGCCCGAACCTAGCGGGCTTGCGCTGGCAGTGGTTCTGGTGGTGTGCTGCGTGTTGAGGAGGTGGGCATGAGTCAGGCCACGCTGGAAGCGCTACAAGCGCAAGTACAACCACAAGCCGACCGACGCCTACTGCGCCGGGATGCAGTTCGACCAATCGCAGATGCCCGACCTGGAGTTCGAGCGCCTGCTGCTGTGGTCGGGCCAGTTCCACTTGTTCTTCACCCAGGCGCACGACGCCGAGCTGACGGCGGAAGTCTACCGCCGCGCCGCGCAGCTCCGCAAGGAACCCAAGCACAAACAGACGCCCTACGAGGTGCCAGTTGTCAGGATGGCGGAGATGGGGGTGGTGGAATGAAGCCATATTACTCGCACGCTGGAATTGAAATTTACCACGGGGATTGCCGCGTCATCGTGCCCCAGTTGCAGCAGACGTTCGACCTGCTGTTGACGGACCCTCCGTATGGGATCAACGCAGGCACTGGGCAACAAGCGCGAGCAAACAAGCGGCACGGTCGAGCATTGGTCGAAAGCCGGGATTATGGACAGAACGACTGGGACGCTGCACCGCCGTCACCTTGGACCATCCAGATGCTTCTTGAGTTTTCTCGGTGGCATGTGATATGGGGCGGAAACTACTTTGCACTTCCACCAGCCTCGTGCGTCCTAGTTTGGGACAAAGACAACGGCGAAAACGACTACGCCGATTGTGAACTAGCGTGGACCAATATACGGAAGGCGGTTCGTAAATTTCGCTGGAAGTGGCACGGGATGCTGCAAGAAAACATGGGTGCCGACAAAGAGCACCGCGTGCATCCTACGCAAAAGCCGCTTGCCTTGATGAAGTGGTGCATCAGCCAAGCGCCCGACGACGTAGAGACGATCCTAGACGCCTTCGCGGGCAGTTGCACGACAGCCCGAGCCGCCAAAGACCTCGGCAAGAGATGCGTGTGTATTGAGCGAGAGGAAAGGTACTGCGAGGCTGGCGCAGAGCGCCTACGGCAAGAGGTTCTGTTCTGACCTCCCCACGGACTAACGCAACAGGGATGCACGGATGGCACGGCTCGAAGCTCAATACAACCCGCTGCTGAAAAGTTACCCCGACAGCGACAAAATTAACGCTGTCAGCGAGGGGGCAGAGGTGCTTTTCGTGCGCCTGATTGCCCAAAGCGACGACGCGGGACGGTACTACGGCGACCCAAAATTCGTTTTGGCGAAGCTGTTCACGTCTCGGATGGCTGAAGGTCAGCTCACAGTCAAGAAGATTGAGGACCGAATCTGCGAGCTTGAGGCAGTCGGATTGATCGAGCGATACACCTCAGGAGGCTCGCGTTATATCCAATTAGTCAATGCATTTAAGACCGTTCGAAAGGACAAGAATCCGAAGTACCGCTTTCCCGGTCCTGGTGCCAGCGAGGGCACCAATGGGGCACCAATCAGTGCCCCAGAGGGCACTCAAACTCAGTCTAGACCAGACCAGACCAGACCTAGACCAGACCTAGACCTAACCACAAACGATCCCAGTGAGTTCAAAATCCCGTTCCTGATTCCGCTCCCGCGGTCGCTTGAGACACCCGCCTTCACCGATTCGTGGAACGTCTGGCTGCGGTACGTCGTGAACCGGACCAGCGGCAAGGCATCGCAGGACACGCTCACGCGACAGCTCACGAAGCTGGCGACCTACGGACCCGAGAAGGCGGCGGCGCTCTTAGACGAAGCGATTACGCAAGGCTGGGGCGCGCCAGTCTGGCCAGAGACGAAGCACGGCGCGAACAAGCAACACCAGCCCATCCCCCAGCTCCCGGAGTAAACCCGATGACCCGCTCAGAGTTCAACCGCTGGTGGACGCACTTCGCAACCGCCTTCCCGGCTGCCAAGGATCACGTCTGCAAAGACGGCAAGGGGGGCGTGGATGCTCTCGGGCTTTGGTTCGGCGTGCTGGAGAAGTGCGACATTGCCGACGCGCTAGCCGTGACCATCGGCATGTTTGACGGCGTGCTGCAAGCGATCCCTGGAACCGAGAAGGGCTATCCCGATTGGTCGCAAGCTCCGCGCCACGTGCGCCGTCTCTGTGCCGAGCGCCACCCGGTCGAACCCGAGTGGAAGAAGCACACGGTACGCACGGGCGGACCTGGCATCATCAAGGGCGACCCGAGCATGGCGGAAGCGTACCAGCGGTGCCTGGAGATTCAGCAGGACTACCCGCCGCGCAGCGCTGAAGGCAAGGCGGCGGTGAGTGCGTTCCTGGATGAGTTCTACGGGCACAAGCAGAGCCCGGCAGCGGCAAGGGACCGGGGCAACTACGTCGATGCGTTCGATGCGTTCAACCAATCGTGAGGGATGCGATGAAGAATTACCTGCGCATGGCGCACAGAATGGTAATGCTGAATCCAGAAAACAATGCCCGCGTAGCACCGCGAATGGCTGATGGCTCAGGCGATACCGTGCGAGCGTGGATCGCTGCGGATCAGCATATCGTTCGCAACGCGCCAGTGTTTTGCTGCGACTCTGTAGCGGAGTTCTATGCGGAGTCCGAGAAAGAAATCTGGCATGACAGTGACTTCCCAAACGTCGCACCACCATTCAAGGCATTTACGCTCGAATGGAATGCGCCACAGGAATGGAACGGAGTACAAAAGGATAGCGGCGAGATATTTCGCGGACAACAGGCTTTAGTGTGCGTTGCGTTGGACGTGACGAAGGAAAGCCTAAATCGCTTGGACCTTTGGAGACAGGTGCTGTTCGGGGCTAGAGAGAAAATCCCCGTCGGTCTCGACATGGACTGCATTAATGAATGGATTTCACAGTCGCGATGGATCGTTTGCATGTCTCCGTGGGTGTGTTCGTATGACCATGATGGGGCAATGCTTTGGATGGGGGTCAGACTTTTCCAGTTTACGAAGCCAGATGGATCGTGCATTCGTCGAATTCTCTATGGTCCTGGTGCACATAACTACGCAAGCAAACAGTCGCTAGAGGATCTGTGGTCTACGTGGCACGTAGCAGCGTTAGCATTGTCTTTCATCCACTGCAAGAACGTTCGTCGCGTGGACGCTACCGATGAACTTGGGCCAACTGCGAAGTGGCTGCGTCGCACAAAGGCCCCAGAGATTCGATACCACGTGCTTGACATCGGAACCATGCGAACTGTGCTCAGGACAGAAGGCAACAGCGACGAGACTGGAATAAAAAAAGCGCTGCACATTTGCCGTGGTCACTTTGCAAAGTACACCGAAGAAAATCCATTGTTCGGAAAGTACGTCGGCCAATTCTGGAGGCCAGACCATACTCGCGGATCATTTGAACGTGGGGCAGTGATAAAGGACTACGCAGTTTCAGATCGAGGGATGCGATGAAGATCGAATTCACAGCCTACGGGATTGCGAAGCCAGCAGGCTCTAAGACGGCGTTTGCGTTCAAGCGCGCTAATGGGTCGGTCGGTGCCTCGGTGGTCGATGCGTGCAAGGCTACGAAGCCGTGGCAGGCGGTTGTGAGTGCTGCCGTGATGGCTGCGGATGACCGAGGGCTGGACCCGTGGGAGCGCCCGCTGCTCGAAGGCGCGATAATCGCCAGCTTCCGATTTTACTTCCCGCGTCCGAAGTCGCACTACAACAGTAAGGGCGAATTGAAGTCGACAGCACCGGCATTCGTCACAAAGAAGCCCGACGTTCTGAAGCTGGCTCGCGCTGTCGAGGACGCCATGACCGGCATCGTGTACCGAGACGATTCGCAGATCGTGCAAGAGCACTTGTTCAAGAGCTACGGCGAACCGGCGCGCGTCGAAGTGAAGATTGAAACCCTCTGCCCCCTAACAGACAAGGAGTGAGTGCATGGCTACTGCAACGAAGAAGAAGGCATCGCCGGCTAAGGCGTGGTGTGAGTGTTTCGACAAGATGAACGAGAAGCTTGCCGACCACAATGCGGCTTTAGACCTGAAGCCGCCGTATGGAATGCCAACTGGCGAAGATCGCGGATTCTCGATGGCCGTTCCGTTGTTCAAGGTGGACCCATCGAAGCGCAAGCCGCTGCCGACTGTGATCATGTCGCACTGCCCATTCTGTGGAAAGCATCTCAAGGCGTAACCCACTCCCCATCAATCAGGAAAGGACGAGCAGGAGAACGAAACATGAAAACCAATCCCCTCCCACTCCGATAGGTGAGCCATGAGCGAGAAGGAATGCGCATCGAACAGGCTGGTGATGGCAGCAGTCGTCGAGATGATTCGTCACGCCCAAGAGTACGGCGACACGGAGTTAGTGAGTGCGGTCATGGACGCATTGGACGACGAGATTGGTGTTATTCGTGACCGATTACAGGCGGAGATTGACGACAACCGGCAGCGTGCCGAGTCCGCCGAGAAACGCCGCGTCGAGCAGTACGACTACCTTGTGCGGATGATGCGCAAGTGCGGCTTAGAAACAGACAAGACGGGCGACCTGACTAGCTACGGTTTTGACGTGCTGGCAGCGATGTTCGCGGATTCCGTGCAGGCGGCTACAAAGCAACTAGCGACCGAGCGTGCGCGCCACGCGAACATGGCAGCCGAGTTCGAGAAGATTGCAGCCGGGACGCATGAGCGGTACGTGATGCGGTGCGATGTTGAGCCCGCCCCCGCCCCGCCTGCCGAGGAAGGGGAGCGGTACCGCTTGGTGCACATCCAGTCATCGTCGTCACCGTGGCAAATCGAGCAGTGTACCGGGCGATACAACGGCTGGCGCGAGTGGAGTCGCATCGCGGGATTCGAGCAAGAGTCGACCGCGCAGGCCGTGTTGGCGTACCTGCAAGGCCAGTCCCCTGAGCACGCCCGCATACGGGAGCTGGAGGCGGAGCTTTGGGATATTGCATCCGACTGCGTGTGCGATTGCTGCGCACGGGTTCGTGAACTGGCTAAGCATCTCGAATCTGCCGCCCCCTCCGCGCCCTTAGCGAAGCCGGAGCCCGCCGACACGTTCGTCACGATCGACCGCAAGCGCTACCGACGCGAAGCCGTGGCGAGACTGCCGAAGAAGGGGGAGAAATTTGAGTGCGCGTCTCATGCGAACTGCATACGTACTGCCTCATGCGACTACGAGCGAAACAAGGAGCACATCCTGCACGAGATCACCGACGAGCCGGAGCCAGAGAAGGGGAAGGCGGAGCTTCGGTGCCCTGAATGCGGCCACTGGCTAGGCAATCTATCGCGCAGGCAGCGCGGCCCGAAAGAAACGACTGTGGCGATCCAGCCGCATGGTGAGCCTGAACATCCCAATTCCCAAGCCCAAACCGGAGCAATCATGAAGCCCCTCATCATCCTGCTGCTGCTCTGCGGCAGCGCCCACGCACAGAGCATTACCGTCCAGCGCGACGGCCAGAACATCTGCCCACCATTCGCGCTCTCAGCCGACCCGGTGGAAGCCGGTCAAGAGATCCGCCAAGTGTTCGACCTCGTGCGCGACAAGCGCCCAGACACCGTCATCGCGGCTGGCACCGCCGACTTCGGACACACGCACACCGTGGACCTGCCGAACGCCCGCTACGTCAGCGACCCCAAGAATCCCGCCCGCTGGCTCACGCACTGCAAGATCGACTTCACGGTAGTCGATGGCGTCCGCACGAAGGAAAGCTCAACCTGCGGCTTTTCCGTCCGCGAGTTCGCACGCTTCGAGAACTTCCACTTGGGCGGCGACTGCTGGGACGTGAACGAAGATGGCGGGCTGATCGGCTTCCATCCCGAACACACTGGACCAGGCGTGTTGCAGTTCAAGGGCTGCGACATCGACGGCTCGCACGCAGACTGGTGCATTTACGGGTGGCGCAACGCCCCGCGTACAGTGACCATCGAAGGTGGCACGCTTCGCTTCTGTCGCTTCGGAGTCGCCTTGGCTGCCTCTGGGGCAGGCGCACAGCAAACGGTGATTCTGGACGGCGTGAGGCTGCTTGGTGACGCGAACGGTTCCAAGAGCATCGGTGAGTCATCCGGCGGCAACGTCGAGAGCGGCGGGGTACTGACGGCGGTATTGAACCGCTTGGGGACAACGACGCTCAGGGATTGCCGGGGCGACTTCGTGGGCTTGAAAGAACCTTACAACTCCAAGTGGGGCTGCCCGCGCATTGCGGCGCTAGCCACGAACAACTACTACAGCAGCAGCGGGGCAACGTCGTTTGTGCTTGAGCGCAACCGGGTGAACATCGTACCGGGCATCTCGCAGGCGTGGTACGACGCGGACGTGCGCGGCAGTGGCAAGCTCTCGATTGTGTACAACGACCAGGCGATCCAAGCCGCCGAGAGTGCTGGCGCTAAGCTGGTCGCGGAAGCGCGTGGCGGCAGTGGGGAGAACGGGGAACTGAAGGTGTGGAAACCGTAGTCGCGGCATGTCCGAAAGGTACCCAGATGTTCGTAAGTGAGGAAGGTTTGGACAATGAGTGAAACAGTCACAGTCAGCAAGTTTGCATATGACAACATGGTGACGGAGTTGCGCGAGCTTCGTTCGATGGTACGTGAATTGAGCGGTCAGCGATCCGGCATCCCGAGTCTTGGCGACGTGGCGGCGGTTGCGATGACCAATCGCTACAAGCTCACGATTCGTGCCAAGAAATCGGTTCTGCGGGCAGCGAAACTTTATCCGCCTGAAATGCTGATGACGGAGGTTCCGTGGGAAGAAGTTCGCAACTGCGGCCCAGCTACGATCAATGACCTGAAGGAAGCATTTTGGCCGAAAGGCAAGTAGCCCCCGCTGCCCCAGTCTTGGGGAACGAGAAAGGAAAGGGAGAACTAGATGCGCCCGCCAGATTTCATCATCGGCTCGCCGGGCCGACCGTACATGCTTCGCTGGTACATCATCCCGCGCAACCGATGGTTCAACGTCTACCTCCACAAGATCGTGCGCAGCGACGAGGATCGGGCGCTACACGATCATCCGTGGTGGAGCGTTTCTCTGCTGTTGTCAGGCGAGTACACCGAGATCAGTTCGAGCGGAATGCAGGTGTACGGTCGCGGCTCGATAATCTTCCGCCGACCAGAGTACCGCCACCGCCTCGTGGTGAACGATGGACAGCACGTATGGACGTTGTTCATCACCGGCCCCAAGGTGCGTGAATGGGGATTCTGGTGCCCCAAGGGATTCGTGCCGTGGCAGAAGTTCGTTGCGCCGCACAACACCGGAGAGATTGGCCCTGGCTGCGGCGAATTCGATTGACTAACACCCCCACAGCGCCCGTAGGGCGGAGAGGATAAGACGCGATGGCGAAGGTTTTCGTTAGATTCGAGATCCCAGACGACGACGGTGAAGCCCCAGAGGTTTTCTTGATCGACCTAGCGCGAATCAGCTACTGCCAGCTCATTCCTGGTGAGGACGATTCGGAGTGGTATACGGTGTTCGATCCAAACGACAAAGCCATCCTCGAAATTGCGCCGCACCTGATGGCAGGCTTCGCGGACGCTGTTGAGCAAGCCGCGCGACAAGATTCCTGGGGCAACGTTTCCGACTAACCCCCGCCCCCTCACTTCAACGGAGTACCGAGCATGGTATCAGCGAACCGTCTTGACTGGCAGCCGCAAGAGCGGCGGGTGATTGTGCTTTACGAACCGCCGCCCGTGCGCGGCAGGTGGATACTGGTGGCTTTAATCGCGGCGTTTGCCGCTGGGCTTTTCTTGGGGAGGTGAAGGATGCCGTGCGAATACTACACGCCCGGAGAGGAAGCGCGCATGGCGCGCCAAGAGTTGAACATCGTCACCGCGCTACTGTGTGCGACGTGCCGGAGAATCCAGCGCCACGAAGAGGCCGTTGGCCACCCGCTCAACCCGCCATCCCTAATCGAGTCAGTCCCCGGTCTACGTGCATGGTGGGACGAACACCAAGAGCGCGACAGGAGGCGCGAAGCTGCTGAGCGACAGGCTGCCGAGAGCGCGGCCAAGCGCGAATCCGACCGCAAAGCAGGCCTATCGAAGCTCACGGCTGAAGAACGGCGAGCACTCGGTCTGGATTACTCTTAACACGGAGGCTCCCCAGGGATGAAGCGCCAAGCGGCCGGAGCGCCGCCCAAAGACGGAGCGAAGCGAAAGCCAGTGGGCCTACGCG
>CAZZDD010000054.1:11875-18196 GCA_964652185.1 uncultured Candidatus Peribacteria bacterium | reverse complement strand
TCGATCATTGACGAAAAAGTGGTATTATGATACAATAGTTACAACACGTCCAACACACAAACACCATGCATCTTACACGCATCACCACCGCCAAGAAGGCCGGCTTCCGTAAGAAAGGGCTGCATCGTCGGAAGGAGAAGAGGGGACAGACGGCGACGTACCTCAAGCAGAAGTCATCGTTCTTCATGGCCGCGCTATCGCTCGTAGCGTTCGTGACCGGCAACATGGCCGGCGAGCACGGTTGGTACGCATTCTGGAAAGCGGTCGTCGGCAATGCCAGCGACTCGCTCATCACCTACACCGGCACCGTCACTCCGATTGCACTCGTGCCCGATTACGATAAGTGGACCGTGTACGGCGGCGATAGCGAGCAGCACACCTTCCGCCAAGTGCCGAGCGACGCGCTCATTCCAATGCCCGCCTACGACCAGTCGGCCGCCATGAAGGGTCTCGACATGACGGGTGTCTATTCCGTCGGCGACCGCGGCTCATACGCCACCGGTGCCGAAGGGGCAGGCAGCCACCCGGGCGTCGACATCCGCGTGCCGGTCGGTACGCCGATCCGCTCGATTGCGAACGGCATCGTCACGCAGGTGCGCGAAGACGCGGGTGGTTTTGGACTTTTCATCACGATTCGTCACCCTCACATGCCCGATCCGGATAGCCCGAAGAACGCAACCGTCCTGCACTCGAACTACGCCCACTTGAGCGCGCAGCTCGTGAAGGAAGGCGATATCGTCGAGAAGGGCCAGCAGATCGGTCTCTCGGGCCAGACGGGCTTCGCGACCGGGCCGCACCTGCACTTCCAGATCGATCGCGACGAAGCGCCGTGGCATCCGTACTGGCCGTTCACCGGTTCCGAAGCGCGCGCCGCAGGGCTCACGACCGTGCAGGCGATCAACCAGGGATTCCATCAGGAGCGTCTCGACGAATACACCGAGCACCCCATGCTCCTCGTGCAGGCCAACCGTAGAGCGCCGGTCAACGGCGATAAGCCGACCGTCGCAAAGACGAGCACCAGGCGCAACCGCGAGCAGATCCTTGCCGTGAGAAACGAACGCAGGAACGCGCGCCTTGCCCGCGCGCAGCGCTCCGCGACACCTGTCGTCGTGGCCGCACCCACACCCGCGCCGGCCCCGGTCGCCGTGACTCCGCCGACCGTCATCACGCCGGAAGCGATCGCGCCCGATTCCGTGGCCATCGCCACGCCCACCGCGCCGACGCATGCCGCCGCATCAGACGGACCCGTCGCTTCGTTCGACATCCAGGCGCCGAAGCAGTTCACCGGCCGCGAGTGGATGACCGTGCGCATCACGCTGCTCGATGAAAACGGCAGGAAAACGAGCGAAGACAATCTCGAAAAAGACATTTATCTGCGCACCGCCTACGGCGATGCCGAGTTCAAGCCCGCTATCCTGAAGAAAGACGACTTCACCGATGGCGTGGCCACGATTGAAATGCTCCCGCGTGGCGCACGCACCGTGATCATCCTGCTCCAGCCCTACGCCTTCCAGAGCGCGCCGATCGCGCCGGCTAAATAACGAGACTTTCAAAAAAAGAGACCGCACGTGCGGTCTCTTTTTAAATATACTTTCTATCAGCGGTTCAAACGTGCGTCCCTGCGAGCGGCGGCGGGATCGACGAGCTTCGCCTTCGAGCCGATATTGAAGGTGATCGAGAGCGTCGTTTGCGCGTCGGCGCGGTTCGTCTCAGGATCGTAGCTCGAGTAGCCGTCGACGTACGTGTAGAGCGAAGCGCCCGTGACGTCCGTCAGCTTCTTGCCGAGCAATTTCTCGAACACGACTTTGCGCTTGTTGATCTTCGTGAGCAGCTGATCGAGGACGCTCATCTCGTAGTCTTCGGCGTCGACCATGCGCACGTCCCAACCCGGGCTGCAGTTGTGTTCGTCGAGAATGTCCGAGATTTTCTGCGCGGCGCCGATGCGCGTGACGCGGATGAAGATATTCAAGCTGCCTGACATCTTGCCCGACGGTTCGCTGCCGTAGACGTCGTAGTACGGATAGACCGACGGCGTGCCGTTGCGGCGTACGCGTCCGTCGTCGCCGACTTCCGCCTTGATGGCGTTGTAGATGCGCGTCAATTCGGCGCGGACTTCCTCGCGCGTGTCGAAGCCGATCGCTTCGCAGTAGCCGCTGACGGCTACGTAGTCCGGCGTCACTTCCTTCGTGACGGTGGCATCGACCGTGATGCCGTTGCCGTACGGGCCGGGGTAGTACATTGCGTCGCCGCCGCCTCCGCGTTCCATGACGGCCGATTGTTCATCGAGGATGTCCAAAACTTCTTCTTCGGAAACGTCTGCCGTCGCCGTTGCGGCGAGGGCCGAGAGCGGAGCGAGGCCCATCGTGAGGGACGCGATCGCCGCGAGTGATACGAACTTGCGCATACGTGTGGGGGAAGAAAGTGGAAGAACACAAATCAGTATATTGCCGAGAATCGCCGTATGCAATGCGAAATGAAGCTTAAACGACTGTTACCTTTTCACGATTTTTTCGTAGGTGCGGACCAGAGCGACAGCGCGGCGATGATTGCGGCGAGAACGATGCCCGCCATAAATTTCTCCAATGTCGAAAGGAAGAGTGCCGCGATGCCGAAGCATGCGCCGAGGCCGGTCGTGAGCGTGAGCACGCCCCACTGCGGCCATCCGCGCGCCAATAAGCGGTGGTGTAGGTGCTCGCCGTCCTGCGATCCGCGCATCGGGTTCCTGCCCGAAAGAATCCGCCTCGCGACGACGATGAACGAATCGACGAGGGGCACGCCGAGTACGAGGAATCCCGTCGCGACTTTGCCGCCGGCATAGATCGTGAGCACGCCGAGCAGGAGACCAAGAATCATCGCGCCGCTGTCACCCGGCACAACTCTCGCCAAAGGAAGGGGTAATTCGAAGAGGGCAGCGGCAGCGGCGAGACCCGCGAGGACGAATGCGAGAAGTGCGAGTTCCGGTTGGTCTACGCGGTCGCTGAGTGAGAGAAAGCCGATGGTCGCGAAGCCGATGGTCGAGAGGAGGCTCGTTTGCCCCGGTACGCCGTCGAACCAGTTGAGCGCGTTCACGGTGAGGAGAATCCAGCCGATCGTGAAGAGGCCGCTGAGGATCGGAAGAGGGCCGACGTCAGGCAAAAGGATCGTCCATGCGTCGAGCTTCAGGAAGTCGCCGAGGCCGAACGACGCGAGCGGATTCGTGAGCGTGTAGATGCGCGTGCCCGTGATGAAGATCACGAGCGCGACGCTGGCTTGCGCGAAGAGCCGCACGACGGCCGAAAGACGCGCGCGGTCATCGATGAAGCATACGAGGGAAAGTGCGATAATGCTTAGTAGTAAGCCATTTTCTTGTATCGTTTCGTGCCCGATGAGCAGGAAACCGACGACCGACGCGCCCGTGAGGATGCCGGTGGGGTAGGGGAGTCGTGCCCTTTGGAGGCCGTAGCGTTCCGGAAAATCGAGGAGCCCGATACGAGGAAAAAGAAACAATGCGCACGCGTGCAATAGAATCGCCGTCAAAAATGCCAACAGGGGAGTGGTCAACAGGGGAGTCATCTCCATGCGTTGATCGTAGCAGCGCGTCGCCGAAGTCGGTACACTCATCGCCGATGAAGAACTACAAACAATTGGCGGACCTGGACATCGCGGGAAAACGTGTGCTGCTCCGCGCCGGGTTTGACGTGCCCATGGAGAATGGCGCGGTGACCGATACGACGCGCATCGCGGCGATCGTTCCGACGATGATGTCGATCCTCAACGCGGGCGGATCGCTCGTGATCATGGCGCACCAAGGAAGGCCGAAGGGGAAGATTGTTCCCGAAGAGAGTCAGAAGCCGTTGGTGCCGATTCTCGAAAGCATGCTCGGACGGCCGGTCGAATTCGCGCCGTCGTGCATCGGTGACGATACCGTCGCGATGACGAAAGCGTTGAAGGGCGGCGGCGTGCTGCTCCTCGAAAACCTTCGCTATGACAGCCGTGAAGAGGCTAACGATCCCGTGTTCGCTGCGGAATTGGCGAAGAACGGTGACGTCTACGTGTGCGACGCCTTTAGCAATGCGCACCGTAGCCACGCGAGCATGGTCGGCGTTCCGATGCTGCTTCCCAGCGCGATGGGACTGCAGATGCAGCAGGAGGTGGAAAACCTTTCGAAGGTTCTCGCAGCGAAAGACGGCCTGTGCGTGATCGTGAGCGGCGCGAAACTTGAAACGAAGGTGCCTGTCATCGAAGCGTTCATCGGCCGCGCGCAGACGTTGGTCGTCGGCGGGGCGATCGCGAACACGTTCCTCGCCGCTACCGGTCGGACCATCGGTACGTCGTTATCCGATCCGAGCGAGGTGCCGACCGCCAGGCGCATCATCGACGCCGCGGGCGCCGCGTTGTTGCTCCCGACGGACGCGATCGTCGCGACCTCGCCGAAAGACGGCGCATCCGCGCGCGTCGTGACGGTGGACGACATTCCACCGAACGAGGCGGTGTTGGATCTGGGGCCGGCGTCCGCACAGGCAATCGCCGACGCGGTGGCGAAGGCGAAGGTCGTGGTGTGGAACGGCCCGCTCGGGTTTTGCGAGGAAGAAGCGTTTTCGAAAACGACGGTCGTCGTGGCGAACGCGATCGTGCATGCCACCGCGGCGGGAGCGTTCACGGTGATCGGCGGGGGCGACACGCTCGACGTGCACGAACGGTATGACATGTCGCTGCAACCGTATTCCTTCGTGAGCACGGGCGGCGGAGCGATGCTTGATTTCCTCGCGAACGGCGACCTTCCGGCGCTCGCGGTTCTCCGTTCCGCGTGACGCTCTCACTCTGCATCCTCGGCGACGAGGAAAACCTCGATGCGTTCGCCCGGAGAGTGGCGGCCGCACCCCAGGGGACGTGCGTCGTGTTTCTCGGCGCGCGGGAGCGCGACGTTGCCGGTTCATCCGAGCAGACGGCCGCGTTGTTATCGGCGCTTCAGTCGGCGAAAGCGTACGTCGCCACGAAGCACCCCGGCCTGGCGCGCAAGGCCCGCGCGAAGGGCATCCGCGTCGTCGATCGCACGAACGATTTGAAAGACATGCTCGCCAAGCACCCGCAATTGCAGGAAGCACTCCGCGTATTTTCGCCGCACGTGTGGCGGCAGCAATTGAAATCGCAACTCCAGCGCATGGGTCTCGTCACGATGCCGAGGTTGCGCATTTACAGTCTCGTCGCGTTGTCGGGCCTACTGTTTTTCTTCGTCGTTTTTCGGCTTCTTCCTTCCGCCGAGGTGATCGTGAAACCCCGTCAGGAAACCGTCACGCAGACCGTGAACGTCTTCCTTGTGCAGAGCGGCGCCCAGCTGCCGCCGTCGCGCGTGCGCACGCTGCCGCTTCACGCGCTCGAGGTGCGCGACATGCGCTCGCTCACGTTCGATCAAATCAGCAAGCAATTCATCGGTTCGGCCGCGGTGGTCGATTTGCAGATTTCGAACGCGTCGTCTGAAAATTTCTCGCTCAAGAAAGGCACGCGCTTCCAGAACCAGGCGGGCATGGTGTTTCGCACTTTGGCCGAAGTGTCGATCCCCGCAAAGGGAAAGGCGGAGATGCGTGCGAAGGCGGACGACATCGACGCGTACGATCAGATCATTGGCGCCCGCGGCAACGTTCCCGCGGGCGTCACGTGGGAGGTGCCGGGCCTCGACGAGGCGGAGCGCGCGCTCGTCACCGCCGTGAACCCGAAAGCCGCGTCCGGCGGCACGACGGCGTACCGCACCGTGCTCTCGGCCGAGGATCTGCAGATCGCCCAGAAGCGCCTGGAGCAGGAATTACTCGCCAATGCCAAGCGGCTCGTGGACGAAGAAATCGAGGTACAGAACGCACGCGACCCAGAGCGGGGGATGCGCTTGTTGCGTTACGGCGAGCTGACGAAGCTGACCTACACCGGCTTCGTGATTCCCACGCAGTTCATCGGCCAGGAAGTCGCGTCGGTGCCGATCGAAGGAGGCATCGAGTACGTCGCGAACGCCTATGATTCGCAATCGATCATGGATTTCCTCCGTACCGAGCTTCTGTCGCACGTGCGCGAAGGGAAGCGGCTGCTCATCGACCGGCTGTCCGACGAGAGTCTCATCGTCCACGTCATCGATTACGAAGACGATCTTTCGTCGATCAAGCTGACGGTCGATCTCTCGGCGACCGAAGAGTACGTTCTCGATCCGCTGACGCCCGACGGCGCGCTCTTCGCCAAGCGCGTCCGCGACGAGATCGTCGGTCTCACGATCGACGAAGCGCTGCGCATCGTCCGTAACATGCCCGAGGTCGAGACGGCGCGAATCGCTACGTGGCCGCCGTGGAGCCGCACGTTGCC
>CAZZDD010000054.1:8253-11775 GCA_964652185.1 uncultured Candidatus Peribacteria bacterium | reverse complement strand
ACGTTGATATTCTCAGGAGGAAAGGGTGATTCGTGGCGTTTAAGCGAAGCGGCGGTCATGCGCCAACAAGCGATCCGCGAGGGCGTCGACGGCCGGGATATCATCGTTGAAGACACCGCGAAATCCACGAAGGCGAATTTGGCGTTGTCGAAGAAATTAATAGGAGAAACATGTGATTCAGTCGTTGCAATCAGCGACCAATACCATCTCGCGCGCATCCGCCTCCTGGCTAAACGCGCCGGGTGGGGGAGCCTCGCCACCTACGGCGTCCCGGATAGGCCCGCGCGAGGGGAGGCGTGGAGTGTGGTGCGCGAACTCGCGGCGTATTCATATTACGCGTTCGGTTTGGATGCATTCTTAACGCTCGATCAGTACGACGATGTGCGGTCCGTACCGGTTAATGGTTCCGGCGCTGTCATACCGTAAACACCCCATAAACAGCTCACAGGTCAATTGATTAGTTAACATAAAATGCATTATGTTAAGTAAGGTATGTCTCCCAAAGCCGCTCCCCTCGCATTCGCAACGGCCGTCGACCGATACTTGGTGTACATGCAGACCGAGGAGAACAAGTCTCCCCTCACGATTCGTAATTACCGTGAATCATTGACTCTCACCCAGTCGCTGTTGCCTCACGTACGTTTGGTAAGCGACATCGACAAAGACACGATCCGTGATTTTAAGTTCAAGCTTGGCGAGGCCGCGTCTAAAAACCGCCGTCCCCTTTCCGTCCGTACCCGCAATCATCATCTGACGGTCCTGCGTGCTTTCCTGCGATATTTGCTCCAGGAGGAGGAATTGGACGTGTATCCGCCCGATCGCATTCGCCGTTTCAAAGAAGTGCAGCGCCAGGTGAAGGTGCTCACGTCCGAGGAGCTCGTTCGCATGCTCGATGCACCGGATTTGGCTACACGAAGCGGAAAAAGGGATGCGGCGATTCTGAAGCTTTTCTTCTCGACCGGACTGCGTCTCGCGGAACTCCGGAGTCTTAATTGCAAGGACATTAACGTGCAGACGCGGGAGATCAGCGTGCGCGGAAAGCGCGGCAAGATCCGCGTGGTGTTTTTATCCGACAGCGCCGTCGACGCGCTGAAAGCGTACTTGGATACGCGCACCGACCACCTGAACCCGCTTTTCATCCGCAATCCCGAGAAAGCCGTGGAGATCATGCCGCCCGGCGAAAATTTTCGACTCTCGCGCATCAGCATCTACAACCTTGTGAAGAAGTACGCCCTCGCGGCCGGCATCGTCACCGATCCCTCGCCGCACACGTTGCGCCACAGCTTCGCGACGGATCTTCTCCGCAACGGCGCCGATCTGCGCAGTGTGCAGGAGCTCCTCGGGCACCAGGATCTCTCCACGACGCAGATCTACACGCACGTGACGAACCCGCAGTTGAAAGAAGTGCACAAGAAGTTTCATAGCCGATAATCTTTTTGTCACTCCGATCCGTCCGCCTCGGTGGACGGACAAGGGGCGTTCTCGGTGAGGTCAGCCTTGAGGTTGATCGAATCCGAAACTGCGGTCCCGTAGCTTTGTGCGGCCAGTCCCCTCGCGTAGCATGCGTTCGTTGTTTCCCTCCTCTTTTTCTATGAATAACTCTTCCATGAATACGCCGTGGTTCGCGGTGTCGATCGGTCTCCTCGGTCTCATCGTCGGGTACGCGCTTGCGACCGGCATGGGCAACCCACTCGTCGCCGGCGGTAATAACCGCGCACCGACTCCGACACCCATCGCCAACGATCCTGAACCCGTTCCCGCCGGCGATCCGGCCGACGCCGATGACGACGAAGTCAAAGGCGATGCGAACGCGACCGTGACGCTCATCGAATTCACGGACTACGAATGTCCGTTCTGCAAGCGCCACTACGAGCAGACGTTGCCGGAAATCCTCAAGAACTACGTCGACACCGGCAAAGTGAAGTACGTCGTCCGCGATTTCCCGCTCAGCTTCCACCCGTCCGCTCAGAAGGCGTCCGAGGCCACGGAATGTGCTGCGGAGCAGGACAAGTTCTGGGAGATGCACGACAAGGTCTTCGAAACGCAGGGCACGTGGGGCGCCGACGCGGTCGCTTCGTTCAAGAAGTACGCCGCCGAGCTGGGCCTGAATGCCACCGCGTTTAACACTTGCCTCGATACGGGCGCGATGGCCGCGGAAGTCTCCGCCGACCTCGCCGCCGGTTCCGCCGCCGGCATCAGCGGCACGCCGGGTTTCTGGATCGTCTCCGACGACGGAGCGAGCAAGAACATCTCGGGCGCCTATCCGTACGCGACGTTCCAGGCCGCGTTCGACGAGATGCTGTAAATCCCCCGCTCTCAAAAATTAAAAAGGACGGTGTGTCGCCGTCCTTTTTATTGTGCGATAGATTATTTTTCCATGACGAAAAATTCATGATTCGCGCGAGTGTTCCACGAAAAGTTTCGATGTGCACATTTCCTCTTCGTGAGACTTGCATCTAGGGTGTACGAGCGTACACTACGGACATGCCCACCCTCTCCCCCACCGCTCCCCTGCCAGGCGTACCATCCGTCTTCATAGACGCGTGCGCACTGATGCAGCAAGGAGACCTCGTGGTCCAGATGGTGCGTGATTTTCCGGTCCCCTGCCAGGTCCGGGTCGTGCTCTCTCCCACCAAGGATAGTGCGGCCCGGCGCCTGCAGAGCCGGCTGCAAGCCATGGGCTGCACGGTCACCAAACGCGTCCTCTTTTCTTCCGCCCGCTGATCCATGTCCCGCGACACCAAAAACGCCGGCTACGCATTGTTCTTCTCGCTCATGATCACCGTCGGAACGGCCGCGGGAGCCGCTGCGATGTTTTAGTCGTTGCGGTCCACTTCCTTTTGCTTCAGGACTATGCGCGATTGAGCCCTATTTTGCTCAATCCATTCGGCGATACTCCCATCGCCTCCGCATTCTTCGAATCGGCGGATCGTCTCGCTGTCGAGGGGCGCTTTTGGCGGAATGTACGCACTCGTCGGGCCGGTGGGTCCTGAGACCAAGCTTGAAAGTGCCATGGGAAAGCACCATCGTCTTCGAGCATTCTCCTGTCAAGAAAACAGCTTAGGCAATTCTTAAAAACTTCCGCTTCCCCACCTTCACGACCCCCTTCGTGGCAAGGGCGTGGATCTCGGCGACGTGCTCGCCATCGATCGTGATCGCGCCTTGGTCGATAAGCCTGCGGCCGTCGCTCTTCGACGCGATGAACTTCTCGCGACAGAGCAGGTCCAGCAGGGTTTCGCCTTCCTTCGCCGTCGTTTCAAGAATGTCATCGGGGACGCCGCCTTTCGAAAACACCTGCTCGAAGTTGTACACCGCCGCATCCGCCGCCGTTGAGCCGTGGTACAGCGTCACGATTTCCTTGGCCAAGCGCACCTTCGCGTCACGCGGATCGCCCTTGAGGAGCTTCTTCACCTCCGCCATGTCGACCTCCGTGCAGAGCTCGAAGTACTGCGCCATGAGGTCGTCTTTCACGGACATGACTTTGCCGAACATGTCGTTGGGGGCGTCGTCGATGTAGATGCA
>CAZZDD010000054.1:5544-8153 GCA_964652185.1 uncultured Candidatus Peribacteria bacterium | reverse complement strand
TTGGGTACCCGTTTCGTCGGCATCGTTACCCACGCGCCGCCGGCGTAGTGTCCTTCGCCTTTCAGTACGTGCGTCCATTCGTGCTCTTCAAGGTCGTAGAACCCGACGTCCCCGCCTTTCTTGAAGAGGATGGCCGTTTGGGCGGGCGACCAATCGAGCAACGTCGCGGTGTCGATCGGCAGGATCCATTCTGAATCGGATCCGCGGTCGTACACGATCGGGACCGGGACGGGGTCGCCGTTGCCCGGCTTGCGCTTCGCGAAGAACAGCCGTGACGCGTCGCGCGACCAACCGATGCCGCCGTAGAGGCCCAAATCATCGGCGAAATCGAACCGCTCGACGTCGCCCGTGCGCACGTCGACGGTCCCCGTGTGGAACGCGATTTCGAGCATGTCCGGCGAGACGTCGGCGCTGCGCGGAGACGCCGGGAAGCCGACGGCGTCCGTCGCGGGGAAGTTCACGATCTTCTGCGTGCGCGTGCGGCTCCTCAGGTCGATCGCGACCACGGCTCCGTAGGGCGTCCTGGGGTTCTCGATCGTCCGCAGCGCGAAGATCTTCTTTCCATCGGGCGTGAGGCGGAGCGCCGCGGAGGACGGCACGCGGCCGATGACGCGCGTGCGCCGCTTGGGAGCCAGCGTCACCTCGAGCAGCTTCGCGTTCTTGAATTCGTCGGCGCGTTCGCCCCGTTGTTCGATCGCCACGTAGAGTTTCGGTTTCGTGGGATGCACGATCCACTGCCCGACGCGGCATGCGTCGCATGAGAAGACGACCGTCGGGTCCTTGAAGGAGAACGTCGTTTCGATGATCGCTTCGTCGTACTTGCGATCGTCGTCGATGCGGCGAATGCCGTTGTATTCGCTGATGTTCGAGTGGGCGATGTACACCTTGTTCGTGGCCGGCGTGAACTGCACTTCGTCGTTGTCGTCGATGTGCCCGCCTCCTTGCAGCGCGAACTCCGGTCGCGCATCAAGGACGTCGATGATCTTTTTCTTCGCGCGGTCAAAGAGCACCGCTCGGATCCTGTCGTTTTGTCCGTCGACGTCGTAGGCGAACACCGCGTTCGGTTCTTTGATCCTCGATGCCGGAACCGCCGCTATAAGCGGTACGGCGAGGATCGCGAGCGTGAGGACCGAAAGTGCTTTTCTCATGGTCGGATTGTACAGCAATTCCCTCGAATCTCGCTAAGATGGCGCCGATGACGTCTTGGACCGTTGACCGCAACGTACGTTTGGACCGCTTCCTCGCCGAGGTCGCGGGCATCAGCCGCGTGCACGCGAGGGAGCAGATCGAAGCGGGGTGTGTGCTCGTGAACGGTCGCCTCGCGCGCAAAGCGGCGCTGATCGTGGAGACGGGTGAAACCGTGGAATCGACCGGCGACAATTCCCTCGCCACCGAAACGCGCGTGACGCAGATGGATATTGCCTTGCCCGTGCTCTACGAGGACGACGCGTGCTTCGTGCTCGACAAGCCCGCGGGTATTCCGGTGCATCCAGGCTCCGGCATTCCGAAAGACGCGCCGACGGTGCTACACGGCATCGCGAAGCTGTTTGCCGATCGCAACATTCCCTTCGCCGCCGCGCACGTGCTCGTGCACCGGCTCGATAAAGACACGACGGGCTGCCTGCTCGTGGCCAAGACGCCCGACGCGCACAGGACGCTCCAGATGCAATTCGAAATGCGCACCGTGAAGAAGACGTACCTCGCGCTCGTGTACGGCAAGCCGTCGCCCGCGTCCGCCGTCATCGACGCGCCGATCGGACGTTCGACCGCCGATCGCACGAAGATGACGATCCTCGGGTCGGCAGCGGCGCGCGAGGCGAAGACGACCTACCGCACGCTCGGTACCGGGAAGCAGGCCGCCTTCGTCGCGTGCGACCTCCACACCGGCCGTACGCACCAATTGCGCGTGCACCTCGCGGGCATCGGGCACCCGATCCTGGGCGATCCGGCGTACGGATCGGGCCAGAGCACGAAGCTCTCCGAGGAGCTCGGCATCGATGCGGTCTGTCTGCACGCGTGGCGCTTGTCGTTCCAGTCCCCCGCCACGCACGAAGTGGTCCACGCCGAGAGTCCCCCGTCGATGACGATCGAACGCGCGCTCGACGCGGCGGGCGTAGCGTGGGAAAGATCCTAAGCGGCTATTCGTCTCCTCTTCCGAAGCTTCCATTCCCTCCTCATTCCATGGAGTACCCGCACAAAAAAGTAGACACGAATTTGCCTGTGATCGAACCGATCCTCGAGCGTTGGAGCCCGATGGCGTTCGATCCGAAGCCCGTGGAAGAAGAGAAAATCCTGACGATGTTCGAAGCGGTGCGCTGGGCGCCGTCGGCGTACAACGAGCAACCGTGGCGCTATATCTACGCGCAAAAAGGCGATGAAAACCGTGACGTGCTTGAATCACTGCTCGTGGAAGGCAACGCGTGGGCGAAGAACGCGGGCGTGCTCATGCTGTCGTTTTCGAGTAAAAATTTCGCGCGCAACGGCAAACCCAATCGCCATCATATGCACGATCTCGGCGCCGCGTCGGCGTACCTCGTCGCGCAGTTGCCCTCGCTCGGTTTGGTCGGCCATCAGATGTCGGGTTATGACTACGAGAAAGCCAACGCCGC
>CAZZDD010000054.1:0-5444 GCA_964652185.1 uncultured Candidatus Peribacteria bacterium | reverse complement strand
ACGGCGTATATTCCACCGTATAGGTGAACGCGTCGAGGATCTGGTTTGCCGCGTTGCGCGAAACGATGCGGTAGACGTTCGTGCCCGGCTTCAGGGTGCCGTACGCGGTTGTCGCCCAGTAGTTCCAGAACGTCCTGCCCGGTTCGTAGAGCTTCAGCTGGTAGCCGTTCACCCAGACGCTCGCCGTCTCGCGGATCGTCGTTCCTTCGAGGAGAAAGCCCGTGCCGCTGTGCGTGGCGCTCGTGCCCGCGGTCGGAGCCGTCACCGTGATCGTGCCGGGCTTGAGGGGGTCGTTCTGCGGAAGCGTGCTCTCCGACACCTGCGGAGCGGCGGAGCTTGCTGCCGATGAATCCGCCGGCGTCGTCGCGCCGTCTTCACCGACGATGATCGTCAGCGTGGCCGGGGTGCTGCGCGTACCCGACGCGTTCTCGGCGATCACGTTGAAGACATTCGTTCCTTCCTTCAGGTTCGTAAGCCGGATACTCGCGAGATAGCTCCAGTCGTCATCGCCCGCGCGGAAGAGCTGCAGTTTGTAATCGTTCACGTAGATCGCCGCCGTACCGGCCGGGGCCGTGCCGCGGATTTCAACTTCCTGCTTGCTGGTGCGGACCGTTTCGCCGTTCTTCCCCGGAGAGACGATGGAGGGAGAATTCGTCGTGGTAGACGCGGCGGGCTTCACGGTGCGTTCCAACTGCACGACCACGACGCCCGTCGTATCGAGGGCTTCCACGCGGATGGTGAAGGTTTCGGTCGCGGGCATCGCCAATTCCTGCGCGTAGGTGCCTTGCGTGCGGTTGATCGTCGCCGGGTAGCCGTTCACGCGGACGCGCTCGACGCGCGCGCCGACCTTGCCCTGCACGCGTACGGTGCTGCCCGTGACGGTTTGACCGTCGGTCGGGGCTTCGACGGTCAGAAGGTTTACGTCCGCGGGAGGAGTCTCGCCCGGCGCAGTGCCGGTCAGTTCGGGAATCGAGCGGCTCTCTTCGATGAATGCCCTGCGGACCGTGAGAGGATCCATCGCGCTGCGGTAGCGGCGAAGATCGCCTTCGAACGGTTCATTTTCCGCCAAGAGCAATTGCTGCCCTTCGCCGATCGCGATCGTTCCGCCGCCATGCGCTTCCACTTCCACGCCGTCGTCGTCGGCGCTAAATACGAGTATCGTACGGGCTCCGAAAACAACGTCGGCGTCGGACGGGATCGTCGCGGTATAGAACTCGGTCGTGATCGTGCGGACGATTGCGCCGCTGAACGATTCCTTATCCGGCGTGCGCACCCAGAGGGCACCGCGCATCAACATCGCCGCGAGTTCGGATTCATCCTCTCCTTCATTGCTCTCGTCGATGCGCAGTTCCGATTGCTCATCGAGGCGAATCACGGTGCCGTCGAAGAAGTTCAACAGGGCGTGTCCGCCTGCGTTCGTGACGACGCGGTCGTCCGCCCATAGTTTCAACCGTCCGTCTGCTCGCTGCATCAGGCCTCCTTCGAGCGATACGGTCACGTTCGACCGCTGCTCGACGTCGAGGTTCACGGCGCGGCGCTCCAGCTGATTGCCGACGCCCATGGCGCCGAGAACCCAGCGAATAAGGAAGTACAACGCCAGCGCGATGATCGCGAGGACGATGATGCGGCGAAGGGCGCCGCCCCTCTGTCGGGGTTCGGCGAGCGCGTAGGGACCGCGGCGCTGGCGATAGCGAGGCAACATGGAAAAAAATCGTACGGCTTACCCGCATCGTTCGCAAGATCATGGAATGTATTCAACCCGTGACGCGCGAGACTTCTTCTTGTGAGGTGATCCCCTGCTCGGCCAGCGCCTTCCCCCATTCCTTCATGGTCAGGTAGCCGTCTTTGCGGGCTTGGGCCTCGAGAAGGTCTTCGCGTTCCTGCGTGAGGATCAGGTCGCGCAGCGCCGGCGTCACCGTGAGAAGTTCCGGGAGGCACATGCGTCCTTCGTAGCTCATGGGATCCGCAGGGTCGTAGGCTTGTCCGCGGAGTTCGGGTTTTAGCGTGCGTACCAAGCGTTGGGCGAGCACCGCGCGGAGGGCGGGAGCGAAGGTGTACGGCGACACGCCCATCGAGAGCAGGCGGGGAATCGCTTCGATCGCGGAGTTCGTGTGGAGCGTTGAGAGCACTAAGTGGCCCGTGAGCGCGGCGTCGATGGCCGTTTGCGCGGTTTCAAGGTCGCGGATTTCACCCACGAGGATGACGTTCGGGTCGTGGCGGAGGACGGAACGCAGGCCCGAGGCGAACGTGAAGCCGTGATCCGGGTCGATTTCGCTCTGCACGATGCCGGCGATTTCGTATTCCACCGGGTCTTCGAGCGTGATGATGTTGCGTGCCGTGCCGATCAACGACTGCAGCAGCGCGTAGAGCGTCGTCGTCTTACCCGAGCCCGTGGGGCCCGTGACGAGCACGAGGCCGTGCGGCAACGTCGCGATCTTCTGCAGCGCGGCTTCGACGTCCGCCGGGAAGCCGAGCGTCGCGAGCGGCTGGATGCCGCGTGCGGGGTCGAGGAAACGCAGGGTGATGGTTTCGCCGAAGCGCGTCGGAAGTGTTGCGACGCGGACGTTCACGCGACGATCTCCGTGCGCGAAGTTGTATTGGCCGTCTTGCGGAACGTTCTGGATGTTCAGTTTCAACTTGCTCTCAAACTTCACCTGGCGGACGAACGCTTCGTAATCTTGTTTGGTGACCGTCCGAATCGAACGCAGTTGTCCGTCGAGACGCACTTCGAAGCGGACCCCCTCGCGCTCGGGCGACGTGTGGATGTCGGACGCGCCTTTTTCCACGGCGAACGCTTGGATAGCGGCCAGAAGTTCCTCTCCGTTGGCGGTTGCGGGATCGAGATTTGCCATCCCCATAGTATATCACATTCGGGCCCTCCGTGCTATCGTCTGGGCCCATGTCGATGACCCGGTTCTACCAGCAGAGCGAAACCCAAAAAAAGCGCTTGCTGCTGCAGAGAATGGTCTTCGTGCACGGGTTCTTTCTCGTGTTCGGATTGCTCATTGTCTCGCGCCTCTTGGAGCTCCAGGTCATTAAGCGGACTGCCTACGCGGAGGCAGCGCAAGAGCAGCACTACGGCGGCGTGACGTTGCCGGCCCAGCGGGGCGAGATCCGCGCGTTGAACAGCAAGACCAACGAGACGTCGATCCTCGCCACGAACACGACCCTCGACCTTGTGTACGTCGATCCGGTGAGTACGAGCAACCCGACGCTCGTCGCCGAGACGCTCGCAGACATCCTGCTGACCCCCCGTACGCACGAAGAGTGTTCCCGCGGAGGCCCGGAGTGCCCGCGCGAGCTTATTTCGTTCCCCGATTCGCCGTACAAACCCGCCTACGATCCCCTGGGAACGCTGAAGCAGGTGTCGACCGGTCCTCTCTTCGAGATCCTTCCGACCGATCTCGGCGAAGCGGCTCCCGCGCCGGTGAACGTCGACCTCACCGAGGCGCGCCGCCTCTTCGCGCGCGATATCGAGCGCCGCGTCGGCGAGAAACGCGTCGTGTTCGCTCCCATCAAATACGGTGCCACGAAGCCGGAGTTGAAGGCGGTCGCAGAGTTGCGCATTCCGGGTATCACCGTGAACGACGAGTCTGGGCTGATTTGGGGTAACCCCGAAGAGCTGGACCAGACGCGGTTGTCGTCCATCCTCAAGCAGATTTCCACCGCGTTGAACGACGATCCGGAGCGGCTTCGCGCGATCCTGAAGAGCCGCCCCCTTCGTTACGTCGCCGTCATGCGCCGGCTCACGCCCGAGCTTACGCTGCAGATCAAGCAGCGGAAGCTCGACTCGCTCAAGGCGACCAATCAACAGCGCGCCGAGTCGGCGTCGCAGGCGGAAGCCGAACGCATTCTCGATCCCCTCGGCGGCATCGCGCTCATCTCGGAGCACTGGCGCTTTTACCCCGATCCCACGATCGCGTCGCACGTAGTCGGATTCCTTAACGTCAGCCAAGAGGCGCAGTACGGCGTGGAGCGTACGTACGACGCGCAGCTGCGCGGCCGCGAAGGAAAGATCAGCACCGTAAAGGTGCCGCTCGGCGGGCAGATCCTCACGGCCGACCAGACGATCGTCGATCCGAAAGACGGCGACACGATCGTCCTCACGATCGATCCGTTCGTGCAAAAAGAAGCCGAGCGCATCGCGCAGACCGGTATCGACCGCTACAACGCCGAAAGCGCGCAGATCATCGTGCTCGATCCGATGACGGGCCGCGTCGTCGCGATGGCCAACGCCCCCCTTTTCAATCGCGGCGACTACGCCGGCGTGTACGAACAGGAGCCGATCCAGCTGACGCCCGGCAAGGAGGATGAAATCGTCGTCGAGGTCTACGAACCCTCGACCAATGTTCGCATCGTGCGCGATTACATCCGCAACGTGTTCACGGCGTCCGGCCGCACGACGCTCTCGCAGGAGATCCAAGGCAGCCTGACGGAGCTCGAAACGCGGTATGACCTGCATGACCTCGCGCGGTACTACCTGTACGTCGGCGAGCACTTCCGCCACGAACTCTTTCCGACGTCTCTCAGCGGTACGTGGTTGAAATTCAAAAACAACATTGGCGTCGGCGCGTACTTGAACCGCACGACGCAGGAAATCTACGAACCAGGTTCGGTCATGAAGCCGATCACGATGGCGATCGCGATCGACCAAGGGGAAGTCGTTCCGAGTGATACGTACCTCGACCGAGAGCCGGTGAAGCTCCAGGACGGCCGCGAGATCTACAACAACGACCGCAACTTCTACGGGCTGGTGGACATGACGAACTGCCTCGAATATTCCATCAACACGTGCATGACGCATATTTCGGGCAAGCTCGGCGCCAAGCTCTTTGCGCGCATGCTCGATCGTTTCGGGTTCGGCCGCATCACGGGCATTGAGTTGGAAGACGAGCTTCCCGGCGAAGTGCACCCGTGGCGCGAATGGAGCGACGCGTTGCTCGCCACATCGTCTTTCGGACAAGGCGTGTCGGCGACCCCTCTTCAGATGATCGTCGCGTCCGCCGCGCTCGCCAACGGCGGCAAGCTGATCAGGCCCACGATCGTCGACCGCGTCGTGCACCCCGACGGCACCGTCGACTACACCGAGACGACCGTGATCGACCAGGTCATCACGCCGCAAACCGCCGAAACGCTCACGGCCATGATGGTTAGCTCCGCCACGAAGGGCTTCGCCGTCGCCGGCAAGCCCGCGGGGTACATCGTGGCGGGCAAAACCGGTACGTCGCAGATAGCAGGTCCGGGCGGACGCTACGAAACCGGCACGGGTTCGACCATCGCGTCGTACGTCGGTTACGACCCCGCGCCGAACTCCCGGTTCATCGTGCTCGTGAAGCTCGACCGACCGAAGGGCTCGGTCCACGGCGCCACGGCCGCCGCCCCGCTCTTCAAGGAAATGGCGGCGTTCCTCTTTAAGTACTACGGCATCCCGCCGAATCAGCGGT
>CAZZDD010000053.1:0-18664 GCA_964652185.1 uncultured Candidatus Peribacteria bacterium | reverse complement strand
CCAAGCGGCCCGTCTTCATGTGCGGAGCGATGAAGCGTCCTTCGACGGCATTCGCTCCTTTTCATTTTTGCCCTTCCCCATCCTCCCATGAACCAGCAACAAACCGTCACAACGGTCGGAGTCGTCGTCGCAGCCCTGATCGTCGTGGCCGGAGGCATCGCGCTCGCAGCCAGGAACGCCCAACCGGGCGATATGCTCTACACCCTCAACGCATCGCTCTACGGCAATGGAGGCACGGATGGCGTTGACGCGAACTTCACGGGTGCCAAGAACGCCTACGACGAAGCCCGCGACCTCCAAAGTCGTAATGCGCTGACGGCCTCGGAACGGGCCCGCCTATCCGCGCAATACTCGCTCCATATGAACGCACTCATGGCCCGTATCGCCGATCTTGAGGCGGAAGGCGACATGGAAGGGGCGGCCGAGATCCGCGCCGACCTGCGCGCCGTCCTGCGCGACTATAACGACGTCTTCCCGAACGTGACCGGCAACACGACTTCGTCCTCGTCCATGACCACATCATCTTCCATGAGCGACGACACTTCCTCGGCGACAAGCGATGACAACGCCGATTCATCCGCGTCTTCAACCACGTCGGATACGGACGCGTCGAACAGCATCTTCGTACAGCCGTCGTCGTCCGTGACCAGCGCGTAACGCATGAGAAAAACAGAACGGGAGTCCTTCGGGACTTCCGTTTTTAGATGCCGAACGCCCACGCGTTCGCAGCGACGACGCACGCCGCGGCGACCATCAACCACGCGAGTACCGCCACGGCGATCGCGTGCTCGTGCTTGAAACGTGTGCGAAGAGGGGAGTGCATGTCATACCTATTATAACACAAATATGATTTTTTAGCAAACAAGTACCCCACCCTTCGTCAAGCTCAGGGTGACAAACGGCTTGTCATGGTGAGCCTGACGAACCATGACTACTGCATATCCAGGTACAGCAGCGGGTTCTTCTTCACGCCGTTCACGCGGACTTCGAAGTGAACGTGGATGCCCGTCTTACCATAGACGCGCCCGGTGTTGCCCATTTTCGAGATCTCCTGACCGCGCGTGACCGTGTCGCCCTCTTTCACGTACAGCGATTCATTGTGTCCGTAGAGCGTCACGACACCGTTGCCGTGGTCAATCTCGATGACATTGCCATAGCCGCCGTTCCAACCCGTCGCGGCGCGGATGACGGTACCAGCCTCGGCGGCGAAGATCGGACGGTTACTACCCTTCGTTTGGATGTCGAGCGCGTAGTGACCGGGGTTGTAGTACTGCGTGATGCTGCAAGCATTGCACGGCGTCTGGAAGATGCCGGCGGTCGCGGCGGCCACGGCGCCCGTGGGAGCTTTCGGAGGAGTCGTCACGGAAGCGGTCGGCTTCGGCGTGGTCGGCGTCGTGGGCTTCGGCACGGCAGGGGAGCCGGGCTTCGGCGGCGACACGGCGATCTCCGTGGGGCGTTGCAAAATCGGGCGGCCGCCGGGGATGATGAGCTCTTGTCCCGAGATGATCACGCCGCCTTGGATCTGGTTCTGACGGATGATTTCTTCGAGCGGACGATCGTAGAGCTCAGCGATGGCGAGCAGCGTCTGGCCGCGCGCCACGGTATGCAGCACGCCGTCGACCGGCAGGATGATGAGCTGAATACCCGGCTGCAGACTGAGACCCGGCTGGAACGTATTGGACCAGCGGACAGTATCGGGATGCACGCCGTACTTCTCGGCGATGCTTTCGACGCTCTCCCCCGGCTCCACGGTGTGCAACAGGCCTTCGCCGTACGCGCGGCGCGCCGTCTGATCCGTGAGCGACGACGTTTTCATGAGGAACCCTTCCTCGACGAGCAGGAACTGCGACGGATCTTCGACATCTCCCCCTTGGTTCGCCTGGGCTTCTTTCGGAACATACGGGGGCAAGAGCGACGCCACGGCGAATACGGCCACACAGAGGATGCGAATGCGCCGGATAAGCCAATGGCGGACCGTTGCAACCATGGGCGTTAGCGGGGGAACGCGGAGAGAATGCGACGCATGTCGCCGTAGCGATCGTCGGAATGCAAAAGGATGGCGGCGTAACGACGGCCGTTCCCTTCGAACACCGACATCAGGCACTGCCTCGCTCCGTCGGTCGTGCCGGTTTTGCCCGCGACGATATCATTCTGTTGCCGCAGGAGTTGGTGCGTATGGAGGAAGCTGAGCGTCGTGCCGCTGCGGCTCGCGATCGTGGCGGAATTCATCGACATACGGTCGACGATGGCGGGGAAGCGCAGAACGAACGTAGAAAGGATTCCAAGATCCCTGGGGGTGCTGAGCTGGCCGGGAGCGTCGAAGCCCGTGGCGGTGCCATAGACGGTGTCCTCGAGGCCCAGGGCGGCCGCCCTGGCGTTCATCTTTTCCACGAAGGCGTCTTCGGAGCCGGCGTCATGGATGGCCAACGCGACCGCCGCGTCATTCGCGGAGTGCACGAGCATCGCGGTAAGGAGATCGCCGAGCACGTATTCGTCGCCGACCTGCAAGCCCGCGACGTTATCGCGGATGGCGCCGACGGCCGGGGCGATAGCGACGCGTTCGTCGAGGGTATGGCCTTCGACGATGAGCAGCGCGGTCATGAGCTTCGTGAGGCTCGCCATCGGGCGCGGCTCAAGCGGATGATCGGCATAAATCGTTTGTGCGCTGTCGAGATCGACGATGAGCACACCGGACGCGGAAAGCCCTCCCGCGAGCGAACGCGGGACCGAAAGCGCGAGGTCAGACATGACCGGGGGAGCGACGCCGAGATCGCGTGCCGAAGGAATTCCAGGATCGCCGATGCCCCACACGGGAACGGTACCTAAAAGCAGCACCGACAGCAGTGGTCCAACCATCGGGTGGAGTGTAGTGGAAGACGCGTGCCGTGCAACCCTCCAAACATGTTTTAAGTGGCTTGCAATAGCCTCTTTGCAACGATTTCGACTTGCTAGCGGTAGACGATCCTGTCTTGCAATCGCAGGTCGACGTACACCCTCGCGGCATCGGCCCCCGCGCTCTGCAAAAACAAGCGGTAACGGTCAAGCTGTTCGGCCAACGAACTGCGCATGTCGAGCCACAACGAATGCTTGCTCGTTTGGAGATGGAACTCGCGCGAGCGCAGGTACACCGCGCGCTGGCTGATCGTTTCGCCGAACTGCGCGTTCAGAAGTTGTTCGGCCTGCGCCATGCGTTCGAGAATACGAATATCGAGGAGGTGTTTCCACGGTTCCGGCCGCACGCCCCAATCGACGATGCGCACGACCGCGGCGCCGGTGCCGCTCTGTACCAAAGACGGGGGATAGACGACGTACGTGCCGTCGGCGGTCAGGTAATCGCCGAGAACATCCTCACCCGTACCCGTGGCGACGGGGGAGGCGGCGCCGCTCGGATCGACGATCTGAAGAAGGGCGACGACGGGCTGGAGCTCCAGACGCAGGATGAGCGTGGAGGGATACTGCTTGTCGATGACCGCCGCGCGGAGATCGGGCACGGACTCTTCGAGAAGAGGTAGAACGTTTTTCTGCGTAACGAAGAGAAGATGCTCGCCGAACAGCGGCGAAAGGGATCGCTGAACCGCTTCGACGTCGACACGCCGATCGCTGCGCACCACGCGGATTTCGCGCACTTCCACGAGCGGCGAGAAGATGACGACGCCAACCGATACGAACACGAGTGCGAGGAGGATCCACGGCGAATACCGCACAGCGACCATCCAGCCCTTCAGCCAGCGCTCGCGGGATTTACGGAAGAGGCGCGTCCACTTCTGCTTGGCGTATTGCCGCTGGCGGCCGTGGCGGCGCTGCACGAGATCGCGCGTGCGATCTTGCACGCGACGGTTGTACCGTGCCGGGAGGCGTTTCGGAGACCGAAGCACGGCGCACATCATAGCGCGCGGCCAGCGAAATGCCCGTGTATCATGCTCCCATGAAGGTTGCACTTACCGCTGATTGGATCATGGCCGCCGGCGGCGCCGAACAAGTCATCGGCGCATTCGCCGACGCGTTCCCCGACGCACCCGTCTTCACCACGGTGGCTGCGGACCTGTCGGCCGGAGCTTTGGCGAAGTCGGATGTACGAACGAGCTACCTGCAGCGATGGTTTCGTCTCTTGAAAAAACACCAACCGCTCCTGCCATGGATGCCGCGCGCGATGGAATCGTTCGACCTGCGCGGCTACGACGTCGTGCTCAGTTCGTCGCACGCCGTGGGGAAAGGCATCCTGCCGCCCGCAAGCGCGTTACACGTCTGCTACTGCCACACGCCCATGCGGTACGCGTGGTTCATGGAGGACGACTACCTGCGCGATTTCAAGGTCCCGCGCGCCCTCTGGCCGCTCGTAAAACGACAACTGAAGAAGTTGCGCACATGGGACCTCGCGACCTCGAAGCGCGTCGATGTGTTCATCGCGAATTCGCAGACGACGGCGAAGCGCATCCACGACGTGTACGGCCGCTGGAGCATGGTGGTGCACCCTCCCGTCGACGATCGATACTTTGACGTGCCGATGAAAACGGAAACCGACGCATCGTACTTCGTGGCGGTGGGACGACTCGTACCCTACAAGCGGTTCGACCTGCTCATCGACGCGGCGAACACTGCGGGCTTCCGGCTGAAAATCGCAGGCTCGGGGCAAGACATGGAACGCCTGAAGAAGCTGGCGGGCCCGACGGTGGAATTCCTCGGCTACGTACAAGACGATGCACTGCCCGCGCTCTACGCGAACGCCGACGCGCTGCTGTTTCCCCAAGAAGAAGACGCGGGCATCGTGCTGCTCGAAGCGCAGGCCTGCGGCACGCCGGTCGTCGCCTACAAAGCCGGTGGCGCGCTGGACCTGACGCAGGAAAACGTGAGTTCGATCCTCTTTCCCGAACAAACGAAAGCGAGTCTGCTGGCGGCGATCGCACACTTCCAGGCGCACGAGTGGGACCGCGCGGCGATCCGCGACCGCGTGCACGAATGCAAGCGGTCGGACTTCGAAACGCAGATCAAGAATATCGTGGCCGACAACGAGGAGCGTTTCAAAAACGGCAGCTTCGCACGCGCATGATCGACCAACCGTTCGCCGTCTTCCGGCCGTACGAAGACCGCGTGCGCGTGCGGCTCTATGGACGCGAGGACGCGATCGCGAGCGACGCCATGCTGCGTGAAAAGGAAGGAGTACCGCTCGTCGGCGCCGAGCAGGCGCATAACAATCTCACGGTCATTATCCGCGAAGCGGTTGAAACGCGCGTTCCCCGCGCGGACGGCATCGTGACCGACGTGCATGGCATCGCCCTCCATACGCGCGGCGCCGACTGCCAGATCTTCGCAGTCTACGATCCGACGCATCACGCCGGGGGCGTGCTGCACGCAGGCTGGAGAGGGCTCGTGGCCGGCGCGATCCCCGCCTTCGTGGACGCACTGAAAAAAGAATTCGGCACCGACCCCGCGCAGCTCATCGTCGGCGCGGGCCCGTCGCTCTGCAGCAACTGCGCCGAGTTCACCGATCCCGTGGCCGAACTCGTCGGCATCGATCCCCGCTTCTTCACGGGGCGCCTTGCGGATCTTCCCGCGATCGCCGACAACCAATGGGCGTCGCTCGGCGTGAAACGGACGAACATCGAACGCCATCCCGACTGCACGAAATGCGCCGTCGACCGGTGGTATTCGCTGCGCGGCGGCGATAAGAAATTTTTGCAAGAAGGTTTTAGAAATGCACTGACATTTTCGTTACAATAATCTCGCTCGGCAGTCGGCCAGGGCGGTATACGTTTCTTTCCTACTTTTGCATCGGGAAGCCTACTCTCTCCGGGCCGTGGCCCGGGGATGCGGCCACCCACCTGGCTTACCAGGGATGCAAGCGTTACCGTCGCAGCCACTGCTTTGGCGTATTCGTTTTGCCTCACCCCCAGCCCCTCTCCCGCAACCCCGTTCTCCCACCCGGGAGAGGGGAGCGGTTTCTTCGCATACGGTGAAATTCCCCTCTCCTGGCAGGCACTGGCGCGGTAGGAGAGGGGCCAGGGGTGAGGTAAAGTAGCCTCCATGCACACCTGGGACCCGTCATTGCGCGGCATCCAACGGCGCCAACGCGTCTGGGCGGTGCTCCACCACGGGCGCGGGCGCCTGGGGCGAATGTTCAACGCGACGCTCTCGCTGCTCATCGTCGTCTCGGTCGCGCTGATCCCTCTCGAATGGATCGACGAATTCCAATCGTACATCGACGTCGTGCATATTCTCGAAGGGTGCATCGTCGGCGTGTTCACCATCGAATACCTGCTGCGCATCTACAGCGCGCCGCGCCGCTTCCGATACATCTTCTCATTCTGGGGCATCATCGACCTACTCTCCATCGTGCCCTTCTACGCGGGCGTGTTCGGCACCGAGTACGTCCGCGTCCTGCGCCTTATCCGTTTCTTCAAACTCGGCGAAGTGGAACCTTCGGGACTATCCGACGAAGGGCGCTCGCTCGAGCGCGGCATCGGACTGCTGGAAGGCGAGCAGATCGCGTTCGTCGCGTCGAAACATCCGCTCGTGCTGCTGATCGGTTGCCTGCCGTGCGTGATCGCCATCACCGCGGCGTTCAGCGCGTTCATCGCCACCGAAGGCAACCCCATCGGGATCGCGATCGGCGTCGCGTTGCTCCTGTTCGCGTTCGTGCTCTTCTGGCGCACGTGGCTCGATTACAGTTACGACGTCATCTACGTCACGAACATGCGCTTGATCTTTCAGAACCAGCACCTGCTCGGCCGCAGCGTGAACCAGGTCGGCTACGGCTCGATCACGAACGTGAAGCCGCAGTACGCGGGATTGTTCAGCTACGTCTTCCGCTACGGCACGCTGATCGTCGACACCGCCGCGGAGCACCCGGGGCAAATCGGCATGACGATGGTCCGGAAACACGAACGCGCCGCCCACGCGATCATGCGGCAAATGGGCGCGCACGGGCACGTGGGATCGATCGAGCTGTCCTGATCAATCCACCGATACAGTCGGCACCGGCGGCAAATATTTCAATGCGTCTTCCGGTTCGCCATCCTTGTGTAGCTCCAAGTGCATGTGCGCACCCGTCGTGATCTTTCCTGCGCCGGGCGTGCCGGGCATGCCGCCGCTCTTCGCGATCGCCTCGCCCATCGCAACTTCGGCGCCTTCTTCGACGAGGAACTCCGTCACGTGGCCGTACAAGCTGGAGTAGCCGCCGCCGTGGCGAATGACGATCGAGTTGAACCCCATCCCCTGGTCGGAGATCTTCTCGACGACGCCGTCGGCGATGCTGCGCACGACGGAACCCTGCATGACGGGAATGTCGATGGCGCGGTGGTCGAAGCCGAAACGCGCGCGGTAGCCCGGATCGTCGAAGCGCGCGGAGACGCCGAGGGCGGGCTCCACCGGCCAATCGAAGACCACGTGCTCGGAACCGCGGGACGGCCTCTTCGACGCACGCTGCGCATAGTCTTGAGCGTCCCACAATTCGCGGAGCGATGCCGCGATTTCATCTTCGGCGCGGTAGCGATCGAGCAGTAACTCCAACAGTTCGTCGCGAGCGGCGCGCATCTCGTCGGTCAACACGTCGACCTCGTCAAACGCGGCGAGCTGCGCGCGCAAAATTTCCTCGCGGCGCGAGCGGACGATCTGCTCGGTGCGCAAATCATGCAAACGTTCTTCGAGCACGCGCGTCGTATACTGCGACGCGTCCGGTCCGCCCATCGCGGCGACGGGAACCTGCGACAGCACCGCCACCAGCAGCACCAGCGCGAGCATGCCGATACTCATCGCGCGCAGGGGCCTGTCCGTTTTTAGATTCAGGTACATCAAGACAGTGTACCAGAAATCGGCCAAAGAGACCATCTGTGCCAAATATAGGGTGGCAGGCGCTGTAGGGATCGAACCTACGACCTTCGGTTTTGGAGACCGACGCTCTACCAACTGAGCTAAGCGCCTATTTTCAGCGGACGCAGCCTACCGCGATTACACATGGCATGGAAGGGGCGATTGCGCTTACCGTGCCCCTTTTTCGAGAGCCAAGAGCACTTTCATGTACAACCCCTCCACGATTTTCTGCTGCTTCGCCCCAGACGACGCGTAGTGATCGAGGCCGGGCGCGGCGTTGATCTCGAGGATGACGTACTGAGGGTCGAGCGGTTTCGAAATGTCGGAGGTAATGATGTCGATGCCGCACAGGCGCAGCTCCATGTCGCGCGCGACGCGACGAACGAGCGTGCGGTAATCGCGGTGCACGTCACGGGTCACGTCGATCGAATCGCCGCCGGTGGAAAGATTCGCGTTGTCGAGCAATGAAATTTTTTCGCCCTTTTTCAGAACGGATTTCAATGACAGTTTCGCGCGCTTCAGCTTCCAAAGAAATCGGAAATCGTCGAGATCCAGCTCCGTATCGCGCGCATCGTCATCGAAGGTTTTCTGCTTATGCTTCAGCAAATCAGCGATCGTCTTCTTGCCGTTCCCGATGATCGAAAGCGGCCTGCGTTCGTATACGGAAATCACCTCTCCGTCGAGCACGACGACGCGATAATCGTTTCCCGGAATGAACTTCTGCACGAGCGCGACGTTGTCTTTTTTGTGCACAGCGCGCACGACGCGTTTCACTTCGCTTTCATTCCACGCCTTCACTACAAGCACGCCCTGGCTGAGGCGATTCGGTTTCACGATGACCGGGTAGCCGATCCTCGACGCGTACGCCGCGGCCGCCGACACGTTCCGGGAACTACCGGTATTCTTGCACCACGCGTCGGAGAAAAACGTCTGTTCGACGGGTGCGTTGTAGCCGAGGTGCCGGAGGAAAAACGACGTGTACCCTTTGTCGCGCGCGATCTCGACGGCGCCGTGCGCGTTAATGCTCGAATTGCGATTCCGGAAAAACGTACGCGTGCCGTTTTTGAACGTGATCTGCCCGACGTAGCCGAACTCCGGTTCGATCAGCACCTTCGCGCCGATCCGCGGCGCCAGCTTCACGATGATTTTCGTGATGAACGGCATCTTCGCAGGCAGCTTTTGGCGCTTCATAAGGCGATAGTAGCGGCATTTCCAGCATCCGGGAATTATTAAAAACTACTTCCACTTTTGTGCAACTCTTCACGGGGGCAAAAAGGTGACTTTTGTGCTACAATAAGCAGATTTCAATGCGTCGCTCTCACACAAACAAACATTGGCACGTCCGCAGCCGCTTCGCCGCTCTGACCGTCGCAGCGTTGATCCTATCGCTGGTCCGCGGACCGGTTGCGCTTGTGCCGAACGCATACGCAGCAAGCTCATTCCGCCCGACGGTCCTCGTAAGCACCGAAGCGTTTCTCGCCATCGACGATGACGACACCACCGCCGACGTGGTGTTGCGTTTCGGCGACACACTCTCGAAAACGCTCACCTTCAACCGCACGCTCGACCGTTTCGACTTCAACGACGACGTCTACGTGACCGGCATGCTCCGCGCGAGCACGACGGTGTCCGGCGCCGTGATCTATGGATCGCAAACCGTGCGCTCCTCCGGATCGCTCACCTGGGAAGGCGCCGCCTCTGGTGCGACGCTTTACGTGGGCGGATCAATCAACGGAGCGGGTCTCGGCGACTGCGATGACGGCACGAACAGCAAGCTCCTATGGGACGCGACTCTCGGCCGCTTCTCATGCGGCACAGATCAAACAGGCTCCATTTCGATCATAAACCTCGGCGGAGCTAGCGCACAGGCGTACAACTTCCTCAGCGCCAGCGCGACGCCAACATTGGGCGTCATCGATACGAGCAACGATCTCTTCATCGAAGGCTCGCTCGAAGTCGACGATTCGATCCGTTTCGATAGCCCGAACATTCAGTTCTCGGCATTCGACAACACGATGAGCGGCTGTACGTCGCTCGAAACCGATTCGTCGGGCAACCTCGTGTGCGGCTCGGATGACGGGCTCACGAGCATTTCGGGTTTGAACATTTCCGATCTGAACAACGATTCCGGCTACATCACCGGCATTTCGGGCTTGAACATCTCGCAACTGACCAACGATTCCGGATACATCACGTCCGAGAGCGATCCGATTTATTACTCGAACCCGAGCGGCTACCTCACGTCCATTTCGGGCTTGAGCATTTCGCAGCTCACCAACGACGCGAACTACACGTCGAACACGTACGCGAACGACATGAACCAATACACGAACACGTCGTCGAGCGTCACGTTCAACTCGGTGGCCGCGAGCGCGTTCCAATTGTCGAGCGGTTTCGCGAGCTGCACCACCCTCGAAACCGACGGTTCAGGTAACTTTGTTTGTGGCACAGACGACGGCGCTGCGTACACCGCGGGCCAAGGCCTAAGCCTTTCGAGCAACAAGTTCAGCCTGAACACGACCATCACCGGTTCACTCGTGCGGTTCACGACCGTCTCGGGCTCGACCGTCGTCGGAAAAAACGCCCTGAAAACGACGCACGCGGCCGTGTCGACGCGCTTCGGGCTCCAGTTCCTGTCCGGAGCACTTCTCAACAGCATGACGGGCTTCGGGGAATTCTTCAACGCGCGCAATGCGGGACTCGGCACCAAAGATGTGTCGCGCATATCGCGCGACGGAAACATCGTGAACGTCGGAAGCATCCAAGCAGGCCAAACGCACCTGAGCCGCGGCGGAACATACCTGGCGAAAACGGACCACACGGCGGGCTGGGCGCCGGAGCACGTCGTCATGCGCGACTTCAACGGCGACGGCGTGTCGGACGTCATCGTCGCGAATTTTTACGACAGCGACGCGGCCGTATACATCAACGCGGGAACGGGCGGCGTGTTTACGCGAACGGACTACGCGACGGGAACGCGACCGCAAGAAATAGCCGTCGGGGATTTCAACGGAGACGGCAAACTCGATTTCGTGACGATCAACGAATCCACCGCCAACATGTCCGTTTTCATCAATAAAGGCAACGGCACGTTCCACACGAAGGTCGACTACTCCGTCACTGGCGTATCGGTCGCCGTCGGCGACGTGAACGGCGACGGTCAGGATGATATCGCCACCTTAAGCTACGCAAACCCCTCCCTCGTTTCCATTTTCCTCAACGATGGTGCGGGGAAATTCGGCACTGCCACGACGTATGCAACCGGAGGATTCGCTGCCGACGTGGCAATAGGGGATATGAACGGAGATAATCGCGCGGACATCGCAACCACGGGCTACCTGAACAACAAGATGTCCGTGCTCATCAATTCAGGCACGGGCGCATTTACCCTGAACGCGGAATACTCGACAACAGCCAATGCAAGTACGGTCACCATCGGCGACGTGAACAACGACAACAAGAACGACGTCGTCGTGGGCGGTAACGGCGTATCCGTGTTCCTAAACACAGGAACGGGCGGCATGACCGCGAAAACGGACTACTCGGGCGCAGCGACCGACGTCGCGATCGGGGACTTGAACGGCGACGGCGTCGCGGACATCGCGACAGCGACGTCGAGCGTCGCGTCGGTGCACATCAACAAAGGCAACGGCACGTTCCACACGAAGGTCGACTACACGGCGGGCACGACGGCGAAATCCGTGGCGATCGGAGACTTGAACCGCGACGGCAAACAAGACCTCGTCGTCGCGAACAACGGTTCGGACACGTTCTCGAAGTTCATCAACGATACGAAGCCCATCCTCTTCGCCGGAACGGGCACGGGCGGCGCGGTGGGCATCGGAACCTCGACGCCGGGCTCGGCGCTGTCGGTTTCGGGATCGGCTCTCTTCGGGTCGAACATCGCGAACAGAGCGGCAAAAACGCAGTTGGAGGTCGTTGGCACGATCTCGGGCAGCGCTTTGACCGTTTCGAACTCCATCGTTGTGGGCAAAGCGACGGGCGCGGGCAAATTCCTCGCCGAACCTCCCGCGGTCCAATCCATTGCAGCCGGCAATACCATCAGCGACGACGCATGCGGCACCGTGAAAAGAATCAGCGCGACGACCAACGTCACGACAAACACCACCAACACGTTCACCGCTCCATCCGCTGCGAACGCGGGCTGCGTGATGCATGTCGTCAACACCGGTACGACATGGATCGTCACGCTCGACGCGAACACAAACTTCAAAACGCCCAGCGGCGTCAACGTGAGCTTGAGCCCCAACTATGCCGTGACCGTCGTATCGACCGGGTCGACCTGGTACGTCATGGCATCGCCCTCGTCGAACTTCTAAGGAATGGAGAAAACGCGGAATTGACATATCTAGGGAAATTGTTATTTTAATACGCATGCATGAGCGTCCGCCAAAAGGTGAAAGTGCACTTCCCGGCGATATTGCCATTCCCTATGAACGTAATCCCGGCGCAATGTGGTCATGGGAACGGGTCGGCTATTTTCACAATGCACTCTCGAAGTTCGGCCGCATGATGGACGCGGATTTCTACGCGGCCCCCACGGCAACCGATACACCTTCGTACCACTATCTCAATAGTGCATCGCTACCGAGCCCCGTCGCATCCGTGCGAGAAGAGGCGCGGCGGGTGTTTACGGAATGGAGCATCGGAAAACTGACCGATGAACGGAAGAACGAGATCCTCCGGGATACACGACGGGAGGCAGCGACGCTCGTGAATATGCACAACGATCAGGGCGTGGTGCTCTGCCGCAATACGAGCGAAGCCTTGAGTTACTTCGTATGGCTGTCGGGCATTCTCGAGAACAAAAAAGAGAATTGGCCGCTTGTTCTCAGCACCGATGAAGAAAATCCATCCATCCAGCGCGAAATCTTCGTCATACGCGACCACAGCAACGCAGATCGCACGGATACCATCACCACCCATTCGGCATTCACCCGTCCGCTACGGTATGAGCCACCCACACCGAGGCCGACAGGACTGCGATGGGGGCATTTCGCCGTGGCCAGGGCGACCGAAACCGAATCGCTCGCGCACCTCGAAGAGTTCATCCGATACGAACGGCCGTCCGTTCTCCTCTTGAGCCATGTTCTACGGTCCACGGGCAGGGAATTGCCTATTGCGGAATGGACACGGAAGGCGCGGGTATGGAAGAAACAATATTGCCCTCACGATCCGGATCTTTTTGTGTGCATCGACGGCGCCCAGGCGTTGGGAAACGTGAATGTGGACATCACCGCGCTGGATTGCGACATGTACGTCGGATGCGGTCATAAAGCGCTGCAGGGCGAGACCACGGGGCTCCTCTTCATCGACCCCTCCAATCCCCGCATTCAGCGCGGACTCGAAAGAGTGCGATCACTCACGCCCGCCGACCAGGTGATTCTGCGCGGCATGTTCCAGGAAAATCTCAATGTCCAGCCGAACGTCGACGACGATGTTTCCTATCCGGATCTTGCCGGTTTCACAACGAACATCCGCCGACTCCAAACCGCCGGCCTGCTCCAAGGGCATGATGTATCGGCCTTAAGCGCTCACCGCGCGCGACTGCGAACACGCTGCGCAGAGGGATTGCAACGCATCGCTGCGAACTTCGGATGCGCCCTCTCGCTGCTCGACGCGCGCGCAGGCACGCCGTTCATTCTCTCGTTCCGCATCGGCGCGGACCCCTTCGAAACGCAGGGAGGACGATTCGGTTCGGAAGGAATATTCGAGCCCGGTGCCATGCATGACGAACCGTTGCCCACGGATTCGTGGGGAAGGCGCATCGCCCAGCGCCTGCATGAACGCGGCGTCGGTATCGCTTTCCTGCGGCGAGGGGCCGTCTTCCGCGTTTCGTTTTCAGACCGAACGACGGAGAACGACATCGATGCTTTCCTCGCAGCATTCAAGGACACACTCGACGAAAACGGCCCCGCGCAGGGGCCGCCTCGGATCGCTAGTTGAAGCCATTATTACGGCGTCGTGGTTTCGTAGTTGAGGTTGATGAAGCCGGCCGCGGCATTGCCGCCCGTGAGAGCCGCAAGCTTCACGTAGAGCGTAGCGTAACCCTTCGGCGTCCAGGTGCCGCTCGCTTGCGGACCTGTGATGCTGGCGGTAGCCCACGTGGCACTGGCCAAGCCGCCGCCGCCCGTGAGGGAGACATCGGTGCCCGTCGTATCCTTGATGCGGACGGAGACGTGGTTATTGCTGGCGGTGCCGTCGCCGGTTTTGTAGCGAAGCTGGATCGGGGCAACCGGATCCCACGAGCTGAAGTTATCCGGGATGCGGAAGCGGACCGAGATCCAGTAGTCCTGAATGGTGGCGCGGGACGACGTCCACACGTAGGAGTTGTCGAGCGCGGTCGTGCCACCGGAGCCGTACAGCTGGCCGATGTAATTCGAACCGGACGAGAAGTAGACGGAGTTCGGATACTCCGGATGCATCGACATGATGAGACCCGAACCGTTGCCGACCGATGTCGTGGCCCACGTCAGGTTGCCCGCGCCGTCGTTCTTGAGGAACGTGTCAGCGCCGCCTTGCGCGCTCGGTGCGTTGTACGTCACCCCGCGCAGCGTCAACGCGCCGTCGACCGTGAGGGTCGCGCCGGAGAGGGCGCCTTCGGTGCGGATCGTGCCGGAAGCGGAGAGAGCGCCGCGAACATTCGCATCGCCGTCGACGTGGAGGGTCGAACCGGAGAGGTCGCCGACCACGCTAACGTCGTCGGAGAACTGGAACCGATCGCCGGAATTGAGCCACGTGAGCGTTTCGCTTATCGTGTCGCTGCCGAAGGTCAACACCGCGTTGTTCGAATCGGCGTCGTCGTTGATCGTCAGGTTGCCATCGGTACGAATCGCGCCGGACGCGGAAAGCGCGCCATGCACGTCGGCTGCGCCGCTGACGCGGAGCGTGGCACCGGAGAGGCGTGCGCCGGCCGTAATGTTGACATCGGCCTGGATCGAGCCGCTCGCCGAAAGGCTGCCCCAAATGTCGGCGTAACCGTCGACGCGGAGCGAAGAGCCCGAGATGGTTCCCTGCACGGACAAATCATCCGTGAACTGGAAGGTTCCTTCCGTGCGGTTCCAAATGAGCTTCTCATTGAGCGTGCCGCCGAAGCGCATTTCAACGTCCGTGGTGCTGTCGCCTTCATCGATCGTCTGGAACGATTCCGTGTTTACGAGGAGCGTCGGCGCCCAGCTCGAGGCCGCGATGGCCAACTCAGGAGCGATGCTCGTCGCAACGATCGCCGCCGCTGCGAGCGACGCGCGGATGCGCTGACGAAGCCGATGAGAGCGATTGTGCATGTGTGTTTGTGCGAAAGTTTCCCATCAGTATAGATGAAAAATCATTTCCGCACAATCGTCGCGCTCTGTCTTAGGGGGTGAGGCGCACGTACCGGAGGCGAATCGAACCGGTATGCGCCTGATATTGGTCTTTCGCGCTGAGCTTGACCTTGATCATAAAATCTTGTCCCGCAGTCCATGTCGGATTTCCGCTGTACGTCAACGACGCCGTCGACCAGCTCGTGGACGCGAGCCCCGTCGCCCCGCCGGCGAGCATGACAGCGGATCCGTTTGTGTCGAAAACAGAAATATCGACGCGGTTATCCGTCGCCGCGGCGGATGTCGTGCGATAGGTGACGGCGAGGGGAGCGGCGTCCCAACGGACGAAATCGGACGGCAAAGCCACGCGGACGACGATGTCGTAGTCCTGCAGCGTCGTGCGCGTGGACGTCCACAGGTAGAAATTACGCTTGAGCACGTCGTCCAGCGATACCGCGAGCTGGCCGACGTTGTCGACCGCGTCGGGCTGATAACTGGCGTTCGGGAATTCCGCGTTCATCGTGGTGTCCGACAGCTGCTCGCGATCGTCGCTCTGGACGATGCGGCGATCGTTGACCTGCGTGACGTCCGTACCGTTGGTGACGACCTCCGCGAGCCGGATGAACGATTCGTCATCCGGGAAACCGACTGTGGAAACCGCAAGGCCGCCGGAACCGATGTAGACGTAACTCGTGTCGCTGGCCGCGACCGCGACGCCCGATGCGCCGTTGTAATCGGTGACGTCACCGTTAATCCGATAACTGCCGCCCGTAACGTTGATCGACAGGCCGCCGCCGCTCGAGACACGCAGCTTACCCTCGTCGGACCCGGCGATGCTCGAGATGTCGATGCCGTTAATGAGCCCGGTGACGACGAGGTCTCCTTGCACTTCCACGTCCGCGCTGAAGATGAAGGTATCGTCATCGATGTCATAGGTCAGCGTCTCGGCAAGAGCCGTGCCGAACTGCAACGTAATGTTCGCCGCAGCGGAATCATCGGCGTCAACGACGAACGTATCGCTGTTCGTGCCGCCCGGCATGACCGCGACCGGCAACACGCCGCCGCTGGCGAGGAGGGGAATGGAACCGCTTCCCGTGCCTATTTCACGCTGGTCGAGCAAGTCGGCATTCTGCGCGAAGGGCACGGAGAGAATCGGCGAGCGATCGATGAGCGGATCCGACGGATTCACGTCGAGCATTTCGTAACTTGAGTCGAGAGCAGCCGCTGCTTTCACTTCGACCTGCAGGAAGAGGTTATCGAGATCGGCGGCAGAAAGCGTCGCAAGATCGGGCAATGCCGCGCCCGTGCCGAGAATGACGGAAAAGTACCCTTGGCTATCGGGCGTGACCGTATGCACCTCCTGATAGCCGGCGTACGTTGCGGCGCCCGTATTGATGACACCCGCGACGACGTCCGTGGCCTCCATGTCGCGATCGTACCACTGACTGAAGCGGATGCTGTGAGCCGTCGTGATCGGTTGGCCGGACGCGTTGAGAAGGTGGCCGTTGTAGACGTGGCGCTGGGGAGACGTCACCGCCGCGGAGGCCTGCTGCACGGATGCGATCAAGAATGCGATGAGAAGGGCGACCGTCGCGATCGCGTACCACAGCATGCGAATCGTCGTGCTGCGACGCGCAAACGAGAGCCACGCAAGCACCGTGACCAAGCAGCCGAGCAGGAAGACGAGGAAGAGAAGAAGGAACGACAACGGCGAGTTCATGCACGACGCCAGGACGTCCCCGATGCCGCGTTCACCGCCGGACGGAACCGGGACGAGCACGAGCGGACGCCAAAACGGAGCGACGCAGAGAATCGAATCGCACGCAATCGAAGACGACGCGCCGGAAGCGGCGGACGACTCGGAAGCGGCGGCCGGGCGAAGATACTCGGAGGAGGACGAGGAAGAAACAGAAGGAGAAGCAGAGGACGGAACGGACGAGGAAGATGACGCAGACGACGGGCGTGCGGACGAACGAGATGACGTGCGCGATGTCGGGGGATTCGTCGTCGTGGTGCCTTCGCCGCGATGACCGCCGTCGGCCACCGACGACGAAGCGTCTTGCGACGCGACGGACGAAGCAGACGAGCTGCTCGATGATTGCGCGGGCGGCGTGTTCGTCATGATAAAGCTCTGGCCCGTCAGCGGTGTTTCCTGCCTCCACGAAAGATCTCCCTCCATACGGTAGTTCGTCGAACCGTGCGGCACGCCGGCTGCGTTACCGGGACCGGTTTCCTGCAAGAGGAAGTTCGAACTCTGCGCCGCGTTCGCCGACCCCGGATACACACACAAACCCACGACCGCGACGAGCAGTGAGAGAGTCGTGCCGACGATGGAGCGGGTGTGCATGGGTGTTTCAAGGTTTCGTATTATTGTATCATATATTTGCATTTATGTCTAATATAACTTTTTATATTAATTAGCGTCGTTTCAGCCCATGATTTCGACAGCGGACATAGAGGAAGCCGCTTGTGGTTTTCGGCAAACCGCTGCTACGCTTTTCGCCGCATCCTCCCCATATGCCCATGAACCTCTCCGCACGATTCCTCTCCGGCGCGCTCACGGTTTCGCTCCTCGCGTCGCCGCTCTCCGCCTTCGCCCAAACGGCGTCGTTCAAAGACGTCCCGACCAACCACCCCGCGTTCGACGCGGTCGAATATTTGAAGAGCAAGAACATCATCTCCGGCTACGCCGACGGCACCTTCAAACCCGACGCGAAAGTGAACCGCGCGGAGGCGCTCAAAATCATCGTGGCGCCCTACGTCAGCGCCGAAGTCCTCGCGACGGCGACGTCGTCGGTCTACGCGGACGTACCCGTCGGTTCGTGGTTCCTCCCCTACGTGGAAGCGGGCCGGCAGGCGCTCAACGTCATCGACGGACCTCCGGCGAAAACGAGCTTCCTCCCCACGAGCAACGTGAAGAAGGCCGAGTTCATTAAGATGCTGCTCCTCGCCAACAAGGTCGACCCGACCACGACGCTCGGCGAAATCCGCGGCGGCCTCGCGATCGACACCGCGAACCCCGACGAGTGGTTCTACCCGTACATGCGCTTCGCCGTCGCGTCGTCGATGACGATGGTCGCAGAAGACGGCACGCTCAACCCGGGCCAAGAGCTGACGCGCGCGCAGGTGGCGCTCTTGCAGTATCGCTTGGAGATGTACAAGCAGGGCCGCCGCACGCAGGCGCTGCTCACGGAAGCCGAAACGGAAATCATGAACGTCCTCGCGCTCATCGAGAGCCAGGACATCGTGAACGCGGAGTACGCCGCCACGCGCTCGACGGTCGCGGCCCGCGGCGCGCTGATCTCGGCACCGAACGAAGCGATCGTGAAGGGCGCGGTGAAGATCTCGGAAGGCTTCCAGTTCCTCGTGCAGGCGTACAAGGCCGGCCTGCAAGGCAACCTCGACGCGACGATCACGCTCTCGGGCAACGCCTGGAACAGCGCGGCGAAGGCGATAGAATTCAGCCCGGGCCTTTCGACAGTGGCCACACAGATGCAGGGCATCGCGAAGGACCTGGCCGACGAAGCCCGCGCGCT
>CAZZDD010000052.1:17586-18749 GCA_964652185.1 uncultured Candidatus Peribacteria bacterium | reverse complement strand
GTCGGTCGAGGCGTAGACGGTCTCCGCGTGTGGCCGGATACGGTCACCCCCGAGGCACGCGAGCACTGGTCGATGGTGGGCGAGGCGGTGGACGAGGCGTCGCGCCGCGACGTGGCGATCTCGGTCGCGAAGATGTCCACCACGTGCGCCGACCTCGCGGTGAGGCTCGCGGGGACTGAGCTGGGGCCGCGCTACACGGGAGCGACGACGGTCCTCGACGCGATCGCTCACGAGCTCGGAGGTTACCGTGACTGACGTGGGAGGGCTGTCGCCGGAGGCTGGCTCTCGTCTCGGCGTCGGGCACGCCGGGCGGTCGCATGGTGCGGCTGGCGATCCTCCGGACGAGAGCCAGCCTCCGGCGACAGCCCTCATCCACTGCACGACCTGCTACCGGTCGGCTCCAGGGCCCAGGCCGAGCGGGTGGAGGGAGACCTACCACGGTGTGTTCGAGTGCACGTCGTGCATCGCGTTTGTCGCGGAGTGCCGTGCGGCCGAGTGGGCTGGTGAGGACTGGTGATGGAAGTTGACGATCTCACCTGCGACTTCGATTCGCTCCCGCGCGCCGCGCTCTCGCTGCCCGCCGACCCGTGGCTCGTTCGTCGGCTTCTGACGTTCGGAGCGTCGGAGATCCACTCGCTGATGATCGCGCTCGGAGACGAGCGGCCCGACGACGCGACGCCCGTCTACACCGCCGAGTACGCGAGTCGGATCTTCGGCGTGAAGGCAGGGACTCGGGGCCCCCCCAAGGGAACCTCGGTGACCGAGGCGGGGAAGGAAGCGGAGGTTGAGCTGCTCGAGCAATGGTCAAGCGACCCGTTCAACCGCCACCCCCGCGCGATCCACGCGTCGATCACACCCGCGAACTGGTATCCGCTGGTCGACCGACATTGCCCGCGCTTGTCGTGCACGCCCGATGCGTGGTGCGTCGGCACCGGAGACAACGTCCAGATCAAGACCGATGTCGAGGGTCAGCTAGCCGGCCCCACACGCGGGTTCTATCTACAGGTACAGGCGGAGATGGCGGTGCTCGGCGCGCGCCGGACGCTGATCGTCTACGGCCCCGGATGGGCCTGCTCGTGGGACCAGCGGAAGCGCCAGCGTCCGCGCGCGTGGGAGGTCGAGCGAGACGAGGAGTGCATCGAGGCGATCCGGTCTGCGTGTCG
>CAZZDD010000052.1:0-17486 GCA_964652185.1 uncultured Candidatus Peribacteria bacterium | reverse complement strand
GCGCACGAGAGCGGCGAGGTGTGGGAGATGCCCCCGGTCTCGATCCCCGTGCTCCCCGAGAAGGGTCGCCCGCTCGACAAGGCCGAGGCGACGGCCCTCACGTACTCGCTCGGGTATGTGCTGCGCGGGCTGCTCAAGATCCCGCGGTCTGACGACGGAACCGACGTGAACCAGCGCGCCGACGACGACGCCCCTGGCCGCGACGGTCACCGGTCCAAGGGCCGGGTGATCGCCCCGTCCGGCCGTCTCGGCGAGGTGTCGAGCGCCGAGGAGCTTGCCGCGTGGATCTCGGTGCACGGCCACAAGATCGCCAAGCTCGACGTCAAGACCAGGATGGTCAGCGTCGCCAACCTCGTGAAGAAGGCGGCGGAGTTCGGGGTGGGCGAGGATGAGGTCCTCGGGAAGCTCGACGAACTAGCACCGGACGAGCCCGCCCCCGAGGGCGCGGCGTGATCGACGTCGGCGCAGAGGTCCTGTGCGGACCGAAGAAGCAGCGGGGCACCCTCTGGCTCTACGAGGACGACGACAGGACCAAGGTCCGCGTTCGGATGCTCAACGGCAACCTCAAGCGCTGGGCTACAGTCGACCTGGCACCTGCCCGCGGACCTCGGGTCCCCTCAGTGAGAGCGGTGGAACCGGAGGACGACTTCGGCTGGTCGACCGCTCGGTCTACCGGTGAGGTGCGAGCCATCGTCGAGCAGCCGAAGCCGCACACCCCGCGGTCCACCTCTCACCTCGCCTTCGTGCGGTCGATGCCGTGCGCATGGTGCGGGGCGAAGGGCCGGACCGAGGCGAGTCACCACGGCATCCACGGGATGTCGATCAAGTCGCCGGACTACCGGGCGATCCCGCTGTGCGTCGAGTGCCACAAACACCACGGCGATCACTTCGTGCTGCCCAAGTCGGCGATGAACCCAGACCAAACCCGCGAGTGGTTCAAGGACCGCGCGCTCGATGTGTGCAGTGAACGGCTAGAGGAAGGGCGGAAGCGATGACAGACCAAGAACGGAACGACGCCCAGGCGCCCGGAGAGCACGCGGCGCAATCGGGGCAACCGGTGCCCAACGGAACCCGCTTCCGACGTGTCGTGACGACCGACGGTCGACATGGGGTGCTCGACCTCAGCGCCGGGCATGGGCCGATGATCGGGTTCTGGCCAGACACCGGAGGCGAGCCAGAGCGCATGCGCTGGCGCAAGGCCGAAGCGACGGACCGAGTCAAGGGGCGTCCACGGGGTCAGGTGTGGCTCAAGTACACGTCCCCGGACGGTGAAGTGCGGATGTTCGCGGAGACCCCGAAGTCCGCGAAGTCGGACGAGCAGAAGGAAGGGCGGAAGCGATGACCAAGAAGCTGACCAGGGCCGGGCTCATCCGGTGGGCGAACGAGTGCTTCGCCTGCGACAACGGCCTGGCCGCGTTCGCGCGAACAAAGAGAGGTCCAGTCGAGGTGCTCAGGCGGTGGCTGTTCGGCCGCTCTGAATCTCGCCGCGGGTACGCCATGTGGGTCCTCTACATGGCCGAGTGCTCAGCGGGCTCCGGCAACGACGACAGCGCGGCTATCTACGGGGCCCGCAACGGACGCCGTGACGCTGCCCCGTGGGAATCGCTGGAGCGGGTGATCCTCGCTGACCTCGCCCGCATCGACGCTCGGCGGAGGGCCGCCTGATGTCCCTCTCCCACCTCACCCCAAGGAGAAGAACCCACGGTGCGCCGCTGAGAGCAGCTCGGCGATGCCGGTGCACCGCACACGATGCCCGTCGAGCCGCCGAGCTCGACGGGCACCTGATGACGATGGAGGAGCGACGATGATGATCGTGGACCTGTTCGCTGGTGGCGGTGGCGCCTCCGAGGGTATCCGTCTCGCGCTGGGCCGGGATCCCGACGTCGCGGTGAACCATTCGCCCGAGGCGATCACGATGCACCTCGCGAACCACCCGAGCACGCGTCACTTCTGCGAGGACGTGTTCGACGTGTCCCCGCGCCGGGTGTGCGGTGACCGCGAGGTCGCGCTGCTCTGGATGTCGCCCGACTGCACGCACTTCTCCAAGGCCAAGGGCGGCAAGCCGCGATCGAAGGGAACGCGCTCGCTCGCCGAGGTCGCGCACCGCTGGGCCGCCGAGGTGCGCCCGCGCGTCATCTGCCTCGAGAACGTCGAGGAGTTCGAGGGGTGGGGCCCGCTCACCGCGGAGGGCTTGCCGTGCCCCGTGCGGAAGGGAGAGACCTTCGCGGCGTGGGTCGCCGCGCTTCGAGCTCGCGGCTACCGCGTCGAGTGGCGGACCCTCATCGCGGCCGACTACGGCGCGCCGACGACGCGCAAGCGGCTGTTCCTGGTCGCGCGCTGCGACGGCGAGCCGATCCGGTGGCCCGAGCCCACGCACGGGAAGGGCCGCGCGCGCCCGTGGCGGTCGGCCGCGGAGATCATCGACTGGTCGATCCCGTGCCCGTCCATCTTCGACCGCACGAAGCCGCTCGCGGAGCCGACCCAGCGGCGGATCGCGACGGGCCTGCGCCGCTACGTGCTCGAGGCGGCGCAACCGTTCATCGTTCCGGTGAAGAGCTGGGGCGGCGGCGGCAACGGCCCTCGCTCGGTGGACGAACCGACGCGCACCGTCACGACATCGAAGCGTGGTGAGTTCGCGCTCGTCGCGCCGACGCTCATCCAAACGGGGTACGGCGAGCGACCCGGACAGACCCCGCGCGCGCTCGATCTCGGCGCGCCGCTGGGCACCGTGGTCGCCGGCGGCGCGAAGCACGCGCTCGTCGCCGCGTGGCTGACGAAGCACTACGGCGGCGTCGTGGGCCACGACCTGCATCGGCCGATCGGGACCGTCACGACGCAGGACCATCACTCGCTGACGACGGCCGCGCTCGCGCCAGCGGGCGCCGACAGAAGAGCCGAGGTGCGGGCGTTCCTCACGAAGTTCTACGGGACCTCGACCGGTGCGCAGTTGGACCTCCCCGCGCCGACCGTCACCGCGGGCGGCTGGCACCTCGGCCTCGTGACGGTCGAGGGCGTGGACTACGAGATCGCGGACATCGGCATGCGGATGCTGGCTCCGCGCGAGCTGTTCCGCGCGCAGGGCTTCGGCGATCACTACCGCATCGACATCGAGCACGCGGGGAAGCCCATGACCAAGACCGCGCAGATCGCGCTCGCGGGGAACAGCGTGTGCCCGCCGGTGGCGGCTGCAATCGTCGCGGCGAACGTGCGCCTCGAGTGGGCGGAGGCTGCGGAGTGACTGCGGCCCGCAACATCACCGACGCGGACGCCGAGGTGATCGCCGAGCTCGTGGTGGCCAAGATGCGCGCGCGCCCGGCGCAGACGTCCGCGCGGCCCTCGACGAGCGTCGCGGAGCAGAAGGCACGGGGGCGCGAGAAGGCTCGCCGCTTGATGAAGGAGCGCGGGCTGCTCAAGAGGACCTTCGATGATCCGAGGTAGCATCAGCAAGCGGCGGCGCGCGGACGGCTCGATCGTCTACCGCGTGCGCGTGTGGATCGGCGGCGAGCGCAGGTCTCTCGGTTCGCACGACACCGAGGCCGAAGCGCTGGGCGTGCTTGAGGAAGCGCGGGCGGAGCACGCGGACGACGTGGGCGCGCTCACCCTGCGACAGTGGGGCGCGCGCTGGCTCGACCTGCGCGAGACCGACGGCGCGCACCGTTCGATCGACGAGGACCGCTCGCGGTGGTCGGTGTTCGTCCTCGCCTACCCCGACCTCGCCGACATGGCGCTCCGCCGGATCCGCCGGCGCGACTGCGTCGAGTGGATGGATTGGGTGGTGCGACGCAAGGCGAAGTCCGGGCGACGCGCCGGCGAGCGGGTGAGCGCGCAGACCGGTCGCCACGCGAAGAACCTCCTGCACCGGTGCCTTCGCGACGCGGTGATGCGCGAGTACATCGGCGCGAACCCGCTCGCCGATGTCGAGGTGCCGCGGGTCGCGCAGCGGACCGGCGAGAGCTGGACGTGGCTCACCGCGGAGGAGATCGCGGCGCTGTTCGCGATGCCGTCGCAGCCCGCCGACCGGCGCGGGCGCGCGTCGGAGAAAGACCGCTGGCTCACCGATGCCGAGCGCGCGATCTACACGGTCGCCATCTACAGCGGCCTCCGCCGCGGCGAGCTCTGGGCTCTGACGTGGAGGCACGTCGTGCTCGATGGCGCGCGCCCCGAGCTCGTGGTGGTCGCGTCGAACGCAGGGCCCACGAAGTCGAAGAAGGCGCGCCGGGTGCCACTGCTCGGCCCGGCGCTCGAGGCGCTGCGCTCGTGGCGCGCGCGCGCGCCGGGGATCGGCGACGCGCCGGTGTTCCCCAGCGACAGCGGAGGCCAGCGGCGCAAGGACGACGAGGGCGGATGGCCGCGCGCGCGCGACGGCGTGCGCCCGAAGCTCAAGCGGGTCGTGCGCTTCCACGACCTCCGGCACACCTGCGCCAGCCACCTCGTGCAGGGCACGTGGACGGCGCGACCGCTGACGCTCCTCGAGGTTCGCGACTGGCTGGGCCACAGCGATCTCGCGACGACGCTGCGCTACGCGCACCTCGCCCCGGACGCGCTGCACAGTGCGGCGAGGGGTGGACCCGCAGTGGCCCCGCCGACCGAAGGGCGAGATGCGTAAGCGGGCGGAACTACTGACGAACCCAGAAGGATTCGAACCTTCGACCTTTGGCTCCGGAGGCCGCCGCGACCCCGAGTCACTGCGCGGGTGCGATGACCATGGGGCCCATGCGGGGCCCACCTGTAGGGCTGCGGCCCAGAAAGAGAGCGAGTGATGAGCGACGAGCGAGCGGGGGCCCTGCCTCCCGATTCCATAGCGAGGCTGAACGCAGCCGTAGACGCCATGACCGCACAGGGCGGGGTGTCCCATGCGGCCGCGGTGGTCTGCCGAAACGGCGTCTTCAAGGTGATCGTCTACGCCGCCGAGGGCTACGACCGCGAGTACGTGTCCCGCCTGCTGCGCCTGGCTGCCGACCACCTGGATCGGGAGATGGAGGACGGCGCCCGATGACCATTGAGACGAGGATGCGGGTGGTCTGCGACCGGTGCGCCGCAGTGGTCGAGTGGTGGGAGCCCGAGATCGCCGCGCCGACGCTGCCCGATGGGTGGCGCGAGCACGTCTACGGCGGAGGGTGGTGCGCTCCCGATCACGTGTGCCCCGAGTGCGTGGCCAAGGACGAGCCGGGGCGGCCCCGTCAGTCCACCCCCACCCCCAACGACAGGAGCGAGTGATGAGCAAGCGACCGACGCCGGAACGCGTGAGCGAGATCCGGCACGAATGGATGCGCGGCAAATGGGGCATCCCAGCCCAAGGCGCCGGGGAGCACGTCGGCATCTTGATCGTGGAGATCGAAGCTCTCGCCACCGCCCTCGACGCCGAGAAGGCCCGCGCCCAGACCGCAGAGGATGCGCTCGCCAAGGAGCTGTCCGCCCGGAACCTGAGCGGCGAGGTACTCCAGCGATGCGACGCAGTGCTGAACGGCCCGCCGCCCGAGACTCACTGGCGCTCTCTACATGACGTCGACGTCGAGGTGGCCGCGCTCAAGGCCCGCGCCCAGACCGCCGAGGATGCGCTGGCGATGGTGCTGCGCGCGGATCAGCCGTACAGCCTGCTCGGGCTGCTCGGTTATGCGGCCGACGCGCTCGATCACCTGATGGAAGTGCACTCGTGCGACGTGCACGGCTGGGAGGTGTGGGACTCGACGCGCAAGCACATCCGGGAGCATCTGGCGGCGATCACCGCCACCCCCACCGATCTTGCCGCAGCATCTCGCCGAGAGTGGCGAGCACAGGGGATCGAAGACGTGGCGGACATGCTCGATCGCGTGGGCGAGCAACGCTCCGCGCGGGCAGCGAAGGCGATGGCCACGGAGACGCGAACGCGTGCGATCGCTGACGCACTTGCCGCCAAGCACGCGAAGCTCCGAGGTGAGCGGTGACCCGGCTGGCATCCTCGGCCCGAGACTTCGCGATCGCCTGCCTCGCGCGTGGTGACGACGGGGCCGCTGGTGACGCGCTGCTCACGATCGGCGACTACGCGGCCGATGCCGCACTGCGGGACCACTTCCCGTGGCGCTCGGCTGAAACAGGTCCCGACGGGAAGCTGGTCCTCGTCTGGCGTGGAGACCGCCGCGTGCGTGCCCGCGTGGCGCTCTACCTCCGACTGCTGCGGAGGGCGGAGGCAGAGGAGCGCGACCCGTGCGGTTGGGCTGGGTGGCCGGAAAGCGTGATGGTCAGGGACTTTGGCGACTGGTACGACTCCGAGTGGTACTTCGCCACGCCCTGGCGCCCCCTATGGCTCGATGCGCCACCCCACTCGGCCGAGGTGACCCCAGCCCAGCGACGCAACGCCATCGCAGCGGGGCCGACACCGGGGGCTCGGTCGATTTCGGAGCCCTGATTTCAGGCCTCAAACCCACGTCGTGCATTTATTTTGTCTCCGCCACTTGCGCGGACGAAACCATGCGCTACAGTCTATCCATCGGCGGCACGGAGCAGCCGACAGAGGAGACAGATGAACCTGACGGCCAAGCAAACCGCGATGATGGACCGACACAACGGGACCGCCCGCAACCACGAAAGCGCCCTCTCTGCCGAGGAGCGGGCGGAGTGGCTCTCGCTGTTCGATCGGTCGGACTCGCGCCAGTTCTCGCGCAGCGACCGCGCTCACATGGTGGAACTGGAGCGCCGGATGCGGAGGTCCCGGTGACTGTGGCGTGCGCGTGGGTGACCGACAGCCTGGCGCTCATCGGAGCGGGCGAGCAAATGTGCGTCCGGTGCTTCGCATGGGGATCGACGTGTCCGTGCGGCGAGGCCCGCTACCCATGGCGCCCATCGGACGAACAGCGCGCCAAGGCTCGCGCCGAGAGATGGTCCGCGCTTGCGCGCGCGAACCGCGGCGAGCCGTGCTGCGACGCGTGCTCACCGCCTGTGAGGGCAGCCTGATGCCCCGCCCCAAGAAGACCCCCGAGCCCGCCAAGCGCGGGCCGGGGCGCCCCCGGTCGAAGGACCCCGTGCGACCGCGCTTGTCTGTGCCCCTCACCGAAGAGCGGGAGCGTGCCGTGGACGCCTACGCCGCGCGCTGGGGCATCCAGAGGACCGAGGTGGGCGAGAGGGCGCTGGACCTGCTGCTCGCTCCCGACCGAGCGGCTGAGGAGCTGGCGGCGTGGGACGCAGGCCGGGCGGCTGGGCTGCGGGAGGCTGAGGCCGACATCGCGCGGCGGCTATCCCAGGGGCCCACGGCCAAACCACGAATCAGGGCCGGCGACCGGGTGATAGCGAAGGACGCCTCGGCCTCAGACGGGCACCTGACGTACGGGCAGGAATACGAGGTGGCGGACACGGATGGGTCCGGGTGGGTGTCCCTTCGCGACGTCGTCGACGTGTGGGACCCGAGGCGATTCACCGTACAGGGCAAGGAGAGCAAGTGATGCGCTTTGACGAGACATGGCCCCCAGATTGGGATCGGCCCGGCACGGTGGGTGCCATGCTCGCGTCGCTGACCGAGGACACGCGACGGTCGCTGGTGAGGTACGCGCACGCCGAGGGTGTCTCGGTCGCTGACCTGCTGCGCGTCATGCGCTACCACCAGACCGACATGGTGCGCGCGGCGTGGAACCGCATGATCGACGACGGCGGGAAGCTCGCGTGGTCCAGCCTCCTCGCCGGCCGAGAAAGCCTGCTCGGCCCGGACTGGATCTCCGGCATGCGAGCGGACGATCGCCGGTTGGTCTGGTGGTCTGGCAGGTGGGCGCCGGGGGTGCTGGATGGTGATCCACCACAGTGGACCGAGCCCACCGAGGGCAAGGAGAGCGAGTGATGGGAACCGACATCCACGAGACCTGGGAGCACAAGGGCGACGACGGCATCTGGACCGAGATCGAGGGAGTGCCTGGCATCCGACGGAACTACTACCTCTTCGGCGTGCTGGCTGGCGTCCGCGGGCAGTGCGCTGTGCCCATGCAGCGAGACCGAGGCATCCCAGCAGACTCGACGGTGTGCGCCACGGACCCCGAGTACCACCACAACCCCGGATGGGTCTCTCTCTCCGAGATCCTGGAGCAGCGGGCGTGGCACCTGGATGGTCCCGACTATCGAGACGACCCGGTGTGCGGCCTGAGCGAGCAGATCAAGCACCTGGCAGGCTTTGACCCCGACCGCGTGCGTCTGGTGTTCTACTTCGACAGCTAGCCCCTCGTCCCAACCGACGTCCTCGCCGCATCGATCGCCGAGGTGAGGCGGTGCTCGAGCTCGCGCAGGTCATCCCTCGTCGAGATGAGCAGCCCCGTCACGTCCGTGGCGGTGCTCGCCGAGCGTCGTGCGGTGCGTGCGTGGCGGATGAGCTGCTCGATCATGCGGCGCTCTCGCGGGGTGAAGCGGTCCCCTGGCTCGTGAACCATCGCCTCCCCGCCGACGATGGACTCAGCCAGCGACATCGGGATCGGGCCGTCGCTGGGCGGTGTCATCGGCCCGGCCTCGTGCTACGCTTCTCGCTCACGCCGACTCTCGCGCGAGAGTCCCAGGGCCGCCGAGTCGCGACGGTGCCTGGTGTGGGGCCCCCGCCACGCGGCAAACAGGGGGCGTTTCCGCCGGGACCGTTTGGCAGCGGGCGAGTGCCGGAGCTTCCGGCCGAAGATGGTTCGATTCCATCCCTGGCTATCACTCGTCCTCCATCCGGCCGCGCAGGACCCATGCGAGCGTGGAGCCGTCAGCCCGGTCGAGGCGCACAGCGGAGCGCGGAGGCGGTGCGACGCCCATCCGATGGCCGAGGTCGCCGAGGGCGTAGGCGAGTGCCGCGGCGGCGCGCAGCCCCTGGTGATCGCGGGTGGGCGGTGGGATGAGGGTCCGGGGCCCGTACCGCAGGGTCACCAGCCCACCCGCTCGGCGAACTGCCCCACCTCGATCGCCTCGGTCAGCGACAGTTGCGGCTCGGACCACAGGCAGATCCCCGGCACGTCCACCACGCCGTCATCCATGCACACGCGCTCCAGGTCGCCCCGTAGCTGCGCCGCACCCTCGCCGGGGCTCGTGGTCTCGTACGCAGCCAAGCTCGGGATGATGACCCGCGAGCGCCCGTGGTGCGCGCCCTCGACGCTGGGCCACCACGCCCGCCAGTCCTCGACGCTGGCGCGGGAGCGAGGCTCGGAGCCGGCGCTGGAATACAGCTGCGGGCTTCCCCACCCCGCGCGCATCTCGGCCCAGGGCATCGTCGGGTGCGCCTTGATCGTGGGGAAGCTCGTCACCCCGAGGCCGGTCCGCTCCGTGAGCCCGTCGATCGTGGCGATCACCAGGTCACGGCACAGGAGCGGCTTGCCCTTGTGGGCCGCTTCGATGTCGAGGATCACGCCGTCCGCGGAGAGCGGGGCCAGGTGCCGCGTGAGGCGCTCGGCCGCTGCCTTGGGCTCGCCGGCTGCCTTGGGCCCGTGCAGCGCCCACAGCCAGATCGAGCGGGCTCCGCCCTTGCGCGCGCGGTCGCACTGCCGGTGGAGATCGGAGAGCGGGACGACACGCCCATCAACGCTCTCGACCATGATGGCTGCCCAGCGGCAGCGAGCGGCTCGGAGGGTGTCCGGCCGGATGGCTGCGCCGCGCGCGTAGACGCCGACGCCCTTGGGATGCGCGCTCATGCTATGCTCTCCCTCGAAGCGGTGGTGGCTGATCCCCATCCGCCGCGACCCACCCCGGTGGGCCATGTGGTGTAACTGGCAGCACGCCGCCCTTTGTGACGGCAGCGCGGGTCCGAATCCCGCCATGGAGACAGCGCCTCGGGCTTCGGCTCGGGGCGTTCGTCTTTGGTCATGCTACGATCTCCGGCATGGGATGCGACATCGCAACGGGCAGCGACGGCGAAACGTGGTTCATCTGCATGAGCGACAAGGAGGAGGCCTGCGAGTGCGGCCGACCCGCAACGCTCCTCTGCGACGGTCCGGGCGCGCGACGCGGCGGCACCTGTGACGAGCCCATCTGCGACGCGTGCTCCACGCGACTCGCCGACAACGTGAGCGGCAAGATCGATCCGTTGGTGCTCACCACCGCGCGGCGCAAGCCGACCACGGTCGGGCGCGCGAAGTTGCAGAAGTTCTGCAAGGAGGCAGTGGCCGCCTCACTCGCCGAGAACGACTCGATCGACCTCTGCCCGAAGTGCGCCGCATCACAGCCCATCGTGCCTAGCGGGTCTCTGCGGCTGGCGAAGTAGATCACGCGCGGGCCCCGTCTGGGAGCACCACGCGGACCGGCAGCCCCATCTTGCGAGCGGTCTCGACGACGTGTTTCGTGCCGCGGCTCGACCCATCCCAGAACGCAAGGAGCCCGCCACCCTTCATCGCGGCGTACTCCAGCATGCGCTGATTTCGTTCCGGCCCAGCACGTCGGCCCAGACGAGACCACTCGGCGGGCATCCGCTTGACGGGCACCCCGACGCGCTCGGCCCATTCCTCGCCCCATGTGTCGGGACCCGCGCAGGTGCCGCTAACGACCTCGGCGATGCGAGACGGATCGAGGCTCGCCAAGTAGTCCACCGCGACACCGGACGGGAACCCGCGCGAGCCTGCGATCACCAAGTGAACGGGCTTGCTCATGCCTCTCCCCTCTCCTGGCCCGTCTTTAGCCACCAGTAGACGATCGTGAGCTGACGTCGCGTGAGGCACCCGTAGACACCACGACGCAGCGCGGAGCCGATGGAGTAGACGCGGGGGATCACGCGGGCACTCGGGTCGCCGCGCAGCCTTCCAGCACCTTCGCCGCCCTCAGCATCGCCAGCCTCGACGACGGGGGTACGCCTGGACGGGCCGCCTCGACGCGTAGGATGCGGGCGTCCTCGAGCATCGCATCAGGCGGCGCATCACGAGGGGGCGCGCTGGGCGGATGGTCACTGGTCCCCATCGTCGCCGCGGTGCTTGGCCTCGATCGCCGCCTCGGCCGCATCGAACATCTCGCCCATCTCGGCGCGCATCCGGGCCTTGAGCGCCTGCCGCTGGCCGAACGCGTCGGCGACCTTGAAGGCTGCGGCGATCAGCTCGAAAGCCAGCTTGAGTGCTTGCTCTGCGGTCATGTGTGCTCTCCCCACCACTCGGCCAGCGTGGAAGTGGCCGACCCGCAGTAGACCTCAGGGCGCACCGTGTAGTACTCGGGCGCGATCCAGATCGGGCCATCGATGTGCGGACGCGGCGCAACCCACACGGGGCGCAGACCGCCGTCGAAGTTCGGGTCCGGCCACGGACGCGGATCGGGGGTGAGCTTGAAGGGTGCCAGCGGGCCCGCTGGCTTGTCGCGGTCGGCGAGCGCCGCGCACTCCTCCGCCGTGCCCTCGGCTTCGATGATGGTGCCGTCCGGCTTGGTGATCTTGATCTTCATTCCACGGCCTCGCATTCCTCACGAAGAGCGGCCAGATCCGCCCGGTCCTGTTCTACGGTGGTCCCCTCGCGATGGACGATGACCGAGGCGCGCTCGGCGCAGTCCCGCGTGTGCGCCTCGTACTCCGAGACCGACGCCCCACACCCCGAGCAGTGCAGGATCGCGAGCGCGAGACCCGCACCCACCGCGAGGGTGAAGACGACACGCCGCACCCAGAGCCACACCGTGACGAGGCGGGCGATGGTGTCGATGGCCAGCACGGGGCTCACGACAGCCACCCGAGACGCTGCATCCACGCGAGCGCGAAGGCGCCGATCGCCAGCGGCCACAGGACCCAGGTGTCGACCGACCCATCGCGGCGCCGGGGCAGTCGCGTGGGGGCGGGCGGAGGCGGCGGCGCCGAGGGCGTCTCGGCCGTGGCGCCGCGTCGGTTGAAGGCGAGCGTGCCGCCCACGCCGAGCGTGCTGATGGTGACCAGCAGCATCTGCAGCCGCTCGCTCTCCATCTGGTCGAAGGCGTAGACGGTGCCCGCGATGATGGACGCGACGGTGATGGACTGCGCGAGGGTGATGCTCTTGAACGCCGCGAGGGCGCGCTGGGCGGGCGTGGTCTTGGGGGTGTCGGTCATGTCTCGGTGTCTCCTCAGCGCATCGACCGGATCGACGCGCGTAGCTCGGCCATTTCCTCGGACTGGTCCTTGAGGGCGCGCTCGCACTTGATGTGCTGCGCCTCGATCGTGGTCAGCCGGTCGCTGGTGATTTGGTGCATCGCATGGGCGGACCGCACCTCTTCCGCGCACGACGCCTCCTGCTCTCGCAGCTTCGTCTCCAGCTTGGTGACCCGCTCGGCGAGGGCGCGCCGCTCCTGCCCGTCGTCGCGCTCGGTCTCCGCCTCGGTGAGCAGCACCTGCTGGGCGAGCCGCTGGGCCGTCGCGCGCTCGGTCATCGCCCGAGTCACGGAGTCGACGATCTTGGGGATCGAGGTGACGAACCCGCGCACCAGCAGCGCGACGATCAGGCCCCACCCCAGCTCCGTCGGGATGGCGGACATCAGCGCGTCGAGGTCATCGGGGCCCATGGCCTGCCTCCGTGGTAGTGGAGTCGCCCATGCGGGCGGTGTGCTCGGGGGTCATGCGCCCACCAAGGCCTTGAGCGTCACCCAGGCCGCGTCTCCGATCGCGTTGGTGTTCGCCGCCGCGATGTGGACGCCGTCGAGGAACGTGTATCCGCCGATCGCCGTGCCCAGCGTGGGCCACGTGTCGCGCAGCACGACGTTGCACCCGGCCGCCTGAGCCGCCGCCACAGCCGGGCCGATGTAGTTCGTGTTGTAGTCGAGCACCTGAGCCGCGAGACCGTCGTTCCGCGGGAACAACTTCTCCACCACGAGTGCCGTGTTCGGGCTGCGCGTCTTGGCGTCGATTAGCGCCGCCTCCAGGTTGGTCGCAACCGTCGCGTTGGAGTGGCCAGAAACGGCGATGTCGTTGGTCCCGATCGTGATGATCATCACGTCGGGGATGTACGAAACGCCGAGCCCGTTGCTGTTCCAGTTGGTCCGCATGATCGCGATCGTCGCGCCCGAACCGGCGTTGCAGTAGTCGTTGGTAAATGGGACGTTTGCCGGGCTGTTCCAGCCGTTTGCGAAGTACCACCAACGACCATCGATCGTGGCCTCGGCCTGGTAGTTCGACTCCACGCGTGCGCGGAACTGCTGGCCTCCTGCTGACGAGCACGCGATGAGCGAGTCACCCTCGTACGCCACCTCTCGGCGGAAGCTCTGCCCCATCAACGCGTTCATGTACTGCTCTGCGATCGTGCATTCCGAGTCGCTGAGATACCGGGAGAACGCCATCCCGGCGAACAGGTGGCCGCCGAGCGGGCTCGTCCCGTTGCTGTTGCTTCCGAGGTAGAGGCTGCCCGCTGCAAGGGCTCCCGCGGCGTCGGTGCCCGAGGGCGTGGCAGGTCCCACGAGTCCCTGCTGACGCGTGGACACGATGTCAGGTGTGAGGGCGTCGTCGAACCGACACGTCACCACGCGCGGGTATCGCAGGCCCTTGTTGACCTGCGTGTTTGTCAGCGACCCAGTGCCGGACTGCTTGAATACCTGGTACCCGGCGCCGGCCGTGTTGAAGCAAAACCAGTTCTTGTCACCCGTGCCGAAGCGCCAGAGATAGGTGCCGAACGTGGTGGCCTTCGCCGCGACCACGATCGTCGATGCGAGCTTGCCCGTCATGCCAGACAGCGCAGCCGAGAGGACCTTGGTCGCGCCCGTGCAGAGGATGCCGGGCCCACCGTTGATCGCGGTCGGCGCAATCGCCATCCGGCCCACACCAAGGCTCGTCATCGCCGTGCCGCCTGACTTGCGATTCGGGATCGTCAGGTCGGTGCCGTTGTCCGTCGCATCCGTCGCGACCCACAGGCCTTCGTACGCAGGATCGGCGAGCGGGTTCCATCCCCCCGCCTGTCCACCGAAGCCACGGAAGCCGGGACGGCGGAGAGCGCCGAAGCCAGGGCGCCTCAAGACACACCCCCACGCCCACGGCTCAGGTGGGCCGGGTAGCGGTCAGTCTGTCGGGTGACGGTCACTTCCCGTCGCCCGTGGAGAGAGTCATGCGGAGCTTGCCCGTCGCGGCGCCCTCGATGTGCGAGATGAACGCGCACGAGGTGGGGATGCGGACCGGCACCTTCTGGCCGCTCGGGATCTGGATGTGCGAGCCCGACGACGCGGTGACCGGTGCGATCGCGAGCGGGGCCCCGGTGATCGCCGAGTCGGTCGGGGAGACGCTCGCCGCGAGCGAGGAAGTGTTGCCCACCGTCGCGTTGCCGAAGAGCACGTAGGAGACGTTCGTGCTCGCCGCGAGGTCGAGGAACGCGAAGTCGACGATCTTGCCGAGCCACTCCGCGGGCACGGCGAAGGTGACGGCGGTTGCCGAGCCCGGAAGCTGGTAGACGGCTCCGAGATAGCCGACGTCGTCGGCCTGTCGTTCTGCGACGGTCATGCTGTCCTGTCTTTCTCGCGCGGTGTGCGCGGTGGTCGCGGGCTACGAGCCGGCGCCGATGATCGAGATCGACTCGATGAAGATCGAGTTCGCCCCCGAGGTGCGCTGCCACTCGATGACGCACTTGTCGCCGGGGGTGCGTCGGCGGCCTCGCACGTCGTCGCCGAAGTTGTCGGTGTCGACGGCGAGCGTCCCGGTGAGCCAGGTCGCCGCCATGCCCGACGTGATCGCGAGCACGAGAGACGCGCCGCTGGTCATGGTGAATCGGATGTTGCCGGCGGTGGTGGTGCCCGCCCGCGCCCTCACCCGCACCAGCACGCTCGACGTGGTCTGCCCGACGTAGAGTTGGCGGTCTTGGAGGATCGGGTCCGCGGCGAGGGTGAGGACCCGCGTGCAGCTGGCGCTCGTGGTCGAGAGCGCCTGCGCGGTGTCCGCGGCGAAGTGGTAGAGCCCGTTCCGCCGAGCGACCGACCGAGCCGCCTCAACCGCTTCGCCGACCGCGCCGACCGAGTAGCCATCGGTCCCCGCGAGAACCTCGGTCCCAGGGTCGAGGGTGCGTACCGCGACGCCGAGATCGTTCGTGTTGAGCGCGAGCTCGGGGCGCGGGTGCTCCCAGCAGTTCATCGTTTCGAGGGTGCAGCTCGTGGAGCCCGACGCGAGCGTGAAGGTCGGAGCAAGCTCGGTCTCCGAAGCGGTCCGAGAGCTGATCGCCTCGATGTGCTCGAACGTGTGGATCTCCGACCCGCCGATGGTGAAGGTTCGGGACCCGCCCGAGGGATCGGTGAACACGCCGCTCGCCGCACCACCGCCGCCGAGCACGGCGAACCTCCATCGCCGATGCGTCGCCTGATAGCGGGGGATGACCCGGAACCGCAACGTGTAGCTGCCCGACGCCGCGAGCGCGAGCTTCGTGGTGCACCAGGGGATGAGCACGCCGCCGCGCCCGAGCAGATAGTTTGCCTGCTCGGCGAAGGGGCCCCACTGCGTGAATCCGCCGCGAGGGGGGCGGCCCACCTGGACCCCGCCGACGGCGAGATCGTAGGGGTAGCGGGGGACGCGCGCTCCGGTGCTCATGGGACCTTGCCGATGAACTCGCGGACCATGAGCGAGTGAATGCGGGGCAGCGCCGTCTTGATCGACGACTTCGCCCACACCTCGAGCGAGGCCACGAGGACCGTGGCGGCGCGGAGGCTCCCGTCACCGTCGATGCCGCCGACCTCTTGGATCGGGGATAGCCCGATGCTGGACACGCCTCCGATCAGCTCCCCCGTGTAGAACATCGGATCGAAGTCGAGATCCGCTCCAGTGGTCGAGGTGGTCGAAGCGTCCGCGGCCCACGAGACGCCGAGTGCGGGATCGGGCGGCACCGCGCGCCGAGCGGAGTTGTAGGGGCGCAGCACCAGCCGGAAGTCGGCGGTCCCCGCAGAGGAGATCGAGGCCCGCATCTGGACCACGATGTACTGGCTCGCCCCGTCGTTGCGGATGCGCAGCGGGACACCGAACGCAGGGACCGTCGACATGCGACCGTAGGCGGCAGTCGGCGCCTCGATCGGGTACTCCCACGCCGTGGAGACGCGGGCGACGTTCACGAGCACCTGACCATCGCAGTCGCAGAGGTGGTCGAGGTTGTTGATGACGCCGTCGCGTACCATGGCGGTGTCGAGCGGGTAGGACGCGCCAGCCTCCGAACCGGGGAACCCGCGGATGAAGCCGCCGTGCTCGCTCGTGGTCGCAGCGGTCATGGCGCAAACCTCTTGCTCGGGACCGTCGTGCTCGCGGTGGTGACTCGGCCCGTGGCCCCGGCGATGAAGACCGCGTCGAGCTGGCTCGCCTGCGTGTCCGCGTCGGCGCTGGTGTCCCAGCTCAGCGTATAGCGGCTGCCGCCCGTGCCTGCCCACGACGTGGCGAGGGTGACGCTCACGGTGTCGGCGCCGATGTTGATCCCGCTGACCACGCCCTCTCGCTCGGTCGGGCTGTCGCTGTCCCACTCGCGGAGGCGGATCGAGTCCCCGACCGAGAAGAACTGCGCGTCGCTCGCGGTGCCGGAGTAGTGGCCCGCGGTGAGCGTCAGCGTCCACGAGGTGGTGGCCCCGCTCGCGCTGGCGACCTTCCCGCTCGGGGTGTAGCCGGCGATGGCGAGCTCGTGCAGGAGCACCCGCAGCGTGCCCCGTCCAGAGGACAGGTCCCACGAGCGGGAGACCACGTACCCGGCGCGCCCGGTGAGCCCGCCGCCCGAGGTCCAGATCCCGCGCGTCCCGTCGCCGGGCAGCTGGGGGATCGTGAGCAGCACCGCGTCCCCAACCAGCACGGGGAACATCACGAGGGAGACGTCGAACTCGACGGTCTGCGTGCGCCGTGCGCCGAAGATCTCGGTGACCGTGAGCCCGCGGCTGTACGCGTCGTCCGGGCCCATCTCCGCGCCCACGGCATTCGAGAGCGGCTTCACCTCGAGCTTGCGCTCGTCGTGCACCCGCGACTTCGCGGCCTGGTTGCTCACGTTGAAGTTGTCGCCGAAGTGCTTGTCCTCGATCGGGTCGTAGCCCGTGAAGAAGTGCACGTTCGTCACGAGCCCGTCGTCGTCGCCGAACGTCGAGCCGAACCCGTCGTCAACGATCCGGTGCTCGGCGCTGATCTCGTAGTCGGGGGCGCGCGTCTCGAACGTCAGCGGGCGCACCGCGATCTTCGCGTCGGCGTCGAGGTAGGGGATGAGCCCCAAGAGCTTCCACTCTTCGCGGAGCACCTCGATCGTCCGCTGCGCCTTGCCGAAGGCGTAGGATCGATGGAGCGCCCACGCTCGGCCACCAGCCGCCTCGGTGACCGCAGCGCCCCAATCGGCGAGATCGTCGCTGGTGACCCAGGGCCCGGTCCCGAGGTTGCAGATGGCGGGGGCGCGCGCGATCAGGTCGTCGCGGAAGCCGTCGAGATCGGAGTCGCCACCGCCGAACAGGGCGGCGCCAGCCAGCCCCGGCTGCGCGGAGCCCACCGCGAGAGAGCGGGGGACGCGGGACGGGTCGATGGGACCGGAGAGGTTCTCGGAAACGCGGATGTAGCCGCTCGCGTCGACTTGGTAGATCCGCAGCTGCTGCGCCTCGTCCTCGCCGAGCGGCGTCAGGACGAGCAGATCGTCGGTCGTGATGCCGTCCACCGATTGGAG
>CAZZDD010000051.1:0-18801 GCA_964652185.1 uncultured Candidatus Peribacteria bacterium | reverse complement strand
AGTGTGCCACGATGAAAACGGCCCATACCGACCCCTGCCCGATGATGTTCGCCTCGTCGGACCAGAAGCTCGCCGTGGAAGTCACTGCCCGCACGTACCGAATGCTGGCCAAGTGCCCGCCACTGCGCGACCAGCTCCGCCCCGAACATCGCCGCAAGCAGGATTTGGTCGACCTGGACGCCTGCCGCATGTTCGTTGCGTGGGCCCGTTCCGTCTCAACCCTGGCCGATAAAGCCGTGCGAGTAGGCCACGCCAACGAAATCGACAAATGGGAGCACGCCAGCACGGCCAAGGAAGCCGACCCGCTCAAGCTCTTCTCCGACCGCTTCAAGGAGTTCCCGCGGCACAAGAAGATTTTCGAGAGCACTCCCGCCATGAAGCACAGCAGCCGCATCGAACGCGGGCGGCTGGGTTCGACCAATTGCAGCTATTGGGTGCCCTGCCCATATTGCCGGCGGTACCAGACGCTCCGCATGGACCGGATCGAATGGGACAAGCTCGACGGCGGCAAGTCCGACAAGGATCTGGCCCGCCGCACAGCCCGCTACAAATGCCTGCATTGCGAGGGGGCGATTCGGGACGAGCACCGGGGACCGATGATGCGGGCTGGTGTGTGGGTGCCGGAAGGATGCGAAGCCGACGACGCCGGGGCCCGCGAGGAGGTGGCGAGCGACCGCAAGCCGTTTGCCGGGTGGTCCCTGGCCGGCTGGATCACTGGCAAGCCCTTGCGGGACGGGCGCGACGCAGGCTATCAGCTATCGAGCCTCTACGCCCTATCGCTCACCTGGGGCGACATCGCTGCCGAGTGGCTCGACTGCCAGCGGAACCCGCAGAACTTGCGGAACTTTATCAACCAGTGGCTGGCGGAAACGTGGTCGCTCACCAAGGCCGATCAGACCTGGGAACAAATCGTTGCCCGCCTTGTCGACAAAGACCTAAAGCCCGGAATCGTGCCGCCGTGGGCCAGCATGGTCACGATGGGCGTTGATAGGCAGGGCGACGACCGGCACCCGTGGGTAGTCGATGCCTGGGGTCCAGAACGCCGATCGGCCACGATTGCTTACGGGATCGCCGAGACGATCCAGGAGATCGAGGCCAAGGCCGCCACGGTCTGGCCGCACGCCGACGACGGGCCGGGAATTCGGGCCAGCATGGTCTTTATCGACTCGGGGCACCGCCCGCGCGGCGTTCACGAGGCTTGCGACCGACTGCGGCGACTGAAGCCCGACGGCATCCCGGCGAACCCATGCAAGGGCAGTCCTGGCGCTCTGACCAGCGATTACGACGTGGCGGTTCTCGGGAAGAACACCGCCAATCCGGGCGGCACGCTGGTTCACGTCGATACGATCCGCTCGCAGGATTGGATGGAACATGCTCTTTACCGAGCCGATCCCAAGCAGTCGGGCGGGTTCGCTCTCTACCACGGCGGGGCGCACGAGCACGAGGATTTCGTACAGCAGCTTATGAACGATGCCCAGGTCGACAAGACTGACGCCCACAACAACGTGCGGGAAAGCTGGGACCGCATCGACCCGAGCATTCCCAACGACTACCGCGACTGCAAACGGTACAGCTACGTGGCGATGCTTCTGGCCACGCGACATGGTGCAATTGCCCCGAGAACGAAGCGCCCGCCGGCCGCAGTCGTCCCCGAAGTCCCTTCCCGCATTCGCCAGTTGAGTTTTCGCCGATGAATGAACTGGACAGGCTTTGCGATTACGACGCGGATAAGCTCTGCCGCCGATGTGGCAGGCGCGACGCCAGGCTCTGCGACTTCATCACAGTTCCGCAGCCTCCGTCCCTGAATTTGTCGCGGAATTCCGATATTGCCCTCGTGACGGTTGGTGTTGGGTATGAAGCAGACGCGATGCTGGCGATTACCGAGCCATACATGCGGGAATATTCCGAGCGTGTTGGCGCGGACTTCGTAAAGCTTAACTGGCCGGGCCACCCAATCTGGCCAATGTCTGCCAAGTTCGGGATTGCCAGCGCTCTCGATCACTACCATTGCATCGCCTACGTCGATGCCGACGTTCTTTTGCGCCCCGGTTGCGTCAACTTGTTTGCTCAGTGCAAGCCGTGGGAAATGGGCGTCGTTGATGCCCTGCCGTTCCATCGCAAAAACCCAAGCTCCATAGCCGAGGCCAGTCACCAAGAGTTTCGCCGCCGCATGGGGTTTCCGCCTGTCGAACTTCCCTGGTATTTCAACGCGGGCGTGATGGTCGTTCCAAAGTCCCACCGCGAACTGTTGTTGCCTCCTGCCGGCCCGATTCTGAAAGGCTTTTTCAGTGATCAGGACCACACGAACTACCGACTTCTAAGCTCGGGAATGCCGTACAAGTTGCTCGATCGTCGCTGCAATTGGATATGGTGGACCGGATTGGATGATGCACCGCCCGACGCCATTTTGCATTTTGCTGGATTGAGCACTGGGCGTGCCAAGGAGATGGCAAGGTGGGCGGCCAAGCACCCGATTCCAGCGGGCCATCGCTGGGCAATCGACGCTCGGCATAGGGATTGGCTCAAGGCCGAGCTGATGACCGGCAAGTATCGTCGCGTTTTGGAAGTCGGCAGTTGCCACGGCTATAGCACCCAGGCGTTTTTGGATGCCCTGTACGCCGGAAAGGTTGACCGAGTGCACCTGTGCGAGCCGAACCCGACGCCGGAATTGCTGGAACTGATTAAAGGCTGGCCGAGAGTTACCCTGCGCCGCGAAAGGTCCGTGGATCTGCTGACAAGCGACCCCCACTGGGATCTGGTGTTTCTTGACGGCGACCATTCCGTTCGCAACGTCACTAAAGAAGCCGAGCTGCTTATTGCCGCGCGAGTTCCAGCGGTGTTCGCGCACGATACATCCTCTGCAGGCAGGTATCCGCGGTGCGAAGGCCCATCGCTGCTCAAGCCTATCTTTTCAGCCGCCGGTTACGACTGCATCGAGGATGCGGAGTTTAGGCCCGGAGAACGAACCGATCGAGGAATGATGCTTGCCACGAGGGTACACCGATGAGGCTCAGCATGGAGCGACTGAACCAATCTCGGCGACCGCAGAGCGGCGACCCGTGCGGCTGCGCGAAGTGCCGCGGGTTCCTCAAGGTGGTCGACTCCAAGGTTAAGATCGACCTGCAAGTTCGCGTGCGCTATCTCGGCTGCGGCGAGTGTGGCTATCGTCCTGACGATAACAAGCAGATTATCCCGCTGGAATACGCTCCACAGAGGCACAAATGAGAGTGCGGTTTACAGTCAGCATAGACAACGGCACATCAGTGCTTTCGTATGTTCAAGACTGCATCGCGGTTCCAAGGACAGGCGATTTCATTACGCTGCCGGGAGTGGCGTGCGAGAAGTGCGAGAATTGCTTCTGGAGCATCTGCGAGGCATCTGGTCAGATGCTCCCAACAATCGAACTGTCTGGGGATTTCGGCACCGGCGGCGAATTACTTGCGCTAGGGTGGTCCGACGAGGAATCGCAAGGCACCTTCAAATCTGATCCGCTTACCAAAGGCACGCTTTCGACCAAGGCTACGTTGGCATTTTTGAGGCTGGGAGTTAGGACGCGGGAACAACTTCAGTCCTGCGACTTGGCGCAATACGCGGAATCTCGCGGCGTTGGCGAAAAGCTGTTAGACGAGGCGGCTGCGTTTTGCCAGCAGAATTTTGGGTATTACATTTGGGGCGGAAAGAAAATACCTGCGTCTTCTACGCACCATTCGCCCCGCGGCTAATCCTACCAGTAGGAAACAGCGCCATCTATTCGGCTAGCTAGCCCTATATCTTTAGGGCATGGCGTACCAGATTTCCAACCCAATCGGGACCGGCACTCCACAAGAGGAGCTGGAATTTGCACGCGCCGCCCGCGTAAGAATCCTGGCCCACGGCCAACGCCGGATGTCGGCCAGAGACCGGGAGCTGTGGGAAGCGGAACTCAAGCAGGTCAACGACACGATTGCGATTCTCCAGGCAGAGGTAGCAGCGTCCTCAAGTCCTGCACAGCGAACGAACTACGCCACCCGAGGCCGGGCCGTATGAAAGAGCGAATGCAACCCGAGCGAAAGTCAACGCTCGTCGATCGAATCGGCGAGGCGATTGATCGCGTCGTGTTCGCGTTCTCGCCCATCACTGGTGGCAAGCGGATGGAATTCCGACGCCGCTACCTTGGGGCCCAGATGGCGACCGCACACGAAGGAAAAGGCGACGATCACACGCGTCAACAGGCGTGGATCGGCAGCCGGCTTTCGCCAGACAGCGCCTTGGAAGCCGACCTTGTGGAGCTGCGGCGGAACAGCCGGGAGCTTTACCGCAATGATTCGATCGGCGGAGCGGTTGATACTCGGGTCAATCTGGTCGTTTCCTATGGTTTCACGCCGCAGGCTTTGATTCAGCCCCGCGACGGCATTTCCGAGGCCCAGGCGAAGCGGTGGAACGATCAAATCGAGCTGGTTTACGACCAGATTCAGCCCTATATCGGCAATTCCGGCACCGAAAGCCTATGGCAGTGCCTGCGGCTGGCCGAACGGCACAACGCCTTTGACGGCGAGTCGTTTATCGTCCTTTCGGACGTTGGCCACCCCGATAAGCCGATTCCGCTTGCGATCGAAGTCATCGACCCCGAGCGAGTCGAGACGCCGCCGCAGAAAATCAACGACCCTCGCGTGAGGATGGGGGTCGAATACGACGCCCGCGGGCGTGTTGTGGCCTACTGGATTCGCCAGACGCACCCCGGCGACGCGAAAGAACTCAACTTCAAGTACGACCGGCTGCCGGCTTCGCGGGTCCTGCACACGCTGGAAAAGTGGTTTGCTGGCCAATCCCGCGGCTATCCGTGGCTGACGCGGACGCTGAACCGGATCAAAGACGGGAAAGACCTCGGCGAGGCTACGATCATCGCCGCCCAGGTCGAAGCGTGCTTTGCGGCGTTTGTCCATACCAGCGACCCAGTTGGAGCGGCTCAGGCGGCAGGGACCGGCACGAGTTCCAGCGGCAATCGCCTGCAGGAAGTCCGCCCCGGCGCAATTCACTACTTGGGCCACAACGAGAGCGTCGAATTTGGAAGCCCGTCTCGACCGGGGACGACTTTCGCCCCGTTCATGGAGTGGAACGACCGCAACAAGGCGGCGGGGATGAACTTCCCCTATGAGATGCTGGCGAAGAACTGGGTGGGCCTGTCGTTCGCGGCTGGCCGGCTCGCGCTTACCGATGTCCGACTTTTCGTTGAATCACAGCAGAAGTTGCTCTGCGAACGCATCTTGTGCCCGATCTGGCACCGCATGGTGGAAGAGGCGGTAATCGTCGGCGCGGTTGACATTCCGCCGCTCCTCTATCAGCGGATGCCTTACGTATTCCGGGCGCACGAATGGGGCCCGCCCGCTTGGCCGTATGCCCTTACGCCGCGCGAGGAGATCGACGCCGACATTGCGGCAATCGAGGCGAACATCACGACCAAGCAAAAGGTTATTGCCAAGCGCGGCGGATGGTATCGCGAAGTATTCGCCCAGCGTGCCATTGAGCGCGAGGAGGAGCGGCGGCTCAAGATTCAGCCCGGATCGGCGGAAGCGGAAGTCGAAAAGGAACTCCTTGAAGCCCGCGACGCCGAGAAGGAAATGAAACAGGAGGCCGCGGTATGAACCAGCCGCAATTCAATGTGACGATGCTCGCGAAAGGCAAGGCCCGCGTCGAAATCTACGACGTGATTGGCCCCTCGTGGGCCGGAATGATCGACACCAAACTCGTTGCCAAACAACTGCAGGAGGCCGGCGAGCTGAATGAAATCGAAGTGCGGATCAACAGCCCTGGCGGCAGCGCTTACGACGGGCTCGCGATTCATAACATCCTCAAAGACCACCCCGCCAAGGTGAATGTCGTCATCGATGGCGTGGCTGGCTCGGCCGCTTCCATCATTGCGATGGCAGGTGACACGGTTCGCATCCCAGCCAACGCGATGATTTTCATTCACGAGCCATCGACGTTCGCGTTTGGAACCAAAGCTGACTTCCAAAAGAGCATCGAACAACTTGAGGCTGCCACGGTTGCAAGCATTGCAACCTATGCCGCGAAGTCTGGCCAATCCGAAGAACAGATTTCTACTTGGCTCAAAGACGAGAAGTGGTTTACCGGACAAGAGGCGGTCGACGCCGGATTGGCCGACATGGTGGCAAAGGAAATGCCGCCCACCAAAGCACCCAACAAGGCATCGGTGCAGCAGCAGTTGACCGAGGCCCGCGATCGTTATTCCCAGCACTACGCATTGTCGATGCGTGCAACCAAGGAGCCTCCAATGGCCGATACGCCCGCTACTCCGACCGTCGAAACGCCCGTCGCTCCCGCGGCCCCCTCCCTCACGCTTGACGACGTGCAAAAGAGCGTGAATGAATCGCTCGCCGCCGAGCGGACCCGCACGAGCGCCATCATGTCCGTCTGCCAGCGGGCCGGCAAGCCGGAAATGGCCGCTGAGTTCATCGCCAGCGGAATCAGCCTCGCCGAGGTCAACGCCAAGATGGTCGACGTGCTCTGCCAGTCGCGGCCCCCTGTCGGCGATGCCGGCGGCGGTGGCGAGCCCACGCCGAAAGACCCGGACGCCGAATCCAAGGCTTTGTACGCCGCCGACCGGATGATCTATCAGCGAATGGGAATCTCAGAGGAAGACTTTATCACTAGCCAGCGCATCGCCGCCGGCACCGAACTGCTCATCAAGCGGTAACACCGCCTGTTTCTACGAATCGAAAACAAGCAATCGAGGTACTGACAAATGGCCGTTACCGCTGAACAGCTAATTACCGCTCGCGATCCCGGCGGGCTTCGACAGGTCAAGGTAGAGGCCGGGGAAGTCCTCTACGGTGGCACGCTGTGCTTCTTGGATGCGGACGGGTTCGCTGTCCCCACCGCTGGCGGGCTTCGCTTCGCTGGCGTCGTCAAAAAGACGGTCGACAACTCGGCCGGTGCGGACGGCGACCTTGAAGCCGAGGTCTACACATCCGGGACGTTCGTACTGCCTTTGTCGAGCGTGGCTCAGGCCGACCTGACGCCCGGCTTGGCCTACGCCAGCGACAACTACACGGCGACGCTCACGGCGTCGAGCAACAGCTTTATCGGGACGATCGAGCGAGTGTACGGCACGAGCCTCGCCGAAATCCGCATCGACACTTCCGTCCGGCCGGATGCCACCTAGTCGTTCTAACAGACATTTCAGGGCGACAGCCCACCTTTAGGAGAGAATTGCAATGGCTCTTACAACTGCCGCCCTGGCAACTGCCTCGCGACTGATTACCGCCCGCTTCAACAAGGCGGTTCGCTCCGCTAGCCCCTATTACCCAAAGATCGCGACTGTGGTGCAGTCGGAGTCTGCCGAGGAAAAGTACGGATGGCTCGGCGATAGCCCAGCGGTTCGCGAGTGGCTCGGCGACCGTATCTTCAAGCAATTGCGGGCGGCCGATTACGAACTCAAGAACAAGCATTGGGAATCGTCAATGCTTGTAAGCAAGACAGACATTGCCGACGCCCGCGTTCTCAAGTACGGAATGCGTATCGACGAACTGGCAGCCGAAGCGAGCTATCACCCTGACGAGCTTTTGTTTTCTCAGATGGTGCTCGGAGAAACTTCCGGCCTCTGCTTTGATGGACAACTTTTCTATGACACGGACCATTCTTGGGGGGATTCTGGGTCTCAATCGAACGACCTGACAAAGGCTGCGGCAAACGGCACAACTCCAACGTCGGCCGAGTTTCGCGAAGCCTACAACAATGCCTATGCGGCGATGCTGGCGTTCAAGAATGACCAGGGGAAGCCCTTGTACCGCCCCACGCAAGGACAGGAGGTGTCTCGCCCTCTGGTCCATGTTCCTCCATCGCTTTACCCAATCGCACTGGAGGCGCTGACTGCGCGGTTTGATACCAACGGAAACCCGGTCGTCATTATGGGGAATCCTCAGGTGGAATCGATCGCTTACCTGACCGACGCGACCAAGTTCTACGTTCACGACACGAGCGGCCCGATGAAGCCCTTTGTATTCCAAGAACGCGAACCGCTGTCCAGCCAAATCAAAGGTGCGGACGATCTCGAAACCAAGGATCTAAAGCTAATGACCGAGGCCCGCTACAACGTCGGCTACCTGGCGTGGTGGAAGTCGGTCCTGACGACCTTCACCTAATAGCTTCTAGCCCGCATTCATCGCCCGGATCGTTCTCAGATTCGGGCTTGTGGAGGTTTACACAATGAGCGACGAAACCAAGACGGAAACCAAGCCTGAAAAGCCTGATCCGAAAGCGAAGGCAAAGGCGGGCATTCACGTCATGCTCAAGCCGGGGCATCCCGGCGGGCAGTTCCGCCGATCGGTCCGCGACGATAGCGGCAAGATTCTCGAAACGATCCTGTTCGAGACCGGCAAGCCGCTGGAGTTGAACGACGACCAATTCGCCGCCGTGATGGGCGACATCGGCAACATCCTGGTCTATCCGCGGATGGAAAAGGGTGTTGCGCTTCCCGTTCCTGACTGGAAGGCGACCCGCGACGACTCGCCGCAGCCTAAGAAGAAGAAATGAGCCGGACCTTTGCCGATACGCTGGCGAGTGATGGAGACATTCTCCGCTCTGTCAACTTTTTCGGCCGGACGCTGGTTCACGTTCTTCCAGGCGGGGGCGAAGAGACGTTCGCGGGTGTCATCGACGAACGGCAACTCGACTCGCTTGCGACTTATGAGGACGGGGCTGTTTCCAAGCGAATGGCGGAAATCTACGTGCCGAATTCCGTAGCGATCGTCTATGAGTCTCCAGCCAGCAAAACGCCGTCGATGATTCGAGATGGTTCTGACGTGTGGGTGGTCAGAAAGCCGATTGGCAAAGACGACACCGGCCAAACTGTTCTCGCCCAGATCGTTAGCCGCACCAGCCAGAAGCGAGCCACATGAGCGCGTTTGATGAACAGCTCGACCTGCTTCGCGTGCTGGTTGCCAGTTCGTCAACGTTCCAAACGCTCACGGGCTCGGCGACGGTCGCGGCGGCCAAGATGCGGGTGGCTGGCCACGAGGCCCTTGATGACGAATACGACGGCGAGATTGTCACCCAGTATCCGCGGGCGATTGTCTCGGATGGGGGAGTGATCCAGCGGGAACGCCAGGGGACCGGCTGTTGGGGCGGCAATGGCTCGCTGTTCCTGCTGTTCCAGATCACGACTCCGACCGACAAGGTTTCCTCCCTCTCGCAGCGTGAGTGGTTCGTTGACAAGGCGAGCAGCATCATGCGGGAAATGGAAGTGATTGCCGATTCCCGCGCCGCTCCAAGCGGATACAGCACGAGCCACCTTTACATCCATCGTTACCGCCGGACTGCGGGCCCGAATGCCGTTCCTGCCGTCGACCGCGAACACGAGGAATCCAACACGCCGCAGCCGCCCCTCTGGGAAATGGAATTTGAGGTTGAGTTTTGATCCCGTCCATGCGCCTATCGCTGATCGCACCCGAGCCGGTTTTGACCGATCGGGCGTTCGTGCGCATCCACAACCGGGCGGCCAAGAGTGCCCTGGAAGAACAGGCTATCAAGCACTGGAAAGAGCGGATTCCCGACCACTTCGACGAAGCCAAGCAGGGCAAGTATCCGATGGCGGAACGCTCGCCCGAGTACCAGCGGATCAAAGAACGCCGGTACGGCCGCAAGGCGAAGCTCGTCAAGACGGGCCGCACTCGCACCGCCATGACCCGCAACCGACCCACGATTCGCCTCGGCGGACGGGCGGCCAATCCCGACGGCACCGCGGGAAGCCTGCGGCTGACGATGATCCTCAAGTTCCCGTTCACCGTCACCTCGGACGCCAGCCAGCGGGGCGTGACCGGGGACCAGATGCGGCGGGAAATTGGCGTGATTCTGCCCGAAGAGGCCCGCCAGATTATCGAGGGATTCGAGGCCGGATACGTGAAACACCTAAACCGCGAACTAGCTTCACGGCCGCGAATCCGCAAGCGGTACGAAGCTGCCGGAGCTACCTGATATGGCCACTGCCCAACGCTTCACGCTGTTCCCGTGCTCGATCATTCACGGCTCGGCGCAAACGCTCGACCTCGCCCAGATGCAGAACTTCCGAGTCTCGCCCGGCGCGAACGTCACGGAAGAGTTTGCCGCCGGTTCCGTCGATCGCAAGGCGGTCATCGAAGTCGCTTCGGACCCGACGATTTCATTCGGCACGGTCGACCTTGCCACGTACTGGGGGACCGTCAGCCCGACGGTGGGCCTGGCACTGACCGGCAACGGGGCGACGTTCCGCCTGCAGGAACGCTCGACACTGGACGGTGTTTTCGAGACCAGCACGACGCACGAGACGTTCACAGTTTCCCGCGGGCTGGTTGTGCCGATGCGGATTGCGGCCAGCCAGGACGATAACGCCGGCTGCCTGATGGAATCGACGCTCTACTGCCTTTACGACGGCACGAACCTGCCGATCGTCCACAACACCGGGGTCAACTTCGATACCGGCGTTCCGACTCCGGCCTTCACATCGAAGTTCTTCATGGGCCCCTGCTACATCAACGGTTCGGAGATCCCCGGCCTGACGCAGTGGTCGGTCGACTTTGGCATCACGTACAGCGTGCGGCGGACCAGCGGAGCGGTTTACGGCTCCCTCGGGTCGATCGTCCGCCGGGCGCCGTCGATCACGTTGACCTCGCTCAAGATGGACCAGTTCACCGCCGTCAGCCACTTCCTGCGGGCCGCAGCCGGGACGATTGCCCTCTATGGCTGGAAGGGAACGGCCAGCGGAAACCGGGTGGCCGTCGGGACAACTCAGCACCTCAAGATTACCGCCTCGGCTGGCGGCCTTGGCGAGCAAGAGTTGACCGCCACCGAGGGCGAGGATGGCACGTACTCGCTCCGCATCTGGCCCACCAGCACTCTGGCTGTCTCGGTCGCTTCTGCCATTCCGTAAGAGGAGCCCTATGGAAACCCGCCTCAAGTGTCCGCTACAGGACCGCACCGAACCGTGCCCAGTGATCGTAGGGCAAGCCCAGATCAACGCGCAACAAGTGCAGGTCCAAGAGGTTTGCCAAGCCTGCGGCAATGGCTGCGGCTATACGCTCGGCGAACCGCCTTTGCCCGAACCGTCGCCAGCCGGAGATGAGTAATGTCCGATATTCTTTGGGTTGGGGACGCGCCGGAAGTCGCCCAGGTGTCGACCGGCACGATCGACACCTACGACGCTGCGGGCACGTACACCGTCACGATCAACGGCAAGACCGTCTCGGTCGCTGGCGACACCAACGAAAATACCACCGCGACTAACCTGCGGGCGGCCCTCAACGCCAGCACGATTCCCGAGTTCGCCGAGATCACTTGGAGCGGTGCGACCGACGCCATCATCGGCACAGCCGACACGCCAGGCAAGCCGTTTACTGCGGTGCTCTCGGCGTCCGGCGGTTCGGCCGCGGTCACGGATTTCAGCACGACCACGGCCAACAGCGGGCCCAATGCGTGCATCGCGGCGAACTTCAAAAACGTCGATACGAACGCCCGCGCCCTGCCGGTCGATTCCGACAACCTGTGGTTTCAGGATTCGGACGTTTCGCTGCTCTACGCCCTGGACGCGATCAGCGGCGTGACGCTGGCGAACCTCTACGTGAAGGCGAGCTACGAAGGGCAGATTGGCCTGCCGGCCTACAACACCGACGGCGATGACCAGTACGCCGAATATCGGCCGCGGTTCCTTGTTTTGGAAGCGGCGACGAATTGCCAGATCGGCGAAGGGGACGGCGACGGCAGCGCTCGGCTGCAGCTCGACCTGTCAGCCGGTGCCTCGGCGGTGACGGTGTGGAAAACGAACTCGCCCGCTGAGACTTCCTATCACGCCCTGATTATCAAGGGGACCAGCGCCAGCAACACGCTGACCGTTAAAGGCGGGTCCGTCGATGTGGCCCCGTTCGATGACGACGTGGCGACGTTCGCGACCGTGGTAGCGGCTGGGGAGGCCGAAGTGCGACTGTCGAGCGGATGCACGCTCACGACGATCATTGCCAGCGGCCAATCGGTGGTCGACATCGGGGCGGCCTTTACGACGTTGACTCAGAGCGACAGCGCGACCGTCACTCGCCGCGGATCGGGAGCATCGACCACGATCAACGCCACCGCCGGCATTCTCAACGAATGGGGGAGCGGGACTGTCACGAATATGAACGTCGGCGACGGTGCGACGGTCGACGCCTCAGGTTCGCCAGTCGCGAAAACCTGGACAAATACCACCGTGGCCGGAGCATTCACGATCAACGACGCCGGCCGCAAGGTGACGTTCACGAACGCGATCAGCGCCGGGCAGGGGTCGGTACTCAACGGCACGCTGAACATCGGCAACGGCCGCACCCTCTTGCCAGGAGCCCCGTAAGTTGCACTACGCGATTTACCTGCCCGGCAAGCAAGGCGCGAATCCTGCCCATCTCGAATCGGTGGGCCTGGGATCGCTCGGGACCGATGGCGGCGTCCAGTTCGCCGATGCCCACTCGCACACGCCGGACGGCAAGAGCGGGCTCATGGCGGTCTGGGGCGTTCAGCCGGCGATGAACCCCGCTTTCTACGATTGGCAGCCGGCCAAAGCCTGTTCCCGCCGCGAACTGTCGGCGGGGCGGTTCTGGTTCGGCCAGCACGCCGAGAGCCCCCTGACGCCCAAGGATTGCGAGCGGAAGGTGATCCAGCTCGGGTACGGGATTCCGCTGCGGGACAAGCAAGTCTGGAGAATCCCGGCCGCGGTGAACCTGCCGCACTATCACGGGCTCAACGGCGATGGCGAGTACGAGCGATGGGTGGCGGACGAGTACCGAGAATTCTGGCGGCAGAGCGAACGGTACGCGGTGGAATTCTTTAAGGCGATCGACCAACTGGAGCAACTGCGGCTGCGCCGGCCGGACCTGCCGACAGATTCGACAGTGGAATTCACGCTGAAAGACGCCTGGGAATTCTGCTGCGCGGCCCTCGCGATCAACTACCGCCTGACGCCCGAGCTGATCGACCTCCTGGGGCTGATCGACGATGGAGCGATGCGAAACATCATCAAGGCGGCGATTGACCTGCCTGTCATCTTGGAGGCGAACGATCAAAAAAAAACGGAAGAGTTTTCCATCCCCGTTACCTCGATCACTTAGCCTGGAAGGCCGGCGCTGTGCGGCGTAATCCAACCTGGGCAGATTATTACTGGCTGCAGCAATAAAAGTGGAGGGCCCTCCGGCTCAAACCAACCAGGTTGGCGAGTAGTTCCATCGGGACACCTCCTACTGCGATTATACAATGTCCGGCGACGTAGTAATTCAGATGTCCGCGCAAGACGCCGAAATGGTGGCGGCGTGGCAGCGCATGCGCCAGGGGCCGCAGGCGGCCGAGGCGGAGCTGCAGAAGCTGGCTCGCACTGGCAAGCGGGCCGGGGAAGAGATTGAGGACGCCTTTGAGACCGCCGGTAAGTCTCTCGGCTCCGCAGTCATGCAGGCCGTTGGGTTCGGGTCCGCGATGCAAGCCGCGGCGACAGTGGCCCGACTGGTTCGCGCTGAATATGACGCGATCTTGCAGCGGCAACAGCAGATTGCCAGTTCGCAAATCGCGGTCAACGATGCGTGGCGAGGGGCGGCCATGCAGCTATCTGGCATCGAAACGTCGGTAACTCCCGACGTGCTTTACGAGCAAATCACGCGGGGGGCCCGCGGCGTCGATCCGGCCAGCCTGTTTCGGACATTCCAGAACGCGATGCCGGCGGCAGGCACGCTCAAGCCAGAAGACGTTCTGGCAATGACTCTGGAATCGACGCGACTTGCGCCGCAATGGAAAGAACAAGAGCGGGTTGCGATGGTGTCCGGGGCCTTGCAGGTCCAGCAGGCGTTCGGCGTGACCCCTCAGGAGGCTTTCGCCGGGGCTGTGCAACTTTCGGCTGCCGACCGAACAGTAGACGCCGAGGCCCTCGGTACGAACATCCTGCCGACGATTGCGGCCCTGTCAGCTCTTGGCGGCGGCAAAGACGACTTCCGGTACATCGCGGCCAAAGTGTCAGCGTTCGGCCAGCGGGCAGGCGATCCTCAGGGGCGACGAACCGGGACGAATATCATCAATCTGGTGCGGCAGGTCAAAGAAGAACTGGTTAGCGCGGGTCTCGTCGACAAAGATGCCTCCCTCGAGGAATCGTTCAATGCCCTTGAGGCCAATCCGGCAATCCAGCAACGAATGCTCGGCGTGTTCGCGAGTTCGGAACTGAACACGAACGCCGCGGCACTACAGCGGCAGATTATGGAACGCCGGAAGTCGGGCGGAGAATTCTCGACCGAGGCCCGCACGTTCGTTGCCGCGATGGAAACCCTGCAGCCGGGAAGTCCCGGCAACAAGACGACCGAGCAATTTGTGGCCGCGATGGACAAGCTGCTTGGCCTGACGCCAGCCGCTATCGAAGCCGTTGAGAGACAAAGCAGAGCCCTGTCAGAAAGCCAGTATTCCACGTCGACGGAGCTGGAGCGTGTGCGGCTGCAGGGCAAGACGGAAGCCGAATTGCTGGACGTAAGCCAGGGGACGCGCGGGGCAGCGCTGAAAACGCTTTCCGACTCGCTGGAGAGAATGGGCGTTGGTCCGGTCGGTCGGCAGCTCGCCGAGGCGGAGGTGATGATTCGCGAGCTTGGCGGCGGAGGGCCCGCGGCGACCGTCGGCCGAGTGTCGGAAATGCGGCGGCGATTTGCGACGGCGACAATTGAAGGTGCGGAAGCGGGCGGTGTCCGGGTTCCCGGAGCGGTTGAAGAGGCCCGCCGCGTGCTGGCCGAGGACAAACTCGACCTCATCGCCGAAATCCTCCGCCGCATCGAAGCCAACCCCACCAAAGTCACCATCGAAGGCGACAACCGGCCGAACGTCGCCCCGCAACGCGCTCCCGTGGGCGGCATCAATGACGGGGGTGGGTGATGGTTCTCAAATTCGCCGGAAAGACGATCGCGGGAACGACGGAGGCGTTTGTCTATGGCGGTTCTCCCGTGCAGATGCGGCGCGTCATGTACTGGGGCGTCACAGGCGAGGCGGAAGTCGTGGGCAGGCAGGGGGGCCGCGACATTCTGGTAACTCACATCATGCACGACGGGTACGAAATCTATACCGACCTGCGGCTTGCGTTTGCTGAGCTAAATGCCCTCTTGGGGTCGCATGGGGACCTATCGCTTTCGACCACCGTTCACGGCCAGCAATTTCGCGAGTCGCTTCGATTCTGCACTCTCGAAGACATCGAAAAGATTCCCTGGCCAGGGCAGGACGAACCGCAGCCCTTGCGAGACTTGGCGAAAACGCTGTTTGACGCCAACGGCGATGCCGACGAGGGGTGGTTTCAACGCGTTCTGTTGCGTTTCCGACAATTGCGGGTCAACTGATGTCGCTGCGCAAAGAAGCTCCGAACGTGCGCGTCTTTGTGAACGGACGCGAGAACGGCAACTGGCAGTGCCTTGACGTGTCCGTCGGGAGCGGCGCGAACGCGCTGCCGCAAGCGACCCTTGAACTGCAGCCCGAGGGCCGGAGCAGCGGACGACGGAGCCTGAGCGGCATTCAGCTTGCCAGATTTCCGCAGGAAACCATCGAAGTAGTTATCGGAGATCGAGTGGTTCACTGGGGGAAGGTGTTCGCCCAGCCGGCGACAATGGACGGCCGAACTGGGGACCGCATTCGTTGCGTGTCGCGAATGGACCAGCACCTGTTCGGCGATGCGCTCAATCTGGCTTACTTCTACGATCCGAGAACGCGCAACACGGCCGGCTACACGCTCCCGACGGTGTTCAATCCCGATGTCGACGGGCGGGCCAAGCCGAACATGAGCCGCCGCCGCGACCCGCGCCGAAACTACCGGCTGTTCATTCACGACCAATCGACGGAAACCAGCGAAGCGGCGGAATACAACGGCTCGCCGACTGCCAGTTATTGGACACTGGACGAGGCGGTATTTTATCTGTGCTGGGTTCTGAATCCCAATCAGACGAACGTGCTCAATCCAGCGCTGGGCGTCCTGCGAGGCGTTATCTCTAACGATACAAGCCTCCTGAGAAATCACACCTGCCCGATCGGTGCGCTGCTGCCAGAACAGCTAGACCGTCTCCTTGAGCCCTACGGCTACAGTTGGACGGTCGACTTTATCGCGCGAGGCCGGAGGCAGATTCGCGTGTTCGAGCGAGGCCAGGGCGTGGCGGTTCCTCTCCCCCTGCAGGCCTTCGATGAGATCCTTGACGTGAACGCGTCCAAGGTTGAGGAACTCTCCCTCAACCCGGATGTTTCCAGCCGTGCTTTCAACTCCCTGGTCTTGCTTGGCGATTACGAGCGGTACGAGCTGACTGTCGAACTCAAGCGGGCGTGGCCCGAGGAGTACGACGAACGCGACCTTATGGATTTGGAGAAGAACGCCGAGGGTTGGCAGAATAATACGACGCTTCCGAACGTGTGGCGGAAATGGGTTCTCAACGAGGCCGGCGACTATAACGGAACCCGTGAAGACATCGGCGAAACCCCGTTTAATTTCCAGTCGCTGGCTGCTTCCGCGTGGCTCACTCGCCGTCGCAGGTTCGAACCGTGCCTGACGCTCAATGACGATGGGAGCCCCCAGGGCGGCGCTGGTGGCGTCTTTGTCGAGTGGTACGACGTGACGGCTGGCGAGTGGTATCCGGTCGACATGCTGGGCCCGGAGGGTCGGCAGGTGAGAATCCTGGAAAAGGAGTGCGGCATCTATTTCGATGGTGCGTTGCCGCCGCTGGAAATCATGCTGCAGGCTTCGGGTGCCAAGGTGCGGGTGACTGCCACTGTCGCTTCCGACCGTCGCATGTCGGTCGAGTTAAATCGGGCCGGCAGATCGCTCCTGGCAGACGCAAAGGAGGAGGTGGTAGATGTCGGTTCCAAGTACAAATTCCGCCTGCGCATGCCGTCTAGCCGATTCTCACGAACCGCTTACCGATCCTCTGACGCGAACGACGAAAACAACCTCAGGCGACTTGGCAACAAGCTGCTCAATAGTTGGAATCGTGCGAATCTTGACGGCACCGTTACGCTCACTGGGGTTGAGTTCGATCCGCGGTCGTTGGTTGGATTTACCGTCAGCGGCATACCCGGCCGGCGTGTGGACTTCAATGTTTCCCCCGAGGGACGACAGTATCCAACGATTGTTGGCATGCGCCTGCGGATCGAATCGCAGCAAACCGACATCACGCTTGACACCTTTCGGGGCGAAAGAATATGAGACGGCGCAGCCAGATTCGCACTCAAGAGAACGTCATCGACACCGGGGCGAGTGGGATTCGGTGGTTCAAGCTGACGGAGCCGCTCGCGGAGTACGGAACGGCTGACGCCTACCCGTGCAAGTGGAGCCCCACTCAGTCGCGGTGGGAAGCGCAACAGAACGCCCGCAAGATCCCGGTCTATTCGACGATCGCTGGCATCACAGGCGAAGTCAACAAAATTGTCCCTTGCTACCTATCGCCGTGGTCGCGGAAATACGAAGTACTGGTCGGCCCTCCTGGCGCTCGAAACGTGGTCATGTGGACAGGGAACACCGTCTTGGAGGGCGTGACCTCTTCTCGATGGGCCACCAATAACGACGGTTACGTTAAGTTCCTGGGCCGATATGGCAACGCCGATGCTGGCATCACGTTCAACGCCAGCGAGGCGGCGCCTAGCACGAACGGTAATTTCACTGTCACCCAGAGCGGGACTTACCTATTTCACCTCTCGTTCCGGTTCGACCTGAACGCATGGAGCAGCGGTGGGACGGGGTACGCCGAAGGGAACTTCCAGCTTCGCTACAAGCGAGGTTCTGACTCGTTCGCGAACACGGGAATTTCAGGCGGCGACTGGGCAGCCGAACCATACGTGTCCAACGACGTGAATCATTACGACTCGGACTCTGGACTATTCCCACTTGTGGCAGGCGACAAACTGCACATCCGGCTCAGCGGCGCCTCGCATTCCAGCGGCGACCCGAAAACGTTCACACTCGAAAGCTTTCGCATGACCTACGAACGCGTGGGAGATTTTGTGGCGGTTGCCTCGCCCTAAGTCGACGGGCCAGATGGGGCGTCCAGTGATTTCCGGCGAAACGCTTCGGCGTCGATTCTCTTCAGGTCCAGGCGACGGCAGGACATGACCGTCCGCTTTCCGCCGGTCACATCGGTATAGCTCACGGCATCTGTGACGATGAACCACTCTAAGCAGAACTCGACCGGCAAAACCCGATCGTCGGCCATGCGGCTGGTGTCGATGCGCTCTACGCGAAACGTGTGCCCGCCGCAGTTGGCCAAAAACGACTGTTCGTCGATGACCTGCAGAACTTGGACTCGTCCGAGGAAGTGACCGACGTGGCCGGGTTCCATTGTTGCCGGGTCTAGCAGCGCAACATCGCCGGCGGCAACCAAGCCCGCTACTTTGGCGTAGGCCAGCCGCATCACGGTTTGCTCGGCTGTTTCGGTTGCGGCAGCACGATCAACGGGAACTGTTTTGCGAATCGCTCGCCCGATCGAGTAGCTGACAACTAGGACGATGGCGCAAACACATGCACCAGCGATGATGCGCGGGGCCCAGCGGCAGAAGATGCGCCACTCCATTTCCGCAACAATCGCCCAACCTTGCCCCGCCGTCAAGCGAATTCTTGCCGGCGTCCTGAAGCGGGGGTAGGATGCGGGGTATGGCAGACTCACTTCTCTTGGTCCGGTGCAACCACTGCGGCGGGGCGATTCGCGAGGGCGAGGCGTGCGATTGCCGATACAGCGGCCCGCCCCTTGATGCCCTCGACCGCGCGCAGAGAGCACTTCGCCGGATGGTCGAATCGCGGCCAAACCCGGACCTGCTCACCGAAGC
>CAZZDD010000050.1:0-19798 GCA_964652185.1 uncultured Candidatus Peribacteria bacterium | reverse complement strand
CTCGTCGTCACCGCGGCGATAGCGCGGCTGATGTGCGGCTCACAATGCGGCCAGACCGCTTCCACATCGGAGAGCGGCACGCGGTCGAGGACGATCATGCGCTACCAGTCCATCGGGCTCGCAAAGGGCGGGTACAACGCCAGTCGGTGTCTCCTCGTGTTCGACACCGAGTCTGGGCCAGTCGAAATCGCGATGACGGTCGCCGCCACCGCTGAAACCGTGTTCGAGATGCAGACGCTTCTTGCCGCTGCCTACGCAGAAGCCGGCCCGCCTGACGTTCCCGCTGGCGCCGAGGCCGACCGGCCAGCCAAGAGCGTGCAAGTCCTCATCGACCCCGCAACACGCGACCGGGTTTTGCGGGTAACCTTCGCTGACGGGACCGGCGTAGGCATCAAACTAGACAGGCGCATCGTGGACGATGCAATTACCGCCCTGTCCACCCCTTGACACCGCACACAACCGAACACATATGGTGGCACATGAAGTCAGAGACAACGACGATCCGCCTCACCCCAGAAGTGAAGTCAGCGGCGCAGAAGGCCGCCGAGGCTGAGCACCGCTCGCTTTCGTCCCTGACGGAGGTGGCCCTCATTGAGTGGCTACGGGCCAACGGCTACCTCAAGCCGGAGAAGCGAAAATGACCATCGTCAAGGGGACTAAGGGAGACGATATTCTCTCGGGCAGCGTCGGCGACGACATCCTCAAGGGTAGAAAGGGCGACGATGTTTTGATTGGCGCGGCCGGTGCCGATGCGATGAAGGGTGGCAAGGGCGCCGATATCTTCGTCGTGTCCTACGGGGACCGAATCCTCGACTTCAAGCCGGGCGTCGACAAGATCGTCATCGACCAGCCCTATGACGGGCAACTCTACCAGGACAGCACCGGCCTCTACGCCGGGTACGACGTGATCGGCGACCACCCAACCGACCTGATCGTCAAGGCTGATGGCGTTGTGTGGTTTGGGTCCGGAGACCTTCTGAACGCCTAGAGCATCGACCCGCAAAAGTAGGTGTTCACAGCCGGGCCGTAGACGGTGTAGCTCGTGTCTACGCTCGTTTGGGCGTAGACACGGTACACATTTGAACCACTTGCATTGTCGATGATGGTCAGCATCACGTTGTGCCCCGCCAACGTGTCAGCGGCGATGTGCTCCGCAATGGTCGTGGTATCGCGCTTGATGCGGAGCGTGATGTTCCCCGACCCAACAGACTCAACCAGTCCTCGAAAGCACAGGAGCACCTTGCCGGCCGGCGGCGTCCACGCACTGGATGCAAACTTACTCCCAACATCGAAGCTTTCCGTCCCGAAAGTGACTTGGGTTTCTGTAGTTGAGGAGATGGTCTGCGTGGTCCCGTTCTTGTGAGCATGGAACGACGCGCGGTTGGCGCCCGGCTCGATCGTCGTCCCTTCGACGGCGATCATCCCGGCGCTGGCGCGGGTCACAGTGGTATCGCTTGCATCCCCCACGTTAATTCCAGCAAATTGTGGACTGTCGGACGTGGCAAGGCCGAGGCCAGCCCGCGTCGTGACGCTACCGATGTTGGTGGCGATGAAGGCGCTGGCTGCGGACGAATAGACCAAATCGATGATGCTACCGCTCGCCCACTCCCCCGAAGCGACAGCCGTCCCGTCATTCTTGATAATGCTGACAGCAGAGAGCCCATCCACCGCGATCGTCGCCGCGCCCGTCGCCGCGCTGGCAGTGCGGACGCACAGGCGGAGCCCATTCGCGATATGCCCTGACGAAAGCGACTGGTTGGTGGACACAGTGAGCTCGGTCGCAGTTCCTCCCGCCACCAGCGCACCGCCTTGGTCAAGCCGCGCCTTGGCGCGGGCCGCCATGACGCCGCGAACCCAGTCGTCGACATTTGTCGGGCTGGACGTGTTGGCGACCGTGCCGATGGTCGAATCTGCGCCATCGTTCGAGGCCGCCGTGGTCGACCACGCCGATTCGTTAAGCGCCGTTCCCATGCCTTACCTCTGTGCCGTCAGGCCGGTGTTGCGGACCGGCGAATAGGTGACGAAATAGTTGTGGCCGCTCGCCCCGGTCAGGCGCACGCTGTCGCCCCGCTTGAGCAGGATGCCGGGCCAGCCGATGGCTTCAAGGTTCTCAGTCGCGCTCGGGAGGGCCAGGCCCGTCCCGGCCAGCGTGTAGTTCGTGGCGCTGCGCCGGATATCGACCTTGCAGGCCGTGGCCACGCTGCCCGTCGAGTCCGTCACGACGATGCTGAGGAGCCGAACTTGCTCCTCGTCCACGACCGTATAGACGTCGGTCGCCGACGTTCCAGACAATGCCCCGATGGCCGTCTCGATGTAGAGGTTTGGATCGAGCGAGGACATCAGCGCCTCCCGTCCGGCACGATATCGCCGTCCTCGTGATCGACCCCCGAGATGAAGGACCATTGCTCACCGGCCGGCACCGAAACCTCTTCGGCCAGTATCTTGCCGCTGGCCCGAACCGGGATGAGGCCCTGTGCCGTGAGACTGGACGAGCTTCCCGCCGTCATTTCGTCTTGCGCGCGCTCCTTGACGTAAACCCGCCCCGTCGCGGCTGCTGCATCGGTGACCGGCCGGAAACCGTTCGTGTAGAACCGCCGGCCGGGGATGGGCTGGAACTCGGCCGTCTGCACCGTCGCCTCAACGCCATTGCCGGTGAAGAACGCAAGCTTGTGGGCTGTGTCGAAGGCCGCCAGCCGCGGCGCGCCGCCGAGCCATGCATCCGAGCCGATCGGATACGGGACACCGGCAAGCGTCGTGTAGAGCGAGGCGAGGTCAGAGAGGGAGGCGCCAGGGGTTGCGCCCGAGAAGATGTATTCGCACTCGATGTCCGCCTTCGACCACGGCCGCTCCCGGTTGAGCATGTCGTAGCAGAGGATGCCATTGTGGGTGTAGGAACTGGAATTGGAGCTATCCGGGTAGATCCAGTAGACACGCATCTTGACCGGATCGAGCGCGCCGATGATCTGCTTGAACCGGGACTGGTTCACGCGATCAATGAACCAGTTGTTCACCCACTCGTTGCCGATCTGGCGGACGCCGGAGTTGCCTATCGCGCAAAACCCGTCCGTCCCGTAGAAATAGGCGTCGCCCTCGTGCTGGACGATGCTTTGCGGAGACGGCGTGCCCTGTTCTTCCTGCACCGGGGCAAAGTCGAAGATCTTCACCGCGTCCTTGACGTAGCGCCAGATCGCCCGCTCAAGGAACACGAGGCCGGCTAGCTGCGTGGTGCAGCCCATGACGAACCCGCCGGCCGGGAAAGTGGCAAAGCTGGCGCTCTTCTCGCCCAGCGTCCAGTAGTCCCAGTCCCGAAAGCCGGACCATGCGATCTGCGAGCTGCCGGTCGGGACAATCCCGGTCGGGCCGAGCGGCGTCGGGAAGTTGAACAGCCACACATGGTCGCCCACCACGCGGACACCGGCAGCGCCTACGGGCGGCGACCCCGGAACGTCGGCAAACTCGGTGGATGACGTGAGGTTGTAATACTGCGGCTCGTCGACGCCGTTGACGTAGAGGACGATATCGCCGAACTGGTCGAACTGCGGCACCGTGTCGGCAGCCAGCGCGTAGTTGTCGACCGATGTCCCGATGCCCCGCGTCACCTCCGTCCACGAAGATGCAGAGGCGTACTTGTAGAGCTTGGTCGCCGTGGCCGCGAAGATGACCGCGGCGCCGGCCGACGTCCGGGCGATGAAGGCCCCGCGCACCGCCGATGCGACCGCCGCCGAAAGCGCCTCCAACGCAGGCCATGGCGTCCACCCGCCCGGGCCGGGCAGGACACCGTTGACATCGGGAGAGAACCCGGTGCCGAGGGAGTAGGCATCGGGCTTCCAAGCCGGGAAGGTCGGCATCAGAATTGCGTCGCCACAATCTGGCCGGTGGCCGTGCGCTTCGAGGTATCGCGCCGCAGCTTGGCCAGCTCACGCTCTGCGGCAACGGCCATCACGGAGGCCTGATCCGGGTCTTTCATGGTGTGCAGGAAGATGTAGCCCTTGGCGGCGCACCGGATGAGTTCGAACGCCTTCGTCATCCACTTGTTGTTGGGCTCGTCCTCGCTGCCGGGGGCGGCCACGAGCACCTGACCGTGCGGGCGCACCGTGTAGGCCTCGTCCGGAATCGGGTGGAAGTAGAACGTATCGTTGTAGAGCGCCCAGCTATCCGGACGGCCCGACGATGCGGAGGCGTCGAGCAACTGTTCCATCTCGCCTTCGTCAAGCCGGTCCAGAGGCCCGTACACCTCCCCGTCGCTGTCCTCGATGAACAGCCGGTCGATCTTGATCCACAGCGGGATGGAGCTGTCGTCGTCCTCGGTGTAGGCGCTTTGCGCTGCCACGGTATCGAACGTGATGGAGCGCGTCTCCATCCAGAACAGGCGCTCTTCCTGATAGAACGAAATCGCCTGCGTGATGGCAGCGGCGATCTGCGTCGTCAGGTCCGACCGGGCGAGGTCGTCGGCGATGGCGCTCTTGAGGGTGGCGAGCGTCGTCATGTCAGGCCATCGCCGGAACGTAGAGAGCCCGAGCCGGGATGCCGGTCACGACGGCGTAGGGTGCAACGCTTTTCGTGACCACCGCGCCGGCCCCCACGATGGCGCCCTCGCCGATCTCGACGCCCGGGAGGAGGATGGCCCCCGCCCCGATGGAAGCGCCGTCACGGATGACCGGAGGCTCGGCCCTGTAGTTCTTGTTCCCGACGCGCGGGTGCTTGTCGTCGCTGGTCAGGACGCCCGGGCCGACGAACACCCCGTCGCCGATCACGGCGCCGTTGGTGATGTGCGCCTTGTCCTGTATGCGGACGTCCCTGCCGATGCGGCAGTCGCGGCCGATCCAGACCGCCGAGCCCACCACGCATTCGTCACCGATCTCCGTCCCCTCAAGGATCGAGGCGAACTGCCAGACCGTGACGTTGGCGCCGAGCACGACGCTAGGGTGAATGACGGTGAACTGGTGGATCATTCTGTCCTCCGCGCCCCGAGGTCGCAGACGTGGCGGTTGGCGCAGTTGAGCCGGATCACCCAGCCCTCTTCGGTCCTGACCGGCACGATCTCGAATGCGGCCATGTGGCTGATCGGGTTGTCGAGGTCGACATGCACGTCGAACCCCGCGTCCTTGATCTTCTGGACGAACTCGCGGTCCTCGGCGTTGTGCGAGCCGGATTTCTTCAGCTCGTGCCAGTTGGGGCCGGTGGCCTCCAGAACGCGCCTGCGAACCAGTATGCCGGCGTCGCCGCACGTTTCGTTCTCTGCCAGCTTGTAGAGGCCGCTGGCGGGCAAGTCCTCGATGCGCTTCAGCCCGGTCTTGCCGATCACGATGGTGGGGTCCATCGGAGGCGCCCGGTTGAGGCAAAGCGGGACGATGCAATCGACGTCCCGGTCAAGCAGCTTGATCAGGATATCCGGTGGGAACAGGTGGTCATCCCCCATGAGCCATGCCCATTCCAGCTTGGGGTTCTTCATCACCGCCTGAAGGGCGAGATTGATGTTGTGGGCGACGAGAACGCCGGACATCCATGGCGCCGCGCTGCCGGCAGGAACCTGGAGCGCCGTGATGCACTTCATGGCCTGCGTGTAGCGAAGCTGGTCGCCCGTGATGACGCACGCGCCACCCGGAGGATGACGGCTCTGGATGCCCTGCATGCAGTCTCCTGATGTGAGAGAAAGGGGCGACCGAAGCCGCCCCCAGGTTGTTACGCGGCCGCCGCGATCTCGGCGCCGTCCTCGAGCGGGAAGTAGTACAGAATCCACTCGACGAGGCCGGTACCGGCGGTGTTCACGTTCATCTCGATGGTGTCGTCATTCACGACGAACGGGGCATGGGTGCCCACATCGAGGACCGCAGCGTCGACGTTCGGGGTACCACCGGCATTGAAGCCGAGGCCGAGGTCGCCGCAGACGGCGTAGAGGGTGCCGGCGGCGTCCGTGGTGATCTGCGTAGAGGCAGAGATCACGGCGTCGCTGGTCGATGTGTTGATGCTCATGGACGTGGACGTGGCGATGACCGAGGTCACTTCGCCGATCATCAGCGTCACGAGGCATTTGCCGGTCACGTCGAACAGCATGTCCGGCGCACTGGCGATGGTGGCGCTCTTGACGACGCGCCTCCCATAGCGGGGAAGGAAATCGTAGAGCATGGTGCTGTCTCCTACGGGCGCGCCGTCGACTTCCAGTTCGTTGACGAGCAACTTCTGGCGAGCGAACTGCTTGACCGTTCCTGTGCTTCTGGCCATCACAGCCTCCTTGGCTGTCACGCACCGGGCTTGTGAGCCCGTCGTCATGGTGAAGAGGGAGGCGGGAGCCGGAGCCCCCGCCCTTGCGTGAGAGCCCTACGCGGGGGCGATGTAGTATTCCATGTAGACGATCAGGTCGCCGACCGTGCCGTTCCCGGTGGGAGCGGTCGTGAAGTTGGCGGTGACCTTGCGGTTGGTGGTCGCCCACTGGTTGGCAAGCGCGAGATCGTCGAACGTGGTGACGGTCGCACCGGAGTTGAGGTCCACGGCCGACGCGAACAGGTCATCGTCCCCGCCCTCGATGCCAATGTCGAGGTCATCCCCCGTGGTGTCGTCGAACGAGGTGATGATGTGCGTGTGGCCGTAGGTCACATACGAGTTCGGGGGAAGGTTCCCGACCTCGAAGGCGCCGTTCGCGGTCCCGATCACGTCAGCGACCTTGATGCGCTTGACGAGATAGTGCTTGAGACGGCGATTGTAGTTCTGGCCGGTGCCGCCGGCTGTGTTGGTAGCCATGGTCAGGTTTCTCCTTAGCCGGTGGTGTGGGCAGCGGCGTAGGTCGAGCCGACGATCACGCCGAAGTCGGCGCTGTCGAACACGTTCTTCGTCATGCCCCAGATGCAGAACGTCGAGACCTCAAGGACCCGCTTGTGGTCCAGAAGCTCCTCGTTCCAGTTGTAGGTGGTCGGGCCACCATCCTTGCCGTAGGCGAGAGAAACCGCCTGGGCGCCGAGGAGCACCGCCCGCCTCGTATTGGCCTGAGCCGCGCCCGTGGACGAGTTGACGCCCTGGGTGATGTGGTTGGCCTTCTTGAGGATGACGTTGTTGTACTCGCCGAGCGCGTCCGAGTAGATCGGGTTCTTGCTCGTCTGGCCGCCCATCATCGCCGCCTTCTGGATGTCCAGCCACTGGCCGGTGTCCGTCGAGGTGCGAAGGTCGGTGACCTGGTAGGGATGGAGGTACATGACGTAGCGGCCGCCGCTGATGTCGGTGCCGCCGGCCTCGTAGTTGCCCTCGATGTTGATCGGGCGCAGGGGCGATGCGGCGGTCTCCGCCATCTCGCGCATGTGGTCGACCATGTTGAGGGTCATCACGTCGTCGGACTCGAGGTTCTCGTCCGCCGAGTTGGTCTCGCCGGAACCAGCAGCGCGCCACAGGTGGCGGCCCGAGGTCGGGGCGGTGACGGTGTTGTGGGCGTTGTACTTGCCGCCCGAAGCGTTGATCGGCGTGTAGCCGCAGACGTGGTAGAAGAAGGTCTGCGACATGCGCTCGGCGAGCCACGTCTGGAGGCCGTTCTTGGCCGCCTGACGAAGCTTGATCGGGATGCGCTGGGTGTCGATGGAGCGGCCCTCGTTCGGGATCGAGACGACGTGACCGAGCTCGTTGATGGTCACGGTGTCCGAGTAGAGCGACAGGCTCTCGCCGTTGCCTTCCGCGACCTCGCGGGTCGTGAAGCCGGCGCCGGTGAGCTTCTTCATCAGCGGGAAGGTGATGACGTCTCCCGGCCCCTTGGACAGCTCATTCTTCATGTGAATGATGCTGTTCTCGTCCTCGCCGATCATGGACGAGAGTTCGGTGCGGTAGACGACGTCGTAGCCGAGCCGACCAGCCCACTTTTTGACTGTTAGGGCGTCGCTCGTTTCAAAGGTGGTGTTAGCCATAGCGGCTTTCTCCTCGCGGGAGGTTGGGGGGTTCGTTCCTTTCGGGTTGGTGCCGTCTGACGCTTCGGCTGCGAGGAGCCCGCTGACGCTTGGGCTAGGCGAGGTAGGCGATTATCGGTGCCCGTCTGACGCTCGGGGCTGCGAGGTAGGCTAGTGGCGAAAATGTCCTTGCCGGATGCGGAGCCAGTCTGGCTGGTAATCCGGGTGGGTCTTGCGGAACATGGCCAGCATGTCGCTGGCCTGCCGGTGGTACTCGGACTCAAGCCGCTTGATGTCGGCCTCAATCTGGTGAAGCGCAGAGCGGGCAGGCTGGGTCCACACGGACCACGCCGCCTTGATCTTCCGGTCAGCGTCCTCCGGGCTCACCGGAAGCCCATGCCGCGGTTGAATCTGGGGAGCCGTGGTAGGACGGCATCAAAGGCTCGGCTGAGAACCGCCGCAGCAATCTTGTCGGCGACCGCGTCTTTGATATCGCTCATGATCTCTGCGGCACCGCGGTGCTTCCATCCTGGCTCGACGTGCTCCACGGTGATCTTTGTGCCGTTCAGATTAAAGATGACGTTGTAGCGCTCGGCATCGTCTAGGTGGCTCCTCTCGACATGAACCACACACTCGAACCCGTTGCCGCCTACCGCGATGGACCCGAGGATTTTATCGCGTGCTGCCTCTTCCATGTCTTTGAGGAGAGCAACGGATTCATCTGTAGGTGCGCGTTCTACCGTGATGGCCCGATGCTCTACGACGCGCCTCGTCGGAGCGACGATAACTGTCCTGTTGAACATCACCGGAACCCCATGTCGCGGTCGAACTGCTTGCCGCCGGGCTTCTTGCCGACGTTCTCGAACATGCGCCACATGTCCTCTTCGGACATCGACGCCAATTCCTTCGCGCTCATCTTCTTGACCGGCGCGCCGGGGGCCGAGGAGAGCGAGGCGTTGCGCTCCTGGGACTCGCGGACCTTGGCAGCCTTCTCGGCTTCCGAGGGCAGGAACTGGCCGGTCTGCGGGTCGCGCTCCGGGGTCGGCTTGGCCTGCTGCTGGCGCTGCGGCGTGGCGATGCCGAACGTCGCCGCGGCCTGCTCGATCGCATCCTCGATCGGGATGTACTCCTGCCGAGCCCAGCGGATGACCGAGGCCTCGTAGTTGTCGACCATGGCCTTGATCTGGTGGTCAGGCACGCCGTTGGCGCGGTAGAGGCTGGCGACGTGCTCGCGAACCGCATTGTAGGTCTCGCCGACTTCAGGACGGGCCGCCACGACCTTCTGGAACCGGGCCGTCGCACGGTTGAGCGTGTCCTGGAACTCCTGCCGGGCCTGCTCCTGCTGCTGCCATTCCTTCTGCTTTGCCTGCCGGGCTTCCTCGTCGCGCTGGTCCTCGCGCTTCCGCCAGCCGATCCAGCCGATGGGGTCTCGCTCGTACTCGGGCTCGGGATCTTCGGGCGCCTTCTGCTCGGGCTCGGCCTGCTTGAAGAACCGCTCCACGACCTTGTTGAAGCGGTCCTCATAGAGTTGGCGCTGTTCCCGCTCACGCTGTAGCTCGCTCTGCACGCGGTCCACCGCCTGCTTGGGAACATACCCGTCGGGCCGCGCGGGGCTGTTGGCGAGGTCCTTGCGCTGACGCTCGCCTTCGGCCCTGGCTTCGGTCTCAAGCGGGGCGTCCTGCCCCTCGGGCTCGCTCTCCTGCTGCGGGGCCTCGGGGGCCGGTGCCGGCTCTTCACCGATGTCGTCCAGCATGCCGTTCTTGTGGTCAGCCATTACGCGGCCTCCACCTTCGGCGGACGGCCGGGGCCGCGCTTCTCCTTCAGCGCCTCGATCTCCGCCACGATGCCGTCCAGCAGCGCTTCATGCGCGGCCCGGTTCACCTCCTTGTAGGCGAGGCGCTTGTCCTTCCAGTCAGTCAGCAATTCGTTGAGGTTGGTCATTCACTTCCCTGCCCTTTGACGCGCGGGCTTGCGAGAGGTGCCATCACGCCGACACCGTGCGAGATCATTCCGCGGCGGCCACGTAGGCGCCGGTCTCCAGCGGCTGGTAGTAGAGCGTCCATTCCACCAGACCCGTCCCTGCCCCGTTGAGGTTCATTTCGATCTGGTCGTCATTGACGATGAACGGCGCGATGGTCCCGACGTCGAGAACGACGGCATCCACGTTCGGCGTCGCGCCTGCGTTGAAGCCAAGCCCGATATCGCCGCACACCGCATACAGCGTGCCCGCCGCGTCGGTCGTGATCTGTGTGCTCGCCGCAATCACCACGTCGCTGGTGCTGGTGTTGAGGGACATGCTTGTCGATGTCGCGATGACGCTCGTCACCTCGCCCACCATGAGCGTGATGAGGCACTTCCCAGTGACATCGAACAGGGCGTCGGGCGCCGAGGCGAGCGTCGCGGTCTTCGTCACCCGCCAGCCATACTGCGGGATGTAGCCGCCGGTCGGATCGCCATAGGCGACGGTGTACTTGTCGGGCCGGACATTGGTCGGCGGGTTGCTGACTACCATCGTCGTCTCCTACTTCGCCGGCTTCGGCTTGGGCGGGTCCAGCGCGTCGGCGTATTGCCGGTAGGTCGCTGCTGTGATTTCGAAATACAGCCCGCTAAACTCGTCCATATCTCGTGCAATCGCCCGCCAGAGCGCCGCCAGTTCTTCCGGTCGCAAGTCGCGCTCAGTAAGCATCATTTGCCGCCAGCTTTCGGCTTGGGCCGGTTCATCGCGGCCTTTGCCTGCTTGTCCTTGAGCGCGATATCGGCGCTCGTGCTGCGCTCACGGAGGGCCAGATCGGCCTCGGCCGTCCGGTCGCGGATCGCCATGTCCTGCGCCGCGCTCTGCTGCTGCAATGCCGCGTTCTGCTGGAATTCGGCGGTCTTCAACGCCTGATCGCCCGCCTGCTTCTCGCGCTGGATGGCGATGTTGGCCTGTGTCTCCTCGCGCTTCATCGCGACGTTCGCGGCTACTTCCTGCTGCTTGATCTGCAGCTTGCCGGCGGCCTCGGCTTCCTTGATGGCCAGATCCGCATTCGGATCGGCCGGCTGCTCGTTCATCGCCTTCTGAGCGTCGGCCTTGGCCTTCTCGGCCTGTGCGGCTTGCAGCGCGGCCTTGGTCTCAAGGACCATCGCCTCAAGCTCGCCCATCTTCTGCTGAAGCTGCGCCGCCGGGCTCTCGGAGGCCTTCTCGGCAAGCTTCTGGAGCTTCTGGACGGTGGCGGCCGGCAGCGGCGAATCCTCGGCCAGCGCCAGCGCCACCTCGGGCGTCATCATGTCCTTGATGAACGGCATCATCTGCGTGATGAGCTGCCAATTCTTCTCCTTCTGGTTCGGAGAGGACGGCATGTCGTCGACGATGATGTCGTATTCGAGCGTTGCCTGCTTCGCGAGAGGCAGGTACTCGGCCTCCCGCTTGCCGACGATGCGGACGAGGCGCCCGTCGCTGAGGTCGTTCTGGATGTACCAGAGGATCAATTCGCCCTGCTCGCGGCGGTAGGCCTTCAGGTTGTCGAACAGCGGTTGCAGGATGGTCAGGCCGGCCTGCCGGCGCTGGTATTCGAGGACGCCAGCCTGATCGGCTTCCCGCATCCCGAGCAGTTCCATGTTGACGCCCGACACCTGATGAATGCCGGTGTTGGCCACGTCCATGAGGTACTGGAGGGCCGGCGGCACCTGGGCAACGGGCTTCGGCGCCCATGCCGGGTTTGCGCCGGTGAGCTTGCCGTTCTTGACCCACGTGATGCGGTCGGTGCGCGCCCAGCTTTCCTGCGCCTCGGCGTCGTTGTCGAACGTCCCGCGCTCGGCGAGGATGCCGCCCTTGGCCTGCGAATTGATGATGTGCAGGATCTGCGAGTAGAGCTTGTTCGACCACGCCTGCGGGTCGCGCATGTTGCGGACGAGGCCGTACCACTGGCCCGTCTTCTGGTCGCGCTTGCCGGTGATGCACTTGAAGTTGAAATGGTCCGGGCAGGCGGTCGGCATCACTTTGAGGACGACGTTGCCGAGGAATGCCTGATAGCGCACCTTGCGCTTGCGCTTGCGGATGCCGAAGGCCGCTTCGTCGATCTCGATGCCGCGCTCTTTGCCCGCGGCCTTGAACGCCTCGTATTCCTCGGCGCCCATGTCCGTGGGCTTCATCGAGCCGTCAGGCTGCGGCACAGGCACGCGCCAGGCGTCTTCCCGCACCACCCACTGGCAGTGAACGATGACGGCCTCCTCAAGCTCGCCGGACGCGCTCCTGCGGCCTGCAAGGCGGTCTCTGGTGCTCTCGGATACGTGCGGCTCGCTCTTGCCGTCCCAGACGCCCTGTGCAGCCCACTCGGCGTGCAGATCCTCGTCCGTGAACTCCAGCGCGTCGCCATCCGGCCCGACAAAGCCGGAGACGAAGGCCCTCGCCTCTTCGATCGGCAGACTGCGCACCCGCCACACCCGCGTCGCATCGGCGAGATTGTTCTTGCGGGCGTTGTAGTCCCAGACCATTTCGAACGGGTCGATGCGGTCGTCCCGCAACTGGCCTTCCGGGTTGTCCTCGTAGTCGAGACGGGTTTCCGTCCAGCCCATGCCGCCGGTCAGGGTGTCGCGAAAGGCCTCGCTGTCGTTGTCGTCGGCATCGGCCTGATCGCGGAACCAGAGAGCAGCCGAGGTCAGGAGGTCGGTGGATTCCTGGTCGCCTCCTGTGTCCTCCATCTGCGGAGGCGGGGGCATGCCGGGCGGTCCAGCCATGCCCGGCGGCGCCATCGGAGGCCCGCCATTGTGCCCCATGGGCGGCGCGCCCTGTTCCATCGCACGCTTGGCCGGTCCGGACACGCGCGGGATATAGCGCACCTCCTGCCGGTTGCTGATCTCCTGCCCGCTGACAGCATCGATGATGGCGCCGACGCGGTTGAAGACGATCGGCGGGCGCTGCTGGTCCTCAAGCGTCTGCCGCTCTTCGTCGCTGTACTGGCGGCCGTCGCGAAAGTCGTAGTCCTTCATCGCCTCGGCGCGCCATTCGTTGGCGTGACGAAGGTCTGCCCGGAACCACCTTTCGTAGGTGTCGGGGATGGGGTCGCCGGCCTTGAGGTCCATGGTCAGGCCGCCAACTTGTTCCGCATAGCAGGCCAGCCGGCTGCTTCCTTCCTCATCGCCGAGTCCTTCACCGCATCCGGGTTAAGATCTGCGAGGGAACACACGTGGCGGAAGTCCTTGCTGTTGCCGAGCAACCAGGCGCGGGCTTGGTCACGATGAAGCAAGCTGTCGTCTGGGTTCTCGTGCTTGCCGGTTTGTTTCCACGAGGCGTCAAGGACAGCCTGCGCGACGACTGCTCGCCACATGTTGCGTTCCGGGTTTTCGCTCATGCAGTCACCCAGCTTCCCGAAGAGGAGCCGTAGAGGCGGCGGCGATGGCGATCGACGGCCATGTCCCGCGGCCTTGCCTCATTGCCGTACCAGCCCGAAGCGAAACACCGCAGCGCGTCGGCGCCGTGCGAAGCCCAGTCGTGCAGCGGCCGGTCCTTGAACATCTTGCTCTTTTCGTCGAAGTCGCGGCGGTAGAGCGTCACAGCTTCGATGCCGCGAGCGCACTTCGTCTCGTCGATCCAGAAGCGGTCGAAGAGCCGTCGCACCGCGTTGATGCCGTCGTTGACGTTGTGCTGCGGCACCACGGTGGGCTCGATGCCAAGATCCCGCAGCGTCTGCACCCGGCTCCGTCCGACCGTCAGCTCATGCGCCTGGACGTCGTGCGGGAAATAGTGCTCGCCGTATCTGGCACCCTCGCCCCACTCCGCCAACTTCTGCCGCAGCACGTCGGCGTAGTGGCTGAGCGGCTTCGAATCCGCCTCGTAATAGTCGATGATATGAACTTCGCTGCCCGCCGCCTGGAAGAACCAGATGGCCGACGAGTCTGTGAAGCCCAGATCCCAGCTCGTCATCACCGGGAGGTAGCGATCAAACGGGACCTTGGTGATGCGATGCTCGGCGCGAGCCCGAGCCATTTCCGATGCGTAGTAGGCGCCCTTCACAGCGGCGTCGAACGAGCACTCGTATTCCTGCTGGTACTCGTCCTCGCTCATGGTTTTGCGGGCGTCCAGCAGTTCGGGTTCTGGAAGCAGGCCCGTTTCGGATGCCCTGAGCATGAGCGCGTACCAGTCGCTTTCCGATCTGGCCCGCTCCCAGAGGGTGTAGAACTCGTTATGGCCCTTCGGCGTGCCGATGAAGGTCGCCCAGCCTTGCCGGTCGGAAAGCGCGGGCCGGATCACTTCGGACCATGCGCGCGGATCGATCTGGGCCGGCTCGTCGAGGATCACGCCGTCGAGATAGATGCCGCGCATGCGGTCGTAGTTGTCGGCTCCGTACAGCCTGATGCGGCCGCCGTTCGGGTAGTCGATGCGCAGCTCGCTCTCGTTCTTCTGGATGCCCGGAATCGGGGCGGAGAACTGGCAGAGGTAGGACCAAGCGATATCCTTGGCCTGGGCGTAGAACGGCGCGACGTAAGCAATGCGCGGGTTGTCCTTGTCGGACTCAAGGCACTTGCGAATGGCGTCGTTGATGCAGGCGACCGTCTTGCCGGCACGCCGATGCGCTACGATGCAGGCCCAGCGTTGCTTGCGCTCGTGGTACCCGAAGAACTGGTCTCTTGGCTCGTACGGGATTTCGATGTGCTGCTCGGTGAGCGCCATCCGATGCTCATCCTGATTTCCGGGGCAGTGTCGTCACCGCTGTGCGTCATTGCCTGCAAATCGGGCAGCACCTTCTTGAGAAGGCCAAGGCCAGCCGTGACTTGGCTCGGCGACATCTCACGTTCGCCACAAGCATGCTCAATCAAAGCGTTGAGGATGTTGCTGTTTGCGATTTTGACCCGGTGCTCTTCCGGCATCTTGAAGCCGGGGGCGCGGCCACGCGGATTGCTCATGTGCGAATGCGGCTACTTCTTGCCGCCCTTGCCCTTCTTGGGTTTGCAGGCCATAGGTGCCTCCAATGCAAAAACCCGCCGCGGTTTCCCGGGCGGGCGCAAATCTCGACTTTGGTGTTTTATGGCCCAGTTGATGGACCAATGTCAAGGGGGTGGACGCTCCATATCGCCATCATTCGCTTCGTACTCCTTCCGGTAGATCAGCCGATTGCAGGACGAGCAGGTAATGTCCACCGTCGCGCGCTCGTTCTCAGGCCCGAAGTAGTAGCTACCTTCGCCGTGGCAGGCGTCCACGTCGAACACGCGGATCATGTCGTCCGTCCATGGCGCGTTGCAGAACACGCAGATCGGGCGCGCACCGGGTTGGAAGCCTTCCTTGATCTTGCCCATCATCCCATCCCCATCTCTTTGGCCAGCGTCGAGAGGCATTCGCGGAAGCGCCGGCCCACGTACTTGACGTTCGCGCTCGACGCCTCGCCGTGAAGCCTGAGCGCCATCTGCTTGAGCGTGCACTTGTCGGCCAGGATGGCCTCGACCAGCTCTGCACCTTGCTTGCCGAGTGACAGCCGGTAGCGGTGGAGCGCGTGGTGCGCCTGCATCTGGCGATCGGTCGCTCCGCTGTGGGCAATGCCGCCCCCATCGACGAACTCGCGAATGTCGGAAGGCGAGCGCACATGGCCGATGCCGGCGGCCTCGTATGTCTCCTGCCACTTGCGGCCGGCCTGGTACTGCGCACGACCGAGGCGGATTTCCTCGCGGCCCTTGTGGTACATGTGGCCGAGGGGGTCGTCGCGGAGCGTCATAGCTCGGGATACCAGCGGCTCGCGATAGGTGGTCATCCCGCCCTTGTGCTCCACGTCAGGGACGAGGAAGGCGGAAGGATCTCGCACCTTGACGGTCACGGTGTCGGTTGCGGTCTGCATGCGCTTCTGTCCCTTTTTCTTCACGGAGTGGTGTCCTTGGTCAGAGGAGCACGAGGCCGGCGGAAAACAGGCCCCATATCGCCGTAACCGCTGCCACGTACCACACGTATTCGCGCCAAAATTCCTTGCTCATGTCTGCTCCTTGGTGTGGGCGTCACGGGCGGCACGCCAGAACCTGTCAGCTTGGGCGAAGTCGAAGTTGACCAGCTCGTCGCTCGCCGTGTCCATGTGAGATACTCTGGCCTCGACGGCCTCGATCATCACGTCGGTCATGTGTCGGGGCGCCACCCATCCTGTCGGGGGGTCTGAGGCAAGCTCGGGGAAGGCGGCGGCGAGCACATCCAACGCGCGGCCGCGCCACTCATCGCGGTAACTCTCGGTCGAGATGTCCCAGAGCTTCGGGTCGACCATCATCGCCCGAGCCGCCGCCTCTATGCGGGTCTGTTCGATGGGCATGTCTCTCGCTCCTCAGTGTGCTAGCCATTCGTTGGGGTAGAACCAGCCATCGTTGGAATCGACTGGTGGCCTCTTGCCGCGTTCCTCGCGATAGCGGGCCTCAAGGCTTGCCCACCTGGGGTCATCGCGCTTCACGTACGTCTGTGGTGGCGGGGGCGGTCCCTGGGCCTTCGGCGGCGCGGCTTCGCCGTAGTCGGCGATCCGGGAGCACCAAAGCTCCCATGCTGCATCCCAATCGGCCATGACCGTGCCGTTGGCGAGGTTGTAGGCGACGAACCGCTTGACCTCGGCAGGATTGGCGTTGGGGTCTTTGGGCTTCCAGTCCGGGGGGATGGTTGTTCCTTTACCAGCCGAAGGCAGGCTCGCGCGCGGGCGCGTTAACCCGCTCCCTTCCCCTTCCCTTCCCTTCCCTTCCCCATGTGCAGGAATATTCTCGCACGTGCGCGCACATGCACCGTCAGGGGGCGGTATGGATGAGGCAGGTTCACGCTGGTTTACGTGCTGATGGGTAGCGAACGAGGGAATGAACCCAAATGCTTCGCCCTCGACCTCATACTTGACGATGAAGCCGTGCTCGGCGAGCGCGTCGAGCACATCGGCAAAGTCGATCTCATCGAACGGCAGCACATCGAGAACCAGGACGCGAGGGCGCCACTTGAAGCGGCCCTCTCGGTCGGCGACGGTCCATAGGCCGGCGAAAGCGATGCGCAACGGCAACCCGCTCGCCTTCTCCGCCTCGTAGAGCTCGACGTGCCGGAAGAACTCGGGCTTGATGGAGCGGATGCGCGCCATTAGGCTTTAGCCGCCTCCCGCAAGCGCTGCTCGTGTCGCCGCACCCCGTGTATGATTGTTGTGTGGTCCCTGCCGCCAAGCACGCGGCCAATGCGCGCCAGGCTCCAGCGCTGCTCCTGGGCAAGTCGCCACATGGCGTGCTGTCGGGCCGCAACGATTTCCTTCGTCCGGCGCTCACCAACGATCGCGCCTTCCGTCAGGTCGTGCTCAGCAGCGACTTCTCGGATGATCCGCATCATGCTCGGTGATTGCTGCTCTGGGTCGCCGTACGTGAAGCTCATCCCGAACGGCGAAATGATAACCTCTGGCATGGCAGCGGTCGGCGGCTCTGGCGCCTGCTTCGGGCGGGCCGCCGGTTTTTCAACTCGGTTACGGGGGACCACCGGGACAGCCGGCCGGCCGCGGTCCGCGGCCCATTGAATCTGGCCCATCTCACTCTCCACTAGAACGGAATCTCGTCGTCGAGCTCTTCGGCATAGGACAGCGCGGCCGATGCCGGCTTGCCCTTGGCCTCGGCGTAACTGTTGCGGCGCTCGCCGGCCGGCTCGGTGTTGGCGCCACCCGGCTTGTCGCCGAGAAGCGTGATGGCCCCGCCGAAGGCCGGCAACACGACCTCCGTCGTGTAGCGGTCGTTGCCGCTCTGGTCCTGCCACTTGCGGGTCTGGAGCTTGCCCTCGACGTAGACCTTGGAGCCTTTCTTCAGGTACTGCTCGGCGATCTTGGCGAGGTTCTCGTTGAAGATCACGACGTTGTGCCACTCGGTGCGCTCCTGGCGCTCGCCGGTGTTCTTGTCCTTCCACGTCTCGCTGGTGGCGATGCTAAACGAGACGACGGGCGCCCCGCTGTTCAGCCGGCGAACCTCCGGGTCCTTGCCCAGGTTGCCGATGAGAATGACCTTGTTGACGCTGCCTGCCATTTCATTCCTCCTCTATGCGGCTTTCGCCATGGCAATGGGCTGTGCGGGCTCGACCTTAACGGTGCAGCCGCGGCCTGATCCCGACCAGTACAGATGCACCTCGGCGCACTTGGAATCGTCCTCGACGACGCCATGGCTAACGAGAAGATCCTCAATCGGCTTGATGAGGTTGGACAGGTCGCGCTTGCGGTTGTCCGGCCGCTCGACGTAGAGCCAGATGCAGTACTCGCCTTCGACCTTGGCTGGCTTCTGAGCCTTCAGTTCCCAGCCGGCGGCATTGAGCCATGTCCGATAGCGCTCGGACTTCACCCGGCCACGACCGGCCTTGTTGGCAAACAGGTTGTTTGCGGGTGGCGGCATGGGCAGCTTGAGCGTAATCATCCGATCTGCCTCCAGTATTCGTCCGTGTGCTCTTCAATGCGCTTGCGCTCGTCACGGCGCTCTTTCCACTCAAGCCAGCCCCAGCGGATAAGAGCGGCGATGTAGCCGGCAAGACAGATGAGGAGGATGAGGATGGCGAAGGCTTCAGCGATGCTCATGGCCGGGCCTCCAGCCGCCCAGTGCTGGCCTTGTGGTTCTGCCACCTGCCGTCGATGATGGTCGTGACGCGGCCCTCTTGGAGAACGTACGTCAGGCCGCCGACGCGAACCGATGAAGCACCGGCCTCCGCCGCCTCTCTCACGGCATGCTCGATGGCCCATCGTGCCGTGTTGAGGTTCAGGCCAAGCGCTCGCTCCAAGTAGCGGACGAGAGCGTGGTCGGTGACGATGATGCCCGTCATGCGTCGCGTCCTTTGAGGGTGAGCGTGATTTCAAAGCCGAGAGCCTGAGCCCAATCGAACAACATAGGCAGGCGGGGGACGTTCAACCCAAGTTCCCATCGTTGAACGCTGGTGCTGGGAACGCCGATGATTTCGGCCAAGTCCTTGATGAACACCCGCTGCTCACGACGAGCGGCCCTTAGGGCTCGGACAATCTGGTAGCGCGATTGTAGCCTTGCCCGAGGCGGGCGGCGCAGGCCAAGCACGGCTGCCTTGTTCTTGACTGCGCTGGTCGTGTGCCGCGGAACGGCCTCGGCAATTTCGCTCCACGATGCGACGCCGAACATTTCACGTAGGCGCTTTTCCTCGGCGCCAGTCCACGCCGGCTTGCGGCCGGCCTGCCGCTCGATGCCAAGCCGGATGGCCCGTTGTTCTATCGCGCGCTTGGTTCGATGAGGCAGGGCGGAGCGAATGTCGTCCCAACTGCCGGCGGGATAGAGCACACGGAGACGGTGGTCTTCCTTCTCGCCCCACTTCGCCGCGTTGCCGACGCGCGCGAACCGAACGGCATCGACCTTGGCATAATACCCTGCGCTCATGCGTCGCCTCCCTTCGGAGACGAGGGGGTCAGGCCGATGGAGGCCCGGACCCGAGCAATGTCCGCTTCAATCTCCGCCACGTCGTGACGATGAGCGTCCAGCTTTTGCTGGCGAACGACGAGGAGCTCGTGTTCGAGCGCGGCAAGTTGCTTTTCGAGGAGCCGTTCGACGGCTGCATTGAGTTTTGCATAGACCGCTGCCGATATATCCTTGAGACGCCTTTTGCGTAGGCTAGTCAGCGTTCCAGGGGAGACCCCCAGCTTACGCGCCACAATCGGGCGCGCGTCCTCAACCGGCACATTGGAGCGGGCCGCTTCAGCTTCCTCAAGCCGAAGTGCCCACCCCCGAGCCGTGTCTACAAAGTCGATCGCGGTCACCGTTGTACCTCTGTCTGGTACGCGCCGTTCCATCGAATGCTCCTACTGTCGTGCCTGAGAGACACGACGGGAGCGGTGAGCTTCCGGGAGACGCAGCGGACGAGCTTGGCGGCGATGGCCGCGGCGTCACGAAATGAGGGAGTGGGCAGATGCAGGATGCGCTTGAAGCTCGGGTGGAAGCCCTGGAGATCGCGCATGTCGCGCTGGCGGCGAAGACGTTCCGCCTTGCCT
>CAZZDD010000049.1:14837-19929 GCA_964652185.1 uncultured Candidatus Peribacteria bacterium | reverse complement strand
CGCTGCGGCGCGAACTGCGCGAAGTCGATGCCGAGCAGTGTGCGGGCGATCGTGGCGTCGATCGTTTGGAGCAGCTCCTGGAACATGCGGAACGCGCGGTCCTGGTATTCGATAAGGGGATCGCGCTGCGCATAGCCCGAGAACGCGACCTGCTCGCGGAGGTGCGCCATCGCGTCGATGTGGTCCATCCAGTGGGTATCGATCGACCGCAGCACGACGACGCGTTCCGCGCGGGAGACGACGTCGGCCGGGTGCTCTGCGCTCTTGGCGTCGTAGACCTTTACGATCGTGGCTTCGGCGAGGTCCTTCAACGTGTCGGGGTCGCGCGCGCCGCGGATCGCTTCGGGCGAGAGCGCCTTCTTCAACTCGGGGTGCAACGCGCCGAACGCGTCGCTCATTTTCTCGGCTTCCCACAAATCGACGTCGACCGTCGGGGCGTGCATCGCGGCGATCGCGGCGGCTTCTTTCGTGAGCGCTTTGAGAATGTCTTCGCGGAGCCCGCCCGTTTTCGCGTCGGCCTCGGGCACGCCTTCGTTTAGAGCGAGCTTCTCAAGCAATGCATGCCGCCGCTTGTAGATGATGTCGCGGTGGCGGTTCATCACGTCGTCGTACTGGAGGACGTGTTTACGGACGTCGAAGTGGTGCCCTTCCACGCGCTTCTGCGCGCTCTGGATCGACCTGCTCACGATACTGTTCTGCAGCGGCTGATCATCGGGAACTTTCAAGCGTTCCATCATTGTCTTCAGGCGATCGCCGCCGAAGAGACGCATGAGGTCGTCTTCCATCGAGACGAAGAAGTGACTCTCGCCCGCGTCGCCCTGGCGGCCCGCGCGGCCTCGGAGCTGGTTATCGATGCGGCGCGATTCATGACGCTCGGTGCCGATGATGCACAAGCCGCCCATGGCAGCCACCCCCTCGCCGAGCTTGATGTCGGTACCGCGGCCGGCCATGTTCGTGGCGATCATCACCGCGCCTTTTTGGCCTGCGAGAGCCACGATTTCGGCTTCTTTCTCGTGCTGCTTCGCATTGAGAACACTGTGCGTGATGCCCTGCTCGGTGAGCAACGCGCTCATCGCTTCCGATTTCTCGATCGACGTCGTACCGATCAACACCGGCTGCCCGGCGGCGTTCTTTTCCTTCGCGAGCTTCGCGGCCGCGATGAACTTCGCGGCGACGGTGCGGTAGATGGCATCCGGATTATCGACGCGGACCATCGGCCTGTGCGTCGGCACTACGATCGTGCGCAATTTGTAGATCGATTCGAATTCTTCTTCTTCCGTCTTGGCCGTGCCGGTCATGCCCGCGAGTTTTTTATACAAACGGAAATAGTTCTGGAACGTGATCGTCGCGAGCGTCTTGCTTTCACGCTGCACCTCCACGCCTTCCTTCGCTTCGATCGCCTGATGAAGACCGTGACTGTAGCGGCGGCCCGGCATGAGGCGGCCCGTAAACTCATCGACGATGATGACGTCACCGTCTTTCACCACGTAGTCGACGTCGCGCTGGTAGATGGCGTGCGCGCGGAGGGCCTGCTCGATGTGGTGCACTTCTTCGAAGCCTTTTTCGGTGTAGATATTCTCCACGCCGAGGAGCTTCTCCATCGTCTTGATGCCTTCGTCGGTGAGGACCGCGGCGCGCTGCTTCTCGTCTTTCGTGAAGTGCGTGGTGGGCTGCAATTGCCGCACCAATTGGGCGTACTGGCCGTATTTCGCGGTCGATTCGCCGGCGGGTTGGCTGATGATGAGCGGCGTACGGGCTTCGTCGATGAGGATCGAGTCCACTTCGTCGACGATCGCGTAGTTCAAGGCGCGCTGGACTTTGTTCTTCAACGACGACGCCATGTTGTCGCGCAGGTAATCGAACCCGAATTCGTTGTTCGTACCGTAGGTGATGTCGGAGCCGTAGGCCGCGCGGCGTTCTTCGGTCGAGAGGCCGTGCACGACGCAGCCGACCGTGAGGCCGAGCGCTTTGTAGAGGACGCCCATCCACGCCGAGTCGCGCTTGGCGAGATAGTCGTTCACGGTCACGACGTGGACCCCTTGCCCGGCGAGCGCGTTGAGGTACACCGGGAGCGTGGAGACGAGCGTTTTGCCTTCACCCGTTTTCATTTCGGCGATGCCGCCGCGATGGAGGACCGCGCCGCCGAGGATCTGCACGTCGAACGGGACCATGTTCCACGTCAGGGTTTGGCTGCCGATGCCGAGCGTTTCGCCCTGGAGCAACTCGCACGCGCGGATCGCGACGGCGAAGGCCTCGGGCAACAGATCGTCGAGCGACGTGCCATCGGCGATCTTCTTCTTCAATTCTTCCGTCTTCGCCGGGAGCGTCTCGCGCGTGAGCGCTTGAATCTCCGGGCGCTTCTCGAACTCGCGTACGGCGCGCACGACGGGCCAGAGCTTCTTCAACTCTTTCTCGTTCGGATCGCCGAGCAACTTGTTGATGGAATCGAGGATCGCCATGGTTCTAAGAGTGTATATTTTAGCCTAAACAAGCCTTTCATGCCAGCACGCCGATGTAAGAGAAAATGTCGTTCTCTTACTGATTCTTCGTACTATCCGGCAACGGCTCCGGCGGCTCCGCGAGCAACGCACGAAAATCATCTATTGATCGTTGCTGCTCTCTCCATATCAAAAAAAGATTATTCATATGCTCCTTGGGAGTACCGGGACCTGCTTTCGTAATATTCAATGCCTTCGCGATGCGCAGGACTTGTTCCGGCGTGGCCTCCTCGATTGCTTTTGGAAAATTGAATTTCGTCATGGCTCGATTGTATCAGATCCCCCGGCCGTACCAGGGAGCGAGTTGATTCTTTCCGTACGATAAACCGCTGAGAAAGTCGGGCAGAACCGTCTCCACCGGCGCCGGCGCGGGAAACGACGCGCCGCATTCAGCGAAAAGTGTTTTGTGCGCGTCGAGCAGATCGCCCGTCACGGTCATGCCGGGAGCAATCGCTTTCGCGACATCTTCGAGCGATGCGAGCGTCGGTTCGGTCCACGCGTGTCCGAGGACGAACAGTTGGTCTTGGCGCGTGGAGTGAATCCACATGGGTTCGACGGGCTCACCATGACAACGCGCGAGCATCAACGCCGATCCATGGTAACCGGCAACAGGAATCTGCAACTGTGCCGACAATGCATTCGCGAACGTCACCGCGCCGCGCACGCTCGTGAAACCGCCGGGGCCGAGGTTGCAGGCGACCGCTTCGAGGTCTTCTTTCTTCCACCGCGCTTCGTTCAAAAGCTCCTCCGTCATGGGAACGAACTCCGCGTCGTTCGCGCGCGTCACATGCCGAATCGCGACGACGCGATCGCCGTCGACGCACGCGAGGTGGCCGTCATGGGACGCGAAATCGATGCTGAAGATGCGCATAGGGGCAGGGTAGCGCACTGGAGTACTATGGACACGTGGCAAACGCCCCCGCCCTCTCCGTCGTTATTCCGACCTACAAACGCCCGGCGATCCTGTCGGCGTGCCTCGAGCACTTGGAGCGCCAGACGATCGCAGACAAAATCGAGGTGATCGTCGTGAGCGACGGACACGACCCGGCAACGACTGAAGCAGTGACGAAGCGCACATGGAAAATTCCCGTGAAGTTTTTGGAGATTCCGAAAGCGCAGCAGGGCGCGGCGCGCAACGCGGGCATAAAAGAAGTAGCGGGAGACATCGTGCTCTTCCTCGGCGACGACCACCTCCTCACACACGGCGCATGCGAAGCGCACCTCGATGCGCACGCTCGCCATGAGAAAATCGCCGTCCTCGGTTTCACGGAATGGGACCCGACCGTCGGCATCACGCCGGTCATGCGCTGGTTGGACAAAACGGGGTGGCAGTTCGGGTACCGCTTCCTGGAGCCATACAAAGGGCAGCGTATCCCCGAAGAGATGCAGCACCGTTTCACCTACGCCGGAAACCTGAGCATGCCCGCGGCCATCGCGCGCAGCACACCCTTCCCCGAAGGCCTCACGGATTACGGATGGGAAGACGTTGTATTCGGGATGGAATTAAAGAAGAAGCACATCGGCCTCTTCTACCAGCCGTCGGCGAAAGCGCTGCATCGCCACCGCATCGAACTGGAAGACTCGCTGAAGCGCATGCGCGCGATCGGGAAGACGGCGAAACTATTCGCGGCGCGCGACCCGGCATTCGCCATGCTCCCGCGTGGGTGGAAGCTGCACGCGTATCGCATTCTTTCACTACTCCCGACGATGAGAGGGAAGCACGCGAAGGCGCTGCTTCGCGGAACGAGCGACGCACGCTAAACTGCGCCCATGTTCAAACGATTCTTCCTCACGATCTGGCGCGCCATGACGGACGCGCGTTCCTACGTCGACGATTTCGCACTGCGGTCGACGGCTTCCGGACTCGGATACCTCTACTGGCTGCTGGTCGCATGGTCGTTCCTCGTGCTCCTCACGCTCGCCGGCCTTGCCATCTTCATCACGCCGCGCATCGAACCGCTCGCGAACAAGCACCTCACCGTCATCCAAGACTGGTACCCCGACGAACTCGTGCTGACGATTTCGGGCGGCGTGCTCAGCACCAACGTCGACGAGCCCTACGTCATCGACCTGCCCGCCGAATGGAACAGGCAACCGAAGGAAACCCCTGTCGTGCATGCCGTCGTGATCGACACGAAGGGATCCGTCGACGATTTCGACGACTATGAAACCCATGTTCTCCTGACCGACACGGCGGCCGCCGTCCGCGACGACAACGGCGTGCGCATGTTCCCGTACGGCGAGGAGGGAGGACCGCTCGTCATCGACGAAGCCCTCGTGGCCGAGAATATCGCGCTCGTGCGCGACAACCTCGTGCCGTGGCTCCCGTGGTTCCTGTGGAGCGGGTACATCGCCGCGTTGCTCATCGCGCCGTGGATCGTGGGCGGCGTAATGTGGATCTTCGAATTGCTCTTCCTGCTCTGGGCCACGGTCGTCATGTGGATCATCGCGAAGATCATCGGCCGCAACCTGCGCTACGGCGAGCTCTACACGCTCGGCCTCTTCGGCATTACAAACTCTCTCATGCTCGCGTTCGTCGTCAGCCTGTTAAGCAACCTCGACATCGCATGGATCCCGACGATCGTTTTCTTCGC
>CAZZDD010000049.1:9052-14737 GCA_964652185.1 uncultured Candidatus Peribacteria bacterium | reverse complement strand
TCCGAGAAGAACGTCTCGCCGGACCAGGTCATCGAAGCAGTGAAGCAGGCCATCGCCACGGCCTACCGAAAAGACTACGGCAACAAAGAGCAAGAAATCCGCGTGAACCTTCCCGAAGGCCACGACGGTCCACAGATCCTCGTGATCAAGGAAGTCGTCGAGTCCGTGGAAAACGACAACTTCGAAATCTCCCTCGTCGAAGCCAAGCGCATCAAGCGCGACGCCGAAGAAGGCGATGAAATCGAGATCGACGTGACGCCCGCCGAGTACGGCCGCATCGCCGCCCAAGCAGCGAAGCAGGTCATCTTGCAGAAGCTCCAGGAAGCCGAGCGCATGAGCCTCTACATCAAGTTCAAGGACCGCGAAGACGAACTCCTCACGGCGACGGTCACGAAGACGGACCCGAACTGGGTCACGCTCGAAATCGAAGGCATGGCGGTGTCGCTGCCGTGGCGTGAACAGATCCCCGGCGAACACTACTACACGGGCAAGCGCATCCGCGTGTACCTGGAGAAGGTCGAAATGACGGGCAAGGGCCCGCAGCTCCGCATCTCGCGCACGCACGCGCACCTCGTGAAGAAGCTCCTCGAGCTCGAAATTCCCGAGGTCCGCAACGGCGATGTGCTCGTCCGCGGCATCGCCCGCGACGCGGGCTTCCGCAGCAAGGTCGCGGTCGCCAGCAAAGACCCTCGCATCGACCCGATCGGCGCCTGCGTGGGCCAGAAAGGCGTGCGCATCCAAGCCGTGATGGAAGAGATCAACGGCGAGCGCGTCGACATGCTTGAGTGGAGCGATGACCCGATCAAGCTGATCTCCACGGCGCTCCAGCCGGCCGCGATCTCCGCGGTGATCATCGTGAACGACCAGGAAGGCGTCGACGCCGACGGCCGCAAGATCAAGAAACGCGCCGCGGTGTTCGTGGAAGAAGCCCAGCGCCCGATGGCCATCGGCAAGAAAGGCCAAAACATCCGCCTCGCCACCGAGCTCACGGGATACGAGCTCGACATGTACAACTACGAGGAACTCCCGGCCTTCCAGGCCAAGCTCGCGGAACTCCGCGGCGAGGACGTCCAAGTCGCGATCCTGAACGCGGAAGGCGAGATCGTCGAAGGCGGATCCGCTCCGATCGCGGAAGTATCCGAGCACGATGCGCAGACGGAGGTATTGGAAACCGCACCGGCCGCGGAAGCGACGCCGGAGACCGGATCCAACACGCCGGACGAAGGCCAGCCCGTGGCGGGCGAAGGCGCCGTCGCAGCCTGATCGAAGACATGAACAGAAAGCGGGTCTTCGGACCCGTTTTTTGTGTCTGATCAATCGCGCAGACGCAACGAGAACACGATGAACCACACGATGAAGAGGGATCCTCCGATGGCCAAAGCCCAGAACCACGGCGGCTGTCGGACATACGAAAACCGGTCATCCGTCGTGTCGCACGCGTCACCGAGACCATCTCGGTCGAAGTCTTCCTGCAGGCGGTTCAGCACGCGCGGGCAGTTGTCATCCATCGTGCGGATGCCGTCGTTGTCCGGGTCCTCTAGCTGGTCACACCTGCCGTTGCCGTTCGCGTCGTCGCCGCCGGCCACCGTCGGGCACGGATCGCATAGATCGCCGACCTCATCTTCATCGATGTCGTCTTGATTGCTGTTCCAGCGATCAGGGCAGTTATCGGATACGGTCGATACGCCGTCGTGATCGTCTTGGACTTCCACGGGCGACGGTTCGCCCAACCGCGCGACGCGACCCGGATCGTAATCGCCGCCTCGAAGGGCATCATAACCGGGGAAGAGCGTCACCGGACCTTCGTCGTCTCCGCCCGAGAGCAATGTGTACGTTTTCCCGGGCGCCGCACGAAAAAAAAGAATATTCGGCCGATCGAGGAGGCGGATGGTATCGATGCGTATAGGGCCCTCCGCGGCGATCGTCACTTCCACGAAGCGCACAGGATCACCCGGAAGCTGCGCCCGCGCGCCCCCGTCCGCAGACCCCGCGTAGAGACTCTTCAAATCGCTGCGCGTTTTCCCGCCGCGTACCACGATCGCTTCCACAGTCCCGCTCGTCACATGCACGGACGCCTCGACCGGCGTGACATCCGCAGGAAATGAAAAAAGAAACACGTACTCAGGTGCGGTGACGGGCTGGAACGACCCCTCCGAGCGGATCATCTCCACATGCTGACCCGGCGCGGTGGCCAGCGGAGCAGATACTATCGTCGCGCGCGGGAGCAAGTCGCGCCCCAAGCCATCGGAGCGAAAAGGCACGGCGAATCCTGTCTGCGTGACAATGCGATAACCGCCGTCGCGGCGCACATCCTCCGTAAGTTCGATGCCTACGATTGCGGGTGCTGTAAGAGGGGGCGGCGTAATCGTGCGCTGCGTGCGAAACGTCTCGGCCGAAACCATTGCGGGCCAGAGAAGAAGCATTAATAAGGCATGTCGCATGGAATGCACTGTACCAGCGGCGGAAGGGGGCTACCATGCGCCCATGCGTTTCCCGCCCTTGCCCTTCGCCGTATTGGACACCGAAACGACGGGCTTTGTGCCGCGGGTGCACCACATCGCGGAGTTGGCGTGCGTCCGCTATGAAGGTGGCGAGCTCACGGGAACGTTCGAGGCGCTGACCAACCCGCCGGACCAGCTGCCGCCGCATGTGCAGGTCCTCACGCGCATCACGCCGGCCATGCTCGAAGGAAAACCACTGATCGCGGACGTCGCGGAGGAGTTCACGAAGACCCTCGGTGCGGACACGCTGCTCGTCGGGCAAAACCTCGCGTTCGATTTAGGAATGCTGAAAGGGGAGGGCATCGATCTGACGGGCAGACCGTGGATCGACACGTCGCTCCTCGCCGCGCTCGTCTTCCCCGAACTCAAAAGCTTCTCGTTGCAGTACCTGAGCGCCGCGCTCGACCTGCCGCACGAACCCCAGCACCGCGCGCTCGGCGACGTCCACGCGACGGCGGCGCTCCTCGGCGCGATCTGGGAACGGCTCTGCGAGCTGCCCGCCGATAAAATCAGCGAAGCGAAGGCCGCGATGGCGCGTTCGAGTGACGGCTACCGCATGTTCTTCGACGCATTGCCCAGTGAGGGTGGCAAAGGCGAGTGGCTGGAAAATGCCCGGAAGAAAGCACCCGTCAAAAGCGCGGCCCCGATGACATTGCCAGATGCAACACCCGGAACCGTCACGCTCGTGGAAGAATCGCTCGACCCCGCGTTCGTCCCCGCGATGATCGCCGGCGCGGCGCAACAAAAAACTCCCACGTGGATCGCCGTGAAGAACCTCGACTCCGCGCTCAAGCGCCACGACCTCACGACCGGCGTGTCGATCCTGCATCCGCCGTCGTTGCTACTCGACCCCGATGCGGCGAAAAAGCTGCGCGCGCAGGACACGATGCTGCCGGAGGAAGCGACGCTCGCGCTGAAGCTGTCGTGGTTTTCGCCGCGCGTGCGGGCCGACGTGGCACTGCATGCGGGAGAGCGCGATACCTGGAACGGCAAACTCGCCGCGACGGAACAACACGTCGCGTACCGCGCCCAACTCGAAGGCGGCGCGATCGTGCGCCTCGTCGATCACCGCCAACTGCTGTCGTTTTTGCGCGAAGGAAACGTGATCGCGGAGGGTTCGCGCGTGATCGTCGACGACGCATCGATGCTCGAAGACACCGCGACGAAGGCATTCGGATCGTGGGTGGCGCTTGATGACCTGCGCGCCGCCGCGCAGGGCAACGACACCCTCATGCGCATCGTGGACAACGCCGCACTGTGGGCCGAACTCGTGAAAGGAGGCACGGACCAATACATGGTGAACGCGAAAGATTTGTCGCGCCCCGAAACGAAGGGCCTGCTCACGCTGCTCGACGAAGCCCTCGCCGACGCGACGCTGGCCGGGCGCCTGCGCTACATCCTCACCGAACTCAAAACGTTCCTCACGCCCGCGGCGGACATTCCCATGCTGACGTGGATCGAAACCCGCGCGCAGAGCGGCAGCGTCTCGCTCCATAGCGCCCCGCAACGCGTGGACCTGCTGCTCAAGCAGTTACTCTTCGTGCCGTACGCCACGACGCTCCTGGTGCCACCCGCACTCAAGGGCGCGCTGCCCGCGGTAATCCCCGACGGCTTTCCACGCACGCTGCACACGGCCGATCTCCACGCGCTCGCGACGTTCCCGATCTCCTTCCCCGACACCGGCCTCGAAGCCATTCTCGAAAATCCGCCGCAGGGCAAAACGATCGCGCTCGTCGGCAGCAAACGCATCATCGAGAACGCATTCATCAAGCACACCGAGCGCCTCGAAGAGAAAGGCGTGACGCTCATTTGCCAGGGCATGTCGGGCGGACAAGGACGCATGGAGAGCGATTTCCTCGCGGCCGAGGGCACGACGATCTGGATGCTCACGCCTTGGATGTACGAAGGCATCGACCTGCCGGAAGACGCTGCGCAACACCTGGTCTTGGATAGCCTCCCGTTCGACCATCCGGGCCAGCCGACGTTCGGCTTCCGCAAAGAACTCTTTGCAAACGGCTTCGAGCACTACGCGCTTGTCCGTGTTCTGCAACGCGTGTTCCGCCTGCTCCGCGCCTTCTCGCGCCACGCATCCGTCGGGTCCGATGTCGCGATCCTCGACCAGCGCATGAAGGAAAAATCGTACGGCACGCGCGTGAAGAATTACATCGAAACGTTCGCAACCGAACCCGCGCCGCCATTCACGACGAAACCTCTCAATGCGCCGAAAGCACCCGCGAAAAAATCTGCGAAACCGAAGAAAGAGGAGGGGCCGCAGCAAGCGCTGCCCTTATAATCACGGTTACCGCGTGGAGGTAAGCGCCGGCTCACACAAAATCCCCCTGTCTTCCCCTTCGTCATTGCACCCCGGCGGCGTTTGGCACTGCGCGGCTTTCCCGTCGCTGTAGAGGATGTACCGCGGCTGATCGTCCTCGCATTGCACAGCGCACGCATGCGGCTGATTCCAGCCCGTGAACACGTAGTCGACGGGAATAGGATCGCCGATGCATGTGACGGGAGCGGGCGGCGGGGGAGGCGTCTGCGCAGCAGGTGTGGGCAACGCGGCCTGCACCAACACGATGCACAGCATCAATCCGCAGACGAAGCCGACGAGGCGAGGAGTCGTGAAGTGCACGGACCGATCGTAGCCTGACGCACCCCTTTAGTCAGCCCCTCTGCGACCGGCTACCACCATCAAGGTCCGCCACAGAACCCACAGGTCGAGGAAGAGCGACCATTCTTCGATGTACTGCAAATCAAGCGCCACTTCACGGTCGAACGTCAGGTCCGAGCGGCCGGATACCTGTGCGAGGCCGGTCATCCCCGGGCGCACGGCGAACACGCGGCGCTGGTAACTGGTGTAGCGCGAAACCTCGCTCGGCAGATGGGGGCGCGGGCCTACGAGCGACATGTGGCCGTAGAACACATTGAAGAGCTGCGGCAGTTCATCGAGCGACCATTTGCGCAAAAACGCGCCGAGCCTCGTGACGCGTGGATCGTGCTTCGCCTTGAAGAGCGGCCCGTCGGCGCGGTGGTTCAACGCAATCACTTCATCGAGACGCTTCTCGGCATCCGGGACCATCGAGCGGAACTTGATGATGGGCAGCGGCTTTTCTCCCAACTCACCGATGCGCTTCTGGACGAAGAAAATCGGGAAACCGCCATCGAGCAACACGAGGATGGCGAT
>CAZZDD010000049.1:6946-8952 GCA_964652185.1 uncultured Candidatus Peribacteria bacterium | reverse complement strand
GAAGTTCGTACGCCAGGAGAAACGCGAGCACGGCGCAGAGCGCATCGAGCGGAACGCGTGCGACGCCGAAGAGGATCTCTGACTTTTTCATGGGACGACCAGAGTATACGCCTCACTTGGTGGCGTACACGATCACCCTTCCTCAGGCTCAGGGTGACAACCTACTTTGTTGCATAGATTATCAATTCTGACCCATCTACCCGCGCGTAAAAGGCCTCTTTCAGGCTTGAATTGCTCAGAATCTCGCCGTCGACGGATATTCTCCAGTGGTCGCCGTCGTGCACCCGAAGAACGACCGCACCATCCCACACCAGAAGACCGTTCGTATCGTTGAACGGGAAGTCGAACGCGAACGACCTACCGAGCGTCTTACCGTCGCGCACGAGGGAAAATGCCGACGGGTTTTGGAAGAACGCCGCTCGCAGCGCGTAGCCGCCGTCGGGGTAGGCCATGTCGAGCTCGAGGTTCTCAATGTTCGCGGGAAGCAGGTTTTTTGCCGACCGATCGCGTTGCAGGCGCACCGTATTACGGTTATCGAGACGCGTATACGACACGTGCCACACGCGTCCCTTCGGATCGATGCCCACGAACGCGCCGGCTCCTTTGCCGATTACAAACGACCGCGTGTTGCGATACAGCGCATATCCGCGCGGGGCCTTCGTGAAGAAATAGATATCTCCTTCCCGCGACAGTGCAAAATTTTGCGCATTCTCGACCACTCTCGCACTCACGCGCCGTCCATCGCGGTACATGCGCCGACCAGTGCGTTCGCGCAACACATAGGCGACGGTATCGCCCTCGCGGCGAAGCGATTCGATCGTGCCGGAATGCCTATGAAGCGTCTTTCGCGTATTGCGCGCGATGTCGTAGGAAATCACGCTGCCGCCCTCCGCGAAGGTCAACACGCCGCCGCCTTCCTGCACGCTCTCGATGGATGGGAATGACGTGCGATCAAGCGATACCGGCGTCGCATTCACGTACAAGTCGGTACCGTGCAGCGCATACAGCAGGTCGCCGCTCGCGGTCATACGGAAAATCAGGGGCTTCTGATGATCGGCTAATGTTTCAAGGTCGCCACCCTGCATCAACCGCCCGTTGCGATACACCGCGAATGTTTTCTCCCTGGCGGACACATAGTAGAACCCGACGTTCTTCCCACTGGGATCGGTCGTCACCGCGCGAAGGTCGGCGACAGGTTTGGCGATGCGCAGCGTGTCGGCGAGCCTGCCCGCGTCAATCCACGTCACGGTCCCCAATGTTTTCGCGGGAACTGCGGGCGGCGGGACAACGACGGGAGCGGGAACGACGAGCTGCAGGGCTCCGCTCGAAAAATTGAGTAAGCCCGCGCCGGTCCCTCCGAGCATTCCGCCCGATTGGGCATGGGCGGACAGAGGTGCCGCAAGAAGTGCGAACGGGAGAATGGTGAGAAACAGGCGAAACGATCGCATGAAAAGATGCTACCTCCATGTACAACACAAGAATACGGACACGCACTCCACAATGGCGTGAAATGGCGTAGAGTGATCGGTTATGAACACTCCTTACTACGACGACATCGAACCACGAACGCAAACATCCGCGTCGCTTCGAGGAGGAGATCGACCGATCCCGCCGCATAACGGCCCGCCCGTCCTCACTGCGATCGGCACGCCCGATCCGGAGCGAGATCCGGGTAATCTCATTCCTCCCGTTATCGAATGCGCGTCGGAAGAAGAAGCACAAGCGACCATTCGACAGATGGGGTACTTCGTCACGAAGATAGGCGTGCGACAACCGAACCGCGAGTAAAGCATGGCACCGGAACGAACGCACCTTTCCGCGCGTCAGTCGACGATGCGACGAATCGTGGACTTGTATTGGACGGTACGCGATCAACTCATCGAAGCCGTCGAAGCGTTCAACATCGGCGCGGAGATGGCAGCGTCATCAAAAAAGCACCCAAAGGTGCTCTCTTGATCCTGCTCTTCTGTACGCCGGGTTTTGTCTATCCGCCTTCGCCGAGGCTA
>CAZZDD010000049.1:0-6846 GCA_964652185.1 uncultured Candidatus Peribacteria bacterium | reverse complement strand
CTTGATCCTGCTCTTCTGTACGCCGGGTTTTGTCTATCCGCCTTCGCCGAGGCTATGGCGGACGAGATGACCATCTATCTGCGGCCGCAATCGCTTGCGAGCCTGAATCCCTTTCGGGATATGCGGAGGGGTGCGCGGAGCGACGGAACCATCGCTTGATCCGCGAACCCAAATCCTCCTTGCTTCACCATGAGTTTGCCAACCATGAACCGATCGCTTGCGCTCTTGTTCATGGCCTCAGTTCCTGAGGCGTTTCACCCCCATTGGTCCCTCCAGAGGAGAGTGGACGGGGTTCGTCTCTGTGGCACTGGTCCTCACGCACTCTTACCGGATATGCAGTACGTGGACGGCCGTTAGCCGCATGGCGTTCCGTTGAAGCCCGGACGTTCCTCCCGGCGGCACGAAGCCGTGGGCGGTCATCCAAAGAGCAGGACCCTCATTATCGCATAAAAAGGCTTTCCCTTCAAGATTTCACCGACTTTCTGTATACTGGAAGCCATAGGCCACCTTAGCTCAGTTGGTAGAGCACCTCACTTGTAATGAGGTTGTCCGGAGTTCGATTCTCCGAGGTGGCTCCATCTTGTCACCCCGAGCGAAGTCGAGGGGCTGGCCAGCGGCTCCATCAACACATGCATTAGCGTAGACTAAGACCATGAAACTCATCGTCGACATACGAGTGCAAAACCTAGATAGAGCTGTGGATTTTTACAAAGATATCCTAGACCTCCCGTGTCGGATCGTCTCCAAAGACTGGGCGGCTATCGTTGTCGGCAACGCCGAGTTACACCTCTACATACATAGCGGCGTGACCGGTCATATTGAATTCTACGTCGATGATATTGAACACGAAGTAGCACGATTGACGACGAAAGGAGTGAACTTCGTGTCGGGCATGGATAAACCCAACGCCATTTCCGTCGATGAACTTTTGATAACAACATTTCCTTGGGGGAGAACCGCTTTCTTCAAGGATTCGGAAGGCAACGAACTAGCGATCGTGCGAGATAATCCGTAGTCTTTCACTCCCATGACCACCGACCCCAAAACACAGTGGAACGCGAAATATCAGAGTAAGAAAACCGTCGACGCGCTCGATTTCACGAAACATGCCGCGGCGCTTCTGCATGAGGAATTCACGAAGAACGCGGCGAATCTTCTCGGCGACAAAACGAATGTTTCGATCCTCGATATCGGCTGCGGCGACGGGCGCGATGCAAACTTTTTCGCGGAACAAGGATTGCACGTGACGGCGATCGACTTTTCGGAAGAAGCGATCGAACGCGTAAAAAAGCTGAACCCGGCCATCGACGCGCGCGTCATGGATACGACAAACATGGATTTCCCGGATGCATCGTTCGACGCCGTCTACGCGCATCTCAGCCTGCACTACTTCGATGATGCGACGACGGCCGCGATATTCGCAAACATCCATCGCATGCTCAAACCCGGCGGACTCTTCTTTGTGAAGTGTAAATCGACGAAAGACGCCTACTACGGCGAAGGGGAGAAAGTCGGCGAGCACATGTACGTGCGCTCGAACATGCGACACTTCTTCACGCCGGAATACATGCAGAAGCAATTGGCGGATTTCACGGTGCTGACCCTCGACGAAACATCGGCGGAGTACGATGGAAAAACCTCTGCTTTCGTTGAAGCGGTAGCCAAAAAATAAGCGTATATTTCAAGAATGAAACCCATGTGGATCCTCCTCGCGATCATCGGCATCGCGCTGCTCTTATGGGTCACCTTCGAAGGCATCCGCTTCGCGTGGCTGCTTCGCACGAGCGCGAAATTAGTGGAGCGGAGCAAGGCGTTTGAACGAATCATCGACAACGGTTCTCCACGCATCCTCGTGATGGGCGACAGCACCGCGGTAGGAACGGGAACCACGCCGGAAGGATCCGTCGCGGGGCATTTCGGCGCAGCGTTTCCGAACGCGTCGATCGCAAACGTAAGCGAAAACGGCTGGAAGATCGATGACGTGCTCGCGGCGTTTCCGCGATTCGAACCGAATTCATTCGACCTCGTCGTCCTGCAGATCGGCGCCAACGACATCATCCGCGGCACGCCTGAGAAAGATTTCGAAACGTCGCTCGGCGCGCTCTTCGACAAAGCGACCGCCGCCGGAAAGAACGTCATCGCACTGCACTCGGGCAACATCGGACTCGCACCGATGTTCCATTGGCCGGCATCGTCGATCCTGTCGGCCCGCACGCAGCGCTACCGCGAAATCTACATGCGCGTGGCCGCAGAGAAAGGTGTGGCATACGTCGATCTCTACAAAGAGGAGACAGACGACGTCATGAACAATGACGTTTCCACGTACTACGCGAACGACCTGCTGCACCTCACGGACAAGGGCTACGGCTTCTGGTACGGCGAAATCAGGAAAGCGATGGCAAAGCATGGGATTTCACTCTAAAGAGGACGTATAACAGCGAGATATGATGAAATACCTCTTTTCAGTAAAGATAACTTCAATATAATCCCTGCATCTCGTCCACTATCGGACGGGTACAGACGATGGATCTTTTTCCATCACCGGAGGAATGAAAACAATGAAACGACATTGCATGGAAATGCTCAAGGCACGATGGGGCAATGATTGCCACGTGTGCGTCGGGCTCGACAGTGATCTCGCGAAAATTCCCGATCAATTCAAAAGCGGAAGCATCCGCGAAGCGATCTACGGTTTCAACGTGATGATCATTCGGGAGACCGCCCACGTCGCATGCGCGTTCAAGCCGAACGCCGCGTTCGCCGAAGCTGAAGGAGGGGCCGGTGGTATGGCGCTGGAAGATACCATTAAGTATCTCCATCGGTCGTATCCGGACATTCCGGTCATCTTCGACGCGAAGCGCGGCGATATCGGGAATTCGAACGACGGTTACGTACGATCTGCGTTCACGCGATTCAAGGCAGATGCGATCACGCTGAGCCATTACATGGGCATGGTTGCCATGGAACCGTTCCTACAACAGGAGGACAAAGGACTATTCCTGCTATGCAAAACGTCGAACGAAGGGTCGGCTGAATTCCAAGATGTCATCGTTCAGCACCCCGAAGACCAAAGCTTGCTTCCAATGTACCAATACGTAGCCCACCGGGTCGCACGCCATTGGAACAAACGCGGCAATTGCGGACTGGTCGTCGGCGCGACGTTCCCTGGCGAACTGGATGCAGTCCGAAAAATCGTCGGCGATATTCCCATCCTCATCCCCGGAGTCGGGGCACAGGGCGGGAAAGTCGAAGACGTCGTTCCCGTCGGAAAAAACAGCCACGGGAACGGAATGATCATCAATTCTTCGCGCGGCATCATCTACGCGAAGGATCCGGGCGCGGAAGCCGAAAAATTGCACGATGAAATCCATCTCTACCTCTAACCGAAGGAGAATTATCCCATGTCGACCGATCCGTTTAGCATCTTGGTGAGCACGGGAGCCATTCTGGAGAATGGCCACTATGCTCTGAAGTCCAAAAGGCACAGCCGCAAGTACGTCAACAAGGACGCGGTGTATTTGCACCCGGACAAGATCTCGATCTTGTGCCGCCAGATGGCGATGAACTTCCACAAAGCCGGCGGCAAAGCCGACATCGTGGTAGGGCCCGCCGTGGGAGGAGTCATCCTCTCGCAGTGGGTCGCCTACCATCTGTCATCTATTGCCGGCAGGGAAGTTCTGTCCGTATACGCGGACAAAATCGAAGGAAGCGACGGGTTTCTGTTTAAGAGAGGGTATGACGAGCTCATTCGCAATCGAGATATTCTCGGCGTCGAAGACGTCATGACGACGGGAGGCTCCATGAAGAGAACGAACGAAGCGATCGGACGATCCGGCGGGAACCTCGTTGGTATCGCGGCTCTGTGCAATCGCGGCCACGTCACTCGTGTCGATCTCGGCGCGGATCACGTTCCGTACTTCTCGTCGCTGGTCGATCTCGAAATCGAAACGTGGACGAAGGCGGAATGCCCCATCTGCGCGGAAGGGAAAATTCCGGTCGATCCCAATATCGGCCACGGCAGAGAGTATCTGGCAGAAATCGGGCAGGCATGAGCCTGTCCACCGTTCATTCCTCCAACCCTAGGGCCGCCCCAACCGGGCGGCTCTTTTTTCATGCGGCCTCCTTCTCCACCGGCAACGACACCGTGAAGGTCGTACCCTTATCTTCTGCGCTCACGAAGGACAGCTTCCCGCCAAGGCGATCGACGATCGATTTGCTGATGTACAAGCCGAGGCCGTTGCCGTCGGTGTCCATGCGGCGGACGTTCTGCGCGCGGAAGAACTTCTCGAAGATGCGCGGCTGTTCCGCGACGGGGATGCCGAGGCCTTTGTCGGCCACGCTCAAGAGAGCTCTGTCGCCTTCGCGCGCCACGCGGATCGTCACGACGGAACCCTTCGGCGAATACTTCACCGCGTTGGCGATGAGGTTTTGGAGGACGACTTTGATGAGCACCGGGTCAGTCATGACGTTGATCGCCTCCTTGGGGAGGTCCATGTCGTAGCTAATGGCGGAACCCTCGAACACTTCCTGCGAGTCTCGGACGGCATCGCCCACGAGGGACGATAAATTCACCGTACGCAATTCCGGCTGCAGTTTATCGTCTTCCATGCGCGCCGCGTGCAGGAGCGACCCGAGCAACGCGATCATGCGACGAACGGAGTGGTCGATCTCGCCGACGTATTCCTTCTGGTCGTCGCTCAGCGTACCCGACGAGTCCGAGAGCATTTCGGCGTACCAACGAATGGCCGAGAGCGGCGTGCGCAACTGATGGCTCGCGAGCGAGATGAATTCCGATTTCAAGTAATCGAGGTGGCGCTCTTCGGTGACGTCCTGGAACACAACGAGCGCACCGAATACGCGGGAATCGTCCAACAGGGGAGAAACCGAAAGGGCGATGGGCAGAACGCTGCCGTCCGCGCGCTCGATGGAGTAGTGCGTCGCGGCGCCGGCACGGAAGGCTTCGCCCGTCGCGAGGCACGCGTCCACCGGATGATCGTGCTTGATCTCCATACCATGATGCTCACGCAGCTTCAAAACGTCGTCGATGTACTTCCCTTCCAGCCCCGCGCCGAGGGTTTGCACCGCGGCGGGGTTGCTCTGCGTGACGCGGCCCTGGGCATCGACGGCCAACACGCCGTAGGCGATGGCATCGAGAATCGCGCGATCCAGCTTGTACTGGTGGTTAAGATCCTCCGTGCGCGCGGCGATTTCGCCTTCTTGATGTTTATAGGTTTCGGCCAACCGTCCGGCCATGTCAACGAACGCTCCATCCAGGATTTCGACTTCGTCCTCCGTATGCACGGTACGCTCCGCACGCTGACCGGGTTTGAGTGCTCCAACTTTCGACACGAGCGCGCGCAACGGCGTAGCCAACTGGCGGGCGAGCAAGAAGGCCGTCGCAGCGGCGAAGCCCACGAGCAATAGACCCACGAGCGAGAATGACTGCGAGAGCATCGCAAGGCCCGGCTCCATGGCGCGTTCTGCGACGTCTTCGGGGATGCCCGTGGTGCGCACGACGTCGGTGAGAGCGGAGCGCGAGAGGACGAACCCGACCGTGCTGAGCACCACGATGACGAAGGTCGTCAGGATGCACGCCTGCGTGACGATGCGCCGCGCAATCGAGCGTCGAACGTCCATCTGCCGAGAATGGTCCGAATGTGTGTGTATTCCCCCTATTATAGCAGAAAAGCCGCTTTCAGGGGAGTGCCTTTCAACGCGTAATACTGATGTTTTCCGCCTCTTCCGCGCCAGGAGCGGAAACGGTGATCCGCCCATTGGGATCGCGCACGATCCAGTAGTTCGTGCCGGTCGCCGTATCAAGGCGCTGGGGGTCCCGCGGGATGCGCACGATGTACGCGCCGGTGAGGACGTCGAGACTGATGGCGAGATCGCAATCGACCGCATCGGTCGCGCAGATTTCGCTGGGCGTACCGGATGGAATGCCGGGCGGCAGGCGTTCTTCGTCGACGACGTACTGATACACCGCGCTGAGGATGGAATTTACGTCGGCTTGGCGCTTCGCATCGCGCGAGGTGGCAAGCTGCCGCGTGGGGCTGAGCGCCGCGATGGTGATACTTACGAGCAGCGAAATAATGCCGAGAACCAGCAGTAGTTCTATCAGAGTGAAACCAGAATGTTGTCCGCGCGGCTGCACGGCGATCATCGTAGCAGAAACGGCACACGGTTAAAAAAAGACCCCGCACGAGCGGGGTCTTTTTCGATTGTACGATCGAATTATTTCTCGACGCTGATCGAAGCCGTCTGTTCGGCGCCGGGAGCGGAGACCGTGATGCGGCCGTTCGCGCCTTCGACGATCCAGTAGTTCGTACCCGTGGCCGAAGCGGCCTGCGGATCGCGCGGGATGCGCACGAGGTAGGCACCCGTGAGAGCGTCCAGGCTGATAGCGGCATCGCAATCAGTGGCGCCCGTGGCGCAGATTTCAACTGCGGCGCCCGTCGGGATGCCGGCCGGAAGCGTGCCGTCGTTGTCGATGGCGTACTGATACACGGCGCTGAGGATTGTGTTCACATCGGACTTGCGCTGCGCATCGCGAGCGTCACCCAACTGCTTGGTCGGGTTGATGGCGACGATGACGATGGAAGCCAAAATGGCGATGATACCGATCACGAGGAGGAGTTCGATGAGCGTGAACCCCTTACGGAGTTGGGACGAGCGCATACGGAGAGGATGGAGGAAGTAAGGAAACGGAACGCGAAGCGCTCCTGACGGCGATCAGTATACCGCTTTCAGCACGGTGCCCGTCTTTTCGGCTTGACTGTACCGCGGAACGTGAGGTCTTCGACGATGGTGTTTTCAGCAATCGAGATTGGTCGTCGCTTCGGAACA
>CAZZDD010000048.1:12621-20603 GCA_964652185.1 uncultured Candidatus Peribacteria bacterium | reverse complement strand
ACGACGCAGACCGCCGCGATCAACGAGATCAAACGCGCGAGCCCGCGCATGACGAAACGAGACCTCTATCGTTCGGGCATTTCGATCGGCCGCGAACATATCGCCTCGCTCGTGAACACGCTCGCCCTCGCCTACGCGGGCGCCTCGCTGCCGCTGCTCCTTCTCTTCTGGAGCGACGCGAACGCACCGTGGTGGGTCATCCTCAATAACGAAATGCTCGTCGAGGAAATCGTCCGCACACTGGTCGGCAGCATGACGCTAACGCTCGCCGTGCCGATCTCGACGTGGTTCGCGGTGCGGCTCCTCAAAGGAGACGGCTCACCGACCGCGCACCCGCACAAACATTGACGGATATAATAATACATTTTAAAGTAATTTAGTGAAGTTCGGAGCTAAATTTTCAGGCGGCGCAGGCCACAGAGTGTACGAAGATGCCGAAGATGATGCATATCTGCTGAAAGTGCCGCGTTTTCACGAAAGACTGAAGGGCGGACATGAGCGAGCGGTCGCGAATCTTGCCGCGGCACGGGAACACTTCGGGGAATGGCTGCCTGAAACAAACGTCTTAAAAAATCCTCAAACCTCCTACGTCATCCGCCAGGAAAAAATCCTCAACGCACAACACCTCACGCCAGCGCTTCTCCGGCAGGAACATATCCGGATGCAATTCGTCGAATTGCTATCGAGACACGAAGAAACCCTCCGCGAGCACGGGAAGGGATTGGATCTTTTCGGTTTTGTCGGCTCCGTCCGATGCGAACTGTCCAATGTCCTTTCGAGCACGAAACCAGAAATGGCAAACGTGCTTCATGGAACATCGCGCACGCATGAAGGCTTATTCGTCGTCGACATGTCTTTGATCAATACGACATCGGAAGGATGTACGGAAAGAATGAGAGCCCATGTCATCGACTGGTGGAACCGCAGGACACTTTCGAAGTATTTCGGCATACACCGCTAATTTCTTCACCGACCGCGCACGCGCACCTGCACTGAACCGTCCGTCGGATTGCCGTTCGCGTCCATCACCTGCACCTGCAGCGTGCCTACGGGTTTTTCTTCCTCGGCAGTTTCTTGGGCTTCCGTCGCTTCTTCGATCGCTTCGTGCGTACTGACGTTCAGTGCCAGGAACGCCATGAGGCCGAGGCCTGCGAGGATCAGAACTCCTTGCACCAGCGTTCTGCCGAGGCGCGTTTCTTTGTGCAGCTCGGGGATGAGGTCCGTCGTCGCGACGTAGAGGAAATTTCCAGCAGCGATCGGGAGCAAGATAAATTCGAGCCCTTCCACGCGCGCTTCGAAGAGGATCGCGATACCCGCGCCGACGAGCGCCGTGCACGCCGACATCGTGTTCCAGAAAATCGCACGCCAGCGGGAGAAGCCGCTGTGAAGCAAGAGCGAGACGTCGCTCAATTCCTGCGGAATCTCGTGCAACAGCACCGCGATCGTCGCGGCGATACCGACCGGAATGCTCACGAGGTACGCCGTCGCGATCAGCATGCCGTCGATGAAGTTATGGATACCGTCGCCGATGAGAATGAGCGCGCCAAGCGGGTGGTTGTGGTGTTCGCCTTCTTCGTCGTGCTCCGTGCGGTGGCAGTGATGCCAGTGGATGAATTTCTCGATAGAGAATGCGAGCATCATGCCGCCAAGGATCAGCGCCGAACCGACGAGCGGATCGCCCGCGTGCTCCATGACTTCCGGCAGCAAATGTAGGAAGACCGTGCCGAGGACGGCGCCCGTCGAAAAACTGACGAGGTAGAGCATGGCGGCGGAGACGATCGATCCCCTGATGGTGAGGACGACGACGCCGACGAGCGATGCGAGACTGACGAGGGCGACGCTGCCGAAGGCGAACAAGACGGACGTAGTCATGGATGAAGCGGAAAGATGCGAACATCCTACGCCCATTCTTTCTAATTGCAAACGATATGCATTAAGTAAAGCTGCAGCTCGTCAGAGAACGGCCGATGTGGCGTTTGTCGCTGAAATATGCTACAATAATTGGATTTGCTGAGCCTCCTGACAGTTCGGCCGTGGACCTGGCGCCGTCACGCGATGACGGAAGCCGGCATCGGCTGGGTCGCGCTCAGCACGTGCATCCTCTCGGCCGCGACGTTCAACTCGTTCGCGAAGGCGCTCTCCCCTGCACTCTCCCCTCTCTCGCTCGTGTTCGTGAGCGAAATCCTCGTGCTCGCGTTCGTGCTGCTCACGTTCGGCGCGGTGCCGATCCTCAAAACCTGCGCGAAGCTCACCCGGAAAGACGCGATGTGGCTCTTCATCCTCGGGTGCATCAACGGCCTCATCGGCCCGGGATTATGGTTCTCCGGCATCGCGCTGACATCCGCCGTGAACGCCAGCTTCTTCGGAAAATCGGAAGTCGTGTTCCTCATGGCGGGCGCGGCGCTCATCCTGCGCGAGCGCATCACGAAAGCGCACATCCTCGCGATGTGCACGATCCTCGCGGGCATGACGGTGATCTCGCTGAAAGGATTCACCGAAGGCCTGCAGCAGATCAACGCCGGCGACATGCTCATCATGGGCGCGGCCGTCGCCTTCGCCACCGGCAGCGTCCTGTGTCGCAAAAACGTACGACACCTCCCGCCGCACATCCTCCTCGGCGCGCGCTCGACCACTGCGGTGTGCGGCTTCTTCCTCATCTCGCCCTTCGTGCCGCATACGCTCACGACCGAACTCTTCGCTCTTCCGACGATTCTCATTCCCGCGCTGATCGGCTTCGGCTTCATCTCGCGCTTCATCAACAGCGTCGCGTTCTACGAAGCGCTTGAACGCCTGCCCGTTTCCACGATCAGTCTCGCCGTGTCGGTCGACATCGTCCTCGGCACGATCGTGGCCTACGCGATGCTCGGCGAACCGATCCATTGGTACCACGGCCTGGGCGGCGGTTTCATCATCCTCGGCACGCTCCTCATTGAACTCGTCGGCACCCACAGGAAAGAAGAAGATTTGGAGCACCACATTCGGCAGCGACACCGCTGAGCCCCTACCTCACCCCCTAACCCCTCTCCTGCAACCCGCACGCCCGCCAGGAGAGGGGGAAGATTTTCCATGTCTGAACACTCCCCTCTCCCGGCATAGAGAACGGTGAGTGCGGGAGAGGGGCCGGGGGTGAGGCTACTTCGCGTACAACTGCATCGCGATGCTAACGATTTTCGCGAACTCAGCGCGCGTCACGTTGTTCGTCGGACCGAACTGTCCCGTGAGGTTGCCGTTCGCGTCCGTGTACCCCGACACCACGCCGTCGGCAGCGGCTTTCGCGATCGCGGGAGCGTACACGCCCGTTTTTTCGACGTCGGTGAAGGTCAGAGTGGCGGCGTCGACGTTCATGTCCTTGTCGAAGGCTTGGAGAATGGTCATCACGACCTGCTCGCGCGTCGCGGGTAAGCGGAGATCGGCCGACGGATCGCTGTACACCGCCCATCCACGTTGTTCCGCGCACCCGACGTAGGAAGCGGACCACGCGCCCGACGCGGAGAGGTTCAACGGCGGAACGCGGCAGGCACCGGCATCGATGCGACCCGCAAGCACCGCGACTTTCGCCATTTGTTCAAGGGTAACAGGATCGGCGGGACCGTACAGGCCGGTCGGCAATCCCTGCGCATCACGGTAGCCAGACACGAGTTGCAGCTCGGCCAGATCACGCACGTACGGCGCGAACCATTCTTTCACCGGCACATCGCGCAGCACGACGTCCGTCCGTCCGATGCGGATCGTCAGGAAATCCGCCGTGCGCTCATCGCGCTGATCGCCAATCGTTCCGTCGCTCTCTGTGTCGACCTCCGGAAACAACTCCACGGACTCATCGAACGACGCCGACGCGTCCTGGCGGTCTTGCTCCGAGAGCGTGTCGTCCATCACCGCGTCGAGCGGATCGAAATCCGGCAAGACGATCCCCGACGCCGCATGAGCGGACGACGAGACGAAGAGGGACAGGGAAACCATGACCGCTGCGGTGCGCTGCATGGCATCCATCGTAGCAGCCATTTCCCCCATTTCCACTTATCGGAAAGGGCTATTTCCGTCATTGCGTCACCCCCTCGCGGTCCGTATACTGCGGCGGCTATGTTTGCCACCTCAGACGATTTCGGAGAACTTTCCATGGACGATACCGTTTCGACGGGATCGGGCGGAAGTACGTTCGTCGACGACGAAGAAACGCTCGTCACCAAAGAAGGCTTGAAGAAGCTGAAGGACGAATTGGAGAACCTCAAGTCGGTGCGCCGCAAAGAAGTCGCGCAGCGCCTCAAAGAAGCCATCTCCTACGGCGACCTTTCCGAAAACTCGGAATATGAGGAAGCCAAGAACGAGCAGGCGTTCGTCGAAGGACGCATCATCGAACTCGACCGCAAGATCAAGAACGCGAAGATCATCTCCGAACACGACGCGAAGAAGACCGGCAAAGAAGTGAACATCGGTTCGCACGTGTCGGTGCGCGAGGTTGGAACGGACGACGAGTCGGAGACCTACACGATCGTCGGAGCCACGGAAGCCGATCCGTTCGAATTCAAGATCAGCAACGAATCCCCCATCGGCAAGGCCGTCCTCGGCCAACTGAAGGGCGATACCGTGAAGGTCGTCACGCCGTCGGGCCTCGTGGAATACGAAATCACGAAGGTCGCCTGATCGCGGGCTTGTCCCCGACGCGGCCGATCCGTAGGCTACCGACGTGGCTGATGATTCATCGTCTTCCGGCATGCAACCGATCATCGTCCCCGCGGACGTGCGGGCGAAATTCGGCGAAATAGTGGATTTGATCGTGGCGTCGCAGAGCATGAACGACGACGAGCGGCGCTATTGGATCGACATCCTCCCCGTGATGTCGCCCGAGCAGGTGTCGAAGCTGCAAGACATCCTCGTCCGAGAGCGCGACCAGTTGGCGGCGATCGACCAAAAATACGCGAAAGACATGAACCAGCTCGCCGACGCGAAAGCGCTGGAACAGATGAGCGATGAGCGCAAAGCGAAGAACGATCAACGCGCCCAAACAGAAGCGCAGGCCCGGGCCGAAGAAACGCAGGCGGCGGAAGGCCTGCTGGACCAGCTTGATAACGCATAAGCACGTCACCCTTCGTCAGGCTCAGGGTGACAACTGACAAATTATTTGTAATGCGTTGTTATGGTGAGCCTGACGAACCATGACTAACGCCCGGAGGGCATCCGCATCAAAAACCGCTCGATGAGCGCGTGCAGCTCCTGCGGCGATTCGTCGGTGGCACGATAGCCGCCGGTCTTCAGCTGCACATCGGATTCGACCGCCCACGTCACGACGTCCGCGATCTCCGGGAGAGGGCAACGCCCCGCATACGACTGCAACGAACGCAGCGCGAAGGGATGGACGCCCGTGCGCTCGGCGATGTCGCGCGATTGCGTCAGGCCGTCGTCGATCGCGGCGCGCACCGCGAGGACGTTTTTCAGCATGGAAAGCAATATGGCCCACAGACCGTACGCGTCGGAACCGCGTTCGAGGAGGCGACGCGCGTACCGCAACGCCTCCTTCTTCTTTCCGGCCGAGACCATGTCGGTCATCGTCCACACGACGCCTTCATCGGTCGGAATCGTATGCGTGTCGATGACGTCGGGCGTCACGATCCCACCGGGCACCGCGACCGCGAGCTTTTCCAATTCGCTTGAAAGCGCCTCCTGATCATCTCCCAAGCACTCGATGAGCGCATCGGCCGCGCCGGCACTGAGCGTGAAACCGAGACGCTGCGCTTCGGCGCTCATCCATTGCTGCAACTTCGGGCCGCGAACGGGCGCGAATGCCTTCGACGCCGCGATCTCGATCAACCGTTTCACCCCGCCGAGGCGCTTGTCCGGCGCGGGATCGGCGAAGAGGAGCACCGTCGCCGGATGAATCGACTGCTCCAAGGCCTGGATCTCTTCCTTCGTCGACTTCGGAACCCCGTCCACGATCACGAGGCGCTTCTCGGACAAAAACGGCATCACGCCGACTTCATCCATCAATTCGCGGACCGTGAGCCCCTTGCCGTCGAGGCGGACGATGTTGTCCGGACCGTGTTTTTTGGTGAATTCCTCGATCCAGCGGCGCTTTTCCAAGCGCAGCGCGTAGAGGTTTTCGCCCGTCATGAGGGTAATGGACGTCATGTATGGTGAGGTATTCGAACCACAAAGGAACTATACGCGAAAACCGATGTTTTGATGCCTACAACTACGACCTAGTTTTCCGATGCGGTCAATGACACGCGCATGGACGGAAACGCAGTTTTTGGGTACAATGAGGAGAAATGTCACGCACCCCACACACACGAAAATTCACGGCATCATACATCGTCCCGCTCGGTCTCCTCGCGGCCGTCGCATCGTTCGGCGTGGGACTCAAGACGGCTGGAACCCTTCAAACCGTTCCGTGGTCATCTGCGGACGACAGCGCGGTACACGGCGACGTTCATGAAGACGGAACGATCGACGCACTCGATGTCATTGCCATCCTCGAAATAGCGCAAGGCTATCGCACGCCGACCATCGGCGAACTCGAAGCCGATCCGAACGGCAACGGCGACCTCACGGTCGACGACGCCATCCGCGTTCTCCGCTCACTCCCCCGCTAAGTATGCGCACGAACATCGCTCTCCGGCTCGCACTCTCGTCCGCGCTTCTCGCGGGCATGATGCCGATGCAGGTCTTCGCGCAGACGCCGCCCGACGTGACGTTCGAACTCCGCCCGCATTGCGAGGAAACCGACCCGCCAGCGGCGACGCCGTGCCCCAGCTACGCGGTGCGCGACCCCCTGAGCAAGCAAACGGAGGAGTTGAGCATCGGCGACGTCCTCGACATGGACCTCGTGCTGCACAATCCGTCGGCGCTGCCGATCAAACGGTTCCGCGTATGGATCAGCTACGACTCGACCGCCCTCGAAGGCGAAAACCTCGCCCTGGGCGACGCATTCCCCGCTGCAACGCCCGGCGAAATGGATTTCTCGATCGCCGACAACTACATCAAGCTCAGCGGCACCGCCGCGCAGCCGATCACCGACGATACGATCGTCCTCGCGCGCATCGCGATGACCGTAAAAGCCGCCCCGAGCGTGGGCGTGATGCTGGTGTATTTCGATCCCAGCGGCACCGACACCGCCCACACCGCCGCATTCACCGGCGAGGGAGAAAGCGAAGACAACGTCGCATCGTCCGTACAGGGCCTGCTCGTCGTGCGCATGCAGGGAAGTTCGTCCGCCGCGTCGTCCGCGCCCGCAGTAACGAGTTCGATCGCGTCGTCCTCCGTCAGCTCGGTACCCGCCCTTTCGACGGCGTCCGTCCCTGCTGCGGTGTCGTCCCAAATGACGTCGCTCGCCCCCGTCTCAAGCCCGGCCTCGTCTGTCGCATCCCTCGCACCGCCTATCACCACGGTCTTCTCGAAGCTCCAGGTGCAGTCCTTGCGCGTCACGACCGAAGGAAGTTCGGTCTTCCTGGCGTGGAACCCGCTGCCATCCGGCGAGCTCGCGGGATACAACCTCTACTACGGAAGCATCTCCGGCCGCTACCTGCAGCGCCGCAGCGTCGATAACGTTTCTCAAACCGTCACGATCCGCGCGCTTCCGGTGGGACAAACGTACTACTTCGCTGTCCGCGCGGTGAACGGCCAAGGAATAGAAAGCGACTTCAGTCAGGAAGTAGCCGTCACTGTCGGCAACCCCGCCACCTCGACGTCGCCGCTCTCAGGCGCGCTGATCGAGGGCGGACCCAACGGCAACGCTCCCGGCACCGGCGGTTCGATCTCCGGCGAATCGGGCCCGACCACGTGGCTCCTGCTCTTCGCGGTTCTCTCGGCCGTAATGGGCACGCTCCTCGCGTTCCGCCGCCAGTGGACCGCTTCTTCCGCCCTCTCCCGATGACACTCATGCACCCGCACTGGCAATCGACGGACGATGAACAAGACGTTCCGGTACGCGTCAAAAACGCCGCGACTGAGCCTCCTCAACGACAAACCCCCATTCGTGTTTCGCGCGC
>CAZZDD010000048.1:11410-12521 GCA_964652185.1 uncultured Candidatus Peribacteria bacterium | reverse complement strand
CCCACATCGGACGGCACGAAATTCAACACGCCGGGTATCTTCTCTGGCGCCGATGAATTCTACACGGTTCCCGCCTCCGCGCAGCCCGGAACGCACGTGTACATTTCCGAAACGTCTCCCGATCTCTCGGGCGAGATCGTGATCGAAATCGCCGCCGCAGCCGCAAGCTCGGCATCGGTTGCGCCTGTCGTGACGTCCGAAGCATCATCGATCCCGGCACTCGCCATCTCATCCGTTCCTCAACTGCCGCTGTCTTCCACGCCGATCTTTCCGCCTCAAGCAGCCACGAGTTCCATCGCGTCGCAATCTCCGCTTGCCGCGGGCGTCATCGCCGTGAATCCCTACGTCGTGGGGCGCACAGGAACGACCGCGAGTAGGAAACCGGGCGTCACGCAGCATACGCCGACCGGCAATACCGAAAGCGGCCCGGCCGTTTGGATCGTTCTCGCCTGCAGCGCGGTTGCGCTGTATCTGGCCACGAAGGGGGCGTTCAGGAAGGTTTGATCGTTGCATTCGGCATACTCGAACCGTACACTCCCCAGGCTTCAACCGTGGGTCGGTACCGAAGTAGTCAACCGGGCCAGACTGTAAATCTGGTGGCTTACGCCTTCCAAGGTGCAAATCCTTGCCGGCCCACCATTCGATTCGCGCCAGTATCGAAGAGTCCTTTCGACTTCATGCATTCCCGCTTGATTCTTCGACAATAAGGAGACTCTTTTCTACACTGCGAAGCTATGCCGCGCATCTCCAAAAACTCTGGCCGAGCATTCTTCGAACCCCTGCTCGCGAAGGCAGGCATCACCGTTAACGGACACAACGCGTGGGACATCCGCGTGCACGACGAGCGAATGTTCGACAGGGTGCTGCGCGACGGCACGCTCGGTCTCGGCGACGCGTACATGGACGGATGGTGGGACTGCGACGCACTCGATACGTTCTTCTTCCTCATTCTCAACGCCCGGCTCGAGCGCCATTTGCCTTTGACCGTGAAAACCGCGATGCATTACGTACGCGCACAACTCTTCAATCAGCAAACTCGCCGTAAATCGACGAAAGTCGCCAAGCAGCACTACGACATCGGCAATGACTTCTACGAAGCGATGCTCGATCC
>CAZZDD010000048.1:8042-11310 GCA_964652185.1 uncultured Candidatus Peribacteria bacterium | reverse complement strand
GGCCTTCCTGTCGACATACGGAAGACGGATTACCGCGACGTGGAAGGTACGTTCGACAAAGTGCTGTCGGTGGGCATGTTTGAACACGTTGGACATAAAAACTACGGCACGTACATGAAAGCCACGAGACGCCTCGTGAAGGAAGACGGCCTGACGTTGCTACACACGATCGGCACGCAACACGGTTCTGGCGACGATGCGTGGATTCGCGAGCACATCTTCCCGAATTCAGCGCTCCCGAACCAAGAGGTCCTCACCGAGGCGCTCACCCCACACTTCGTCCTCGAGGACTGGCATAACTTCGGCGCCCACTACGACAAAACGCTCTTGGCCTGGCACGAAAATTTCAGCAAGAACTGGCCGAAATTCAAAAATGCATACGGCGAGCGGTTCGAGCGTATGTGGCGGTACTACCTGCTGTCGTGCGCCGGATCGTTCCGCGCGCGGAAAATTCAACTGTGGCAACTGGTCCTCTCGCCGCACGGCGTGACAGACGGATATCGGTCGGTGCGCTAAGCTGGCTCCATGCGCGACGACCTCCTGGAGCTCGGCGAAAAATGGTTCGGGTACGAACTCGGTTTGCCGCAGAAGAAAACGTTCGGCTGCCCCTCGTGGTACAAGGGCAAGAAAATGTTCGCGTTCCTGTACGAAGACGCGCTCGGCATCAAGTGCCACCCCAAAGTCGTGAACCAGAAAATCGCACAGGATCCGGACGTGTATGCGCACTTTAATCCGGGCGACGGCGTCATGAAAAACTGGCTCATGATCACGCGGCCGGAGGCGAGCGAGTACGAGGAAGACAAAGCGTTCATCGAAGCGAGCTTCAAGGCGATGGAATAACCTCACTCAAACCTCAGCGCCTCGATCGGGTGCAGGTTGGCCGCTTTGCGAGCCGGGTAGATGCCGAACACGAGGCCCGTGCCGACGGCCATGATGACCGCGAGGACGATGGCCCAGATGCTGAGGACGAAATCGAATTCGCCCAGGACTTTGTCGGCGATCTTCGCGAGAAGCCACCCCGACGACACACCGATGACGATGCCGATGAGTCCGCCCGTCACGGTCAGCGCGACCGATTCGAGGAGAAACTGTAGCAAGATGTCTTGCTTGCGGGCGCCGATTGCTTTGCGCAGGCCGATTTCCTGCGTCCGCTCGGTGACCGACACGAGCATGATGTTCATGATGCCGATGCCGCCGACGAGCAGCGAGATCGCCGCGATGAGCGACAGGAACACCGTGAGGCCGAGCGTCACGGAACTGATGATCGCGGTCACCTGTTCCGCCGAACGCGCCACGAAATCGTCTTTATCGGGATCGTTCTCGGGGTTCTCGATGTTGTGTCGCTCGCGGAGCAATGCCGTAATGTCTTGCGCGGCGACGTCGGGATCGCCTTCGGCGCGGACGGTGATGAACGAGAGATGCTTCTGGCCGGTAAGGGCGCGCGCGGTCGAGAACGGAATGATGACGAAGCTGTCGAGCTGAGCGGAAAGCGCAGAGCCTTGCTTCTCGAGCGTCCCCACGACCGTAAACGACTGCGTGCCGATCGTGACACGTTTACCAAGGGGTCGTGCGTCGCCGAAGAGGTCTTCCACGGCTTGCGCGCCGAGCACCGCCACGGCCTTCGCGCCGGTTTCGTCGGTATCGTCGACCGGCCTGCCCGATCCGATCTTCAAGCGGTAATTTTCGACGAACGCGCGATCGCTACCCATGATCATGGGGCTGATTTCTTCGCGGCCGTACGTGATTTTCTCACCGACCACGATGATCGGGCCCGCGAGCATGACCGTCGGCAACTGCGCGATGGCTTCGTAATCTTCGTACGTCAACGATTCGAGATTGCCGCCGAACTTCTCGAGTCCCGTCGGAAACACATCGATCGTGTCTGTACCGAACGCTTCGATCTGCGTGAGGATGTAATTCTGGAAGCTGCGGCCGACGGACACCATCAAGACGACCGACGCGACGCCGATGATGACGCCGAGCATTGTCAGGAGCGCGCGGCCTTTATTGGCCGTGAGTCCCGCAGCCGATGTCTTGAGGAGATCTTGTGTGAGCATTATTCGTAACGAAGGGCTTCGATAGGTTTAAGATCCGCGGCTTTGCGGGCGGGAGTGAGTCCGAACACGACGCCCGTGAGCGCGGCCATCAACACGGACACGAACACGGACGGAACGGACACGGCGAACGCGTAGCTGGCGAGTACCGCCTGAACGCCGAGCGCCGCGACGAACGCGAGCGCTATGCCTCCGACGATGCCGATGAGACCGCCAATGAGCGTGAGAAACACGGACTCGATCAGGAACTGGCGCAGGATGTCCTTCCGTTTTGCGCCGAGCGCTTTACGCAGACCGATCTCACGCGTCCGTTCGGTGACGGCGACAAGCATGATATTCATGATACCGATGCCGCCCACGAGCAGCGAAATGGCGGCGACAGTCGTGATGAAGAGCGTAAGCCCGAGCGACACCGAACCAAGGATTTCATTCGCTTGTTCCGACGAGCGCACAACGAAATCGTCCTTCTTCTCGTCTTCCTGCGGATTATCGATGCCGTGCCGCCGACGCAGGAGCGACCGGACGTCGGCGAACGCGAGGTCGAAGGAATCGGTCGCGAGCATCGTGACCTGGTTGACGTATTTCTGGCCCGTCACTTGCCGCGCCTTGGAAAACGGAACGAAAATGCGGTCATCCGCGTTCTGAAAGAACTGCGAGCCGATCGCCTCGTGAACGCCGATCACCGTGTAATGATTCTCCCCGATCTTGATGCGCTTCCCGATCGGGTTTTGCGAACCAAACAAGTCTTCGCGCGCGTCCGGCCCGAGCACGGCGACGGCCTTGGCGCCGTCGTCCTCCGCGGGACCGATAAGCTGGCCGAGCTCGGCTTCATAATTTTGATTCAGGAAAAATTCGGACGTCACACCCATGACCTGCGCGGCGGAATCCTCACGGCCGTACGTGATGGCGCCCTGAACGAAGATGACCGGCGCCACGCTCTCGATGGATGCGAGCGAACGAAGCTCGTCGATGTCTTCGAGGGTCAAGCTGTCGAAGCCGGCGGTCACTTGGCCGGCGCCGCCTTCCTGGTTGCCCGGAAAGATGACCATGCTCTTGCTACCGAGGCTGCTGATCTGGCTGAGGATCACACCTTCCATGCTTTCGCCGACCGAACTCATGAGCACGACCGAGCCGACGCCGATAATGATGCCGAGCATGGTCAACAGCGACCGTGTCGGATTGGACGACACTCCCCTGCCGGCCATGGTGAGGGT
>CAZZDD010000048.1:0-7942 GCA_964652185.1 uncultured Candidatus Peribacteria bacterium | reverse complement strand
AGCGCCCGCGCGATGGCGACGCGCTGCTTCTGGCCGCCCGAGAGCTGGCTCGTAAGATAGTCCTTACGGGGCATGAGGCCCACGGTTTCGATGGCCTTCAACGCGCGAGGCATACGCTCTTTGGCAGGAATCGTCGGATGATACAAAAGCGGCAAAAGAACGTTCTGCAGCACCGTCGTACGCGGCAAGAGGTTGAAGGCCTGGAATACGAAACTCACGCGGGTCGCGCGGATCGTGGCCAATTCATCGTCGCCGAACGCGAGCGTCGGTTCGCCCTGAAAGCGGTACTCGCCCGTCGTTTGGCTATCGAGGAACCCGATGATGTGCATGAGTGTCGACTTACCGGATCCGGACGGACCCATGATCGCGACGAACTCTCCTTTCTTGATGTCGAGATTGATGTCGTGAAGCACGGGCGTCACGACGCCGTCGTTATCGTACGACTTCGTGAGCTTCTGGAGCGAGATGAGGGGCGCGTCGTTCTGCATAGAGGTGCGGTTACTCTTTCACGAGGACGACGATGGTCTCTCCTTCGTCGACGCCGAGCACTTCGATCGTACTCGCCTCCCCTTCCATACCCGTCTGGACGTCACGCTCCTCGATCGTGCCGTCATCCTTGAGGACGCGGACGTACTCGCCCCCGTCGTCGTTTTCCAAGACAGCGCGGATCGGGACGTAGATGACATCCTTGCTGAAGCCCGTGATGATCATGGCGTCGCCGGTCATGCCGAGCTTCACGCGCTCGCTCTGCTTCTGATCGAGGAAATCGAGGCGAACCCGGTACTTCGAAACGCCGTCGCGATCGGTGGATGACGTGTCGATCTGGCTCGTCTTAAGCGTGAAATATTCGCCGGGGAAAGCGTCGAGCTTCACGGAACCGCTCTGGTTCATTTGGATCTTCGGAATGTCGATCTCGGAAACGTACATCTCGATGCGGTACGGCGCGTCGCCGAGCATCGTGATGGCCGAACCGGAGGGAGTGAATTCGCCGACCTTGATCGGCACCTTCGTCACGGTGCCCGCGACGGGGGCGACGATCATCGTATTGGCGAAGTCGGCGCTGGAACGTGCGAGCGCGGCGCGGTACTGGTTGAGCACGGCGCGCGCGGAGGCGATATCGGTCTCGCGCGGCGGAGCCTTCTTCAGCGCGAGCTGCGCTTCGGAAATACGGAGCGACGCTTCGAACGTGCCGATGTCGGCGATGGCCTTGTCGCGCGCGCCCTTGGAAGACGAGAGCGCGGCTTCCTGCGCCGCGATTTGCGACGCATACCCGGCCCCGGCGTCGCGCAGCGACTTGGTTTCGGATGCCAAACTGTTCAGCGCGGACTGCAGGCTGTCACGCTCAGCGATAAGCTGCGCCTTGTACGTTTCGCGCGCGGAGTTCGTAAACGAGCTCGTTTCGGGAACAGTGCTGACAAACGAGAAGGCACGGCTAGCGACCGTCCACGCGTTGGTGACGGCGCGCGTGCCGGCGTCGACCGCGGCGAGCGTCTGGCTCGGGGTGGTCGCGGACGCGACGACCGCGTACGTCGAGGTGATGTCGGTACGGGCGCGTTGCATGGCCGTTTGAATGTCATTGAATTCGTTGGCGTCGCTCTTGATGACGGCGTCGAGAAGATCGTTGTTGTTGAACACGTCGTCGATCGTCGAAAGCGAATTCTGTGCGGTCGTCAGCTTCTGCGTGACGGCCGCGTTCACGGTCGACACGTACCCCGCGAGGCTGACGTCGATTTCGGTGCGAAGCGTCTGGAGTTGGTCCTCCGCCGTGAGAACTGCCGTTTCGGCTGTGCGAAGCGACTCCTTGGCCGCTTCGAGCGACGCGCGTTTGTTAGCCACTTCGGCTTCGGTCACGGCAATGTCTTCCACGCGGGCGCCCGCTTCCATTTCCCGAAGGTCCGCTTCTGCCTGTGCCACGCGGGCCTGGGCGGATGCGATATCGGCTCCGAGTCCGCCGGCGCGCAATTGCGCGAGCTTCTGACCCGCGCGGACGACGTCTCCTTCTTTCACGTAGACGTTCGACACGATGCCGGAAATGCCGAATTGCAGGTTGAGATCACGCTCCGACGTGACGGTGCCGACGGCTTCAACCGTCTGGCGAAGATCACCGCGTTTCGAGATATCCGTGATGTATTCAGGCTGCGTGGGGCTCAACGCGAACCAGACGACGCCCAGGATCGGCAACGCGATGACCGCGGTAACGACCGTGGCGATCTTATGGCGCCAGAGGTACACGGGCGCTCTTCGGAGAACGGTGAGGATGCGGGTAAAGATGAACATAAAGATTGCGGAAGTGCGGGATGTTAGCGAGAAGGGACGCCTCGGGCGAGCGCTTCCTTGAGATTATGAAGCACCCGTTCGAGCTGTTCCTGATCGGTCGGTTGGAGGAGGGAGAAAAGATCATGCATGACCTCGGAATGCTCTTTCATCGCGCGCTCGAGCGCGACGCGGCCTTCCGGCAGCAGCGACAAATGCACGAGTTTGCGGTTCTTTGCGTCGGCACTGCGAGCGACGAGCTTCAATTTCACCAAACGATCGACAAACGACGTCGCGGAGGGCGACGAGATGTGCAGGTGATCGGCGAACTCCTTCATCGTGATGTTCGGATGATCGGCGATGACGACCATGCCGTGCATCTGCATCGGGTTCATGCACGAGGTCTCATCGTGTTTGCCCTTCACCATCTTCCGGCGTAGCAAACGACTGATTTCCATCCAAAGTTGGATGATCCTGGCCGGCGTATCGCGGGAAGGCGTCATATAATTGTTAGATACATTAATTATACGCCGTACAAAATTCTACGTCAATATATATGCTGATTTTGGCAATACCCCGCTTGGGAGCGGCGAAAATGGCTATGGGATGGACCGAAGTGGGCGTATACTGCCGACCGATGGCCCGACGTCGAAAGAAAGCATCCACCAAACGAAAACGAGCAGCCGCGACCCTGGAACCGGGGACGCGGAGGATGATCGGCGGCATCGTGCAGGTCGCGATCAGCGCCCTCCTTCTTTTGGCGTTGTTCGACGCTGCGGGGCCGACGGGGCTCACGATCAAGATCGGCCTGCAGTTCGTGTTCGGCGCATGGGGCATCTTCTTCGCCATCGCATTACTCGGCTCCGGCATCATGCAAGCGTCCGGCGAACGCTTCCTCGACCTCAAGAGATCGGCCGGCCTGCTTCTATGCCTCCTCACGTTCCTCGGCCTCGCGCACATGAGCGCGGAGCTGAGCGAAATGGCGCGGCGGTCGCCGGAGCTGGGCGGAGCGCTCGGGTTCATGGTGAGCCTCCCGTTCAAGCTCTACCTGAGCGACATGGCGGGCTACATCCTTCTTTCCGCACTATTCCTCATCGGCATTTTCCTCGTCTTCGAACCCGACCTCGGCGCACTGGTCAGACTGCTCTCGAGCAAGCAGCCGTTGACGATGAAACAGATCAAAGCCGAGCGAAAAGCGGCAAAGCAAGGGCGCGATGAAAACGACGATGAAGAGGATGAAGAGGATGATGAAGAAGAGGAAGAAGAGACCGACGAAGACGATGAAGACCTCGTGGAAGAAGGCGGCGATCCGCCGGAGTTGAACATTGTTCGACCGTCCTTCGCGAATTCCAAACAAAAACGCGGTATGGGCATGGTCGAAAAGCCGAAGGCCCGTCCGCTGCGCAAAGACGTGATGGAGATGAAAGACACGCGCTTCGAAGAATGGACGTTCCCCGGCCTTGACCTCTTGGAAGCAGCGGAGAGCGAATTGAAAGTGAACGACGAAGAACTCCGCAAGCAAGCGAAGCTGATCGAAGACAAACTCGCCGAATTCGATATCGACGTCGTCGTGAAAGACGCGCGGCCCGGACCGACGGTCACGCAGTTCACCGTCAAACCGTCCGAAGGCGTGAAACTGAGCAAGATCGCGAGCCTGAAAGACGACCTCTCGCTCGCCTTGGCGGCCCAAAGCCTACGCATCGAAGCGCCGATCCCCGGCAAAGACTTGGTGGGCATCGAAATGCCGAACTCGGAGCGCACGATGGTCCGCCTGCGCGAGATCCTCGAAAGCCCCGCCTTCAACGATAGCGAATCAACGCTCACCTTCCCGCTCGGACGCGACGTCTCGGGTGAAGCCATCGTCGCCGCGCTCGACGAAATGCCCCACTTACTCATCGCCGGCGCCACCGGCTCGGGCAAGTCCGTCTCGATGAACGTGTTCCTCACGGCGCTCCTCTACCAGAACGCGCCTCACGAATTGAAGTTCATCCTCATCGATCCGAAGCGCGTCGAGCTCATGCCCTACAACGGCATCCCTCACCTCCTCACGCCCGTCATCACCGAAGCCGAAAAAGCGCTCCAAGCCCTGCGCTGGGCCGTGGCGGAGATGGGCCGCCGCCTGCATCGCTTCTCGGACATGGGCGTGCGCAACATCGCAGAGTATAACGAAAAACAGCAGGATGAAGCCCTCCTCCTGCCGCGCATCGTCATCGTCGTCGACGAGCTCGCGGACCTCATGATGCGCCAGTTCCGCCGCGACACGGAAACGATGATCGTCCGCATCGCCCAGATGGCGCGCGCCACCGGCATGCACCTCATCATCGCCACGCAGCGCCCGTCGGTGGACGTCATCACCGGCCTCATCAAAGCCAACATCCCCACGCGCATCGCGTTCCGCACCGTCAGCTCGGTCGACAGCCGCACGATCCTCGACGCCATCGGCTCCGAAGACCTGCTCGGCAAAGGCGACATGCTCTACATGACGGCGTCGACGGCGAGGCCCGTGCGCATCCAGGGCATCTACGTGAACACCAAGGAAGTCGAGCGCGTGATCAACGCGGTGAAGATCGCGGGCGGCGGACGCATCACCGAGCAGATCGGCCTGGCCGAAGACGACGAAAACACGCCGGAAGACGACAGGGAAATGCGGCCGGGCGGAAGTTCATTAGCAATGCCGAATCCCTACCAGTCGATCGATCTCGACGCGGACGACAACGGCGGCGACGACTTGTTCTTCGACGCCGTGCGCGTCGTAACCTCGAGCGGCAAGGCCTCGGCCAGCCTGCTCCAGCGCCAATTGAAAGTAGGCTATGCCCGCGCCGCTCGCCTTCTCGACATCATGGAAGAGAAGGGCCTCGTGGGTCCGGCGGACGGCGCCAAGCCGCGCAGGGTCTTCGCCGCGCCGGACGCGAACGCGAAGCCGAACGGCGATCGGTACGACATGTAAAAAAATCTTGCGGGCGGATTTGGTCCGCGTATAGTTCGCGGGCTATGGCGAATCATCTCCCCACCGACGACCCTGGAGGGTACCACGACGGAATCGAACACCGTCCGATTGTCACCGTGAATAACACCAAAATGGTACAGCTCAATCCGCACCTGACGTATCCTCACTCGAACGAGGCCCTTCTTCGTTTGCAGACTGTTCTTCAAGGTCTGAACTCCGGTTCCATGAGTGATGGACTCATTCGCCACCCTGCCGGCTCTCCGGAGGAAGGAACCAAAACGAACGCCTTCGCGGTCACGCTCGCTCCTCTGATGCACGTTGCATCCGTGGAAGCCGAACTACGACAGCGTTTGGAGCGTTTGCAGGACGAAATTCCCGGTGCGGAATTTATCGGCTTCGTACCGAGCTACAAACCCATTATCGTGGAGCTCATGAAAAAGAAGAATTGATTCAACGTTCCTCCAACGGTGTGAAGTCGATTGCGAGGATCTTCGCCCACACGCGGCGGATGAGATCTTCGAGCGCGCGGACGTCATCGCCTGTCACTTCGACGTCGATCGTCGCAGGTTCATCGTTGTCGGAACCGAGGAAATCGAACGTGAAGAGCACGGCGTCGTGCGCAAACCCAGCGGCACGGTCCGCGAGGATTTTGTAGAACACGAGCTGGTGGAGGAGTGACTCTTCGGAGCGGACGGCTTCCACCGTGCGCTTGGGCGCGCCGGTTTTATAGTCAAGGATGCGGCAGCGGCGTCCGTCAAGCTCGAACAGGTCGATACGGTCGACTTTTCCGGTGAGCGGGATGCCGGGAAGCAGCGGATCCACGGGATCGGGCAGTATCGCCTTCAACGTTTTCTCGGCGGAGTACACGATGGGAGGAATCGAGTGCCTGGCGGCGTAGCGCTCGAGCACGATGATGCCCAGGCGCCGGTAGTGTTCCATTTCGCGGCTCGTGAGAATCTCTTTGGAATCGAGATGCTTTTCGAACGCGGCGATGAGATCGCGATCGGTGAACTCCTCCCTGTTTTTCCACGCGAGGTTCTGCGTCTCGAGCGCGCTGTGGACGGCCGAACCGTACGCCTGGTGCGCGACCTTGGCTCGCGGCATGAGGAGCAAGTGGTTCCAAAGGAAGTCCTGCGGATCTTTCAGAAACGCCGTCAGCGCCGTCACGGAGAGTTCGAACGATTCAAGGCGCTTCAGCACGTACGCGCGGAACGCCTCATCGATATCGAGCGTGGATCCGGCTATCGTGAGGATCGGCGAAAGACCCGCGCCCGCTTCTTCCGATTCTTCGAGCGTCGCGCCCGCATCGGCGATGAACGCGCTGGGTACGGCGTCTTTCAATTCGGCGCCCCCGCGCGTCACTTCGGGGAATGTCAGCACCAAGTCGCGTTTCGCGCGCGTCATGGCGACGAAGAAGAGCCTGCGCTCGTCTTCCATATCGGCGACTTTCTCATCTTCCACGTCGGTGTTGAAGAGCAGATGGTCCGGCAGCGACACGCCGACCTGCTTGCGGCGGTTTCCCCAGTGCTTGTCGCGCACGTCGCTCACGATCACGAGGTCGAACTCCAATCCTTTGGAACCGTGCGCCGTGCGCAATTCCACGCCGTCGGATGTCAGGTGCGGCACGTCGTACTGCAAGGTGAGCGTTTTCTCGCCGAGGTACTGGTCGATGTCGGCAAGCAATCCTTCGAGCGACGCGCCGATATTCTCAAGCGCGCGGGCTTTCACGAAATCGAAGAACGATTGCAGCGCGGCCACGCCACGCGGATCGGCGACGACCTCCTCCGGGAGGGGCAGCAAGCCGGCATGCCGGATCGCCGTTTCCACGAGTTCCGTCAGCGTCATCGCGCCGCTCTCAAAATGCAGCGTTTCGAGACGCAGGAGCGCATCCTTCACCGCCGCGGGCAATGTGTCGATGTTCCGATGCATGTGAGACCGGAGCGAATCGCCGCGCTCTCCGTCTTCGCGCCGGGATCCCGCGTCATCACGATACGCCACGAATACTGCGCCGAGATCAGCGGGATGACAGCCCATGACGCGCAAGGCAGTGGAGAGTAGGTCGTTCGCATTGATCGCTAGAACGGCACGCAACACGGCGACCAATCGCTGTACGGACGGAGCGGCGAGGAGATCCTGCTTTGCGCCCACGACCGCGGGAATGCCCGCGACAGCCAGCACATCGGCCAATTCCGTCACGTTCCCGTTCGTGCGGCAGAGCACGGCCATGTGCTTCCACGGGGTCCCCGCGTCGTGCGCCTTCGTGAGGATGTCGACGATGCCCGCACGTTCGAGCGAGGTATCGGCGAAGCGCAAGAATCGGGGTTTGGAGCCGTCAATGCCCGATGCCGAGACCAGATCCTTCGAGATCTTCTCGAGCGTCGCGAGGCGCTCGGCGTTACGCTCGATGACGGCGGATGCGGCGTCGAGAACGGGCTGCGTGGAACGATAATTGCGCGTAAGGGCGACGCGCTGGGCCCCGGGATACTTCTTCGTGAAGGCGAGCATGTTCGTGATGCTCGCTCCCTGGAAGCGGTAGATGGCCTGGTCGTCATCACCAACGACGAAGATATTCGGCGCCTGGTCGGCATTCACGTACGTCGTGAGGACTTCCAACAACGCGTGCTGCGAGCCGTTCAAGTCCTGGAATTCATCAACGAGGACGTACTGGTACTTCTCCTGAATGGGCGCGAGCATCCAATCGTTTTCCTTCAGTGCCTGGATCACGAGGAGGATCATGTCGTC